>DASZRQ010000177.1:0-7266 GCA_035549115.1 Occallatibacter sp. | reverse complement strand
TCGGGGAGCAGGTGATCCGTCTCGAGATGCGCGTTCGCCTTGTCCGCGTTTACGTTTGGGGAATTTGTTTCCGAACCACTGCTCACGCAGCCTCCTGAGCGCGCGACGGCGGACGGCCAAAGCCCCGCCGGCAAACCTCTGCATTGAACCTGTAGCGATGATTATGAACGATGGACATTGTGCTGTGCTAAAAGGGCCGCCTCGTGGTCTAATGGAAGTAACGCTGCACTTCCTGATGGCACTCTTCCGCCTTGGCTAGCTGACCTTGCGATCGCACACTGCATGTGACCGCGAACGACTCAGCGGAGCCGATCGAGCTCTGCAAATTCCTGCATACAGACACCCCGGAAGGGAGTGTTTTCTTGCGTCAGGAGAAACGAATCCGCGCGGTACGCGCAACTGCTGTGAAGTGCGGAAGCGCTGTCTGAAAATGCGCCACCAGAAGCGGCTTTCGAACCGTTTTGGTACATGGGAAAACCGATTCTTTTGAGGCATTTGAGCAGGTACAGCACGTTGGTGTACCCGAGGCCCGGAGGCCGAGCCTGATTCTGATTGACACGATGCACGCGGCGATGGACGATAAGCCTGAGCTTGGCGTTTTGTCGTCCAATCACTCCCCCAGCGTCTCCTGGATCCAGCCCCTGGGAGACCCAATTCATTCCTGAACGAGGTATGATCCATGTTCAAACTCAGCTCTCTTTGGGCTCTCCTTGCCGCTGCACTTTTTGTCGGCGGCGCGCTCTTTGTCGGCGGGTCGATCACCTGCCCGGAGCTCCATGCGCAATCGTATAGCCTCCCCAGCGATAACACGGGCTGCCCCTCCAACTGCCGCACCATTCCTTGGCAAGCAGGATCGGATCTGTGGAACGGCGGCACATTGCCGGACTACACATCCGTGACGTGCACGGGACTGGCCGGCAACGGAACTACCGACGACGGACCGGCGATCCAGACCTGCATTAACAATGCGGCCTCCGGCACTGCGGTGTTCATTCCCGCAGGCACATATCTGATCAACAGTACGGTCAAGATCAAAAGCAACATGGTGCTGCGAGGAGCAGGACCATCAAATACACTTTTCAATCTAGGAACCGGTGGACAACTTACAACAGGCGGCGGCTTCAGCATGTCGCCGGCCACCTCCTACGCGAACAACGTACCGGGCTACACCATCAGCGGCTCGCCGCAGAAAGGCGACACTACGATCACGGTCTCGAGCGGATCGCCTACGGCGGGAAGCTGGATCTCGGTGTTTGCCGACAACGACCCCACACTGGTGAGCGTGGATGGCGCCGACGGCCACTGCAGCTGGTGCGGCGACAACACGGGCTATCGCGTGATGCAGCAGATTGTGCAGGTGACGGCGGTGAGCGGCAATACGCTGACACTCTCGCGGCCCCTCTACTACACGCTGTATACGAATCCGGAGTACCGCATCTACACGTTCGGCACGCAGAAGGCCGGCTTTGAATACTTCAAGGTCGCGGGCCAGGCCAACATCGGGTCGAAGCAGATCATCCTGCTGCGCGGATGCCTCTACTGCTGGGTGAAGGGCGTGGAGACGCAGAATACCGGCAGCTCCAGCGGCTCAGCGCACATTGAGATGGACTACAGCTATGGCGACGAGATCCGCGACTGCTATGTGCATGACGGACTCTCCTCTGCCAGCGGCGCGAACTACGGCATCTACTTCCAGTTCATCAACAGCGACCACAAGGTCGAAAACAACATCATGCGGCACAACCGCCACGGCATTGTGTATCAGGGAGGCGGATCGGGAACCGTCGTCTTATACAACTACATCGATGACCTGTACACCGACGACCTGACGTATCTCGGTTCGGCGCGCACCTCGCACGGCGGCCATCCCTACATGAACCTGTGGGAAGGCAACATCGCCTCGCATGTGACGGCCGACAACTACTGGGGAAGCTCGTCGCATTTTGTCTTCTTCCGCAACTGGCTGTGGGGCGACGAAACGGGCACTGGTGTGCCGAGCTTCCCGCCGGGAGAAGGCTATGATGCGATCGACCTTTACCCGATGCAGACCTACTACTCGTTTGTGGGCAACGTGCTGGGCCACACCGGCATGCACACAACGTGGTCGAATGCGACGCTGCGCGGCTTTAACGAGTATGCCGAAAAGGGCGCGCCGATTGTGTACAGCTTTGCCGGAGCCAGCGGCACGATTCCGAGCACGGACACAACCTCACTGAATCACGGCAACTGGGACTACAAGACGATGGGTGTGGCGTACTGGGAAGGCGGCACAAATCATACGCTTCCCAACTCGCTCTACTACACCACGGCTGAGCCCAGCTTTCTTTCCGGTTATCCGTGGCCGCTGGAGGGGCCGGAAGGCAACCCGACGATCAACGCCAACCCGGCTGAGAACTGCTATCTGAGCGGGCCGGGCGCGGGTGGATCGTTCAATCCCGAGTCCTGCTATGGCACCGGCTCAACAGCGAACAAGCCGGCACCGCCCACCAACCTGAAAGGCACGGTGAACTAGTTTCCCGTCTCAACACCCTGCCATGTGTGCCCCGGTTGCCGATGCATCCGGGGCACACGTGCTTTTGGATCAGCTTCGCGGGCGAAATTTCTGGTAGGCCGAGCGGGCAAACTGATGTGCGAGAATCTGCGCAGCCGGAGCGTCGGTCTTCTCCATGGTGAAGCGCTCGATATTGCGCGGATGAAAGTGCGGCACCAGGCCCGCAGTGCCGAACGAAACATCCAGCAGCTTCTCGTCAAAGACCCTGGCAAAGAATTCTGGGCCTACGCCGACATCGTTATGCGGGAAGGCAAACGATTTTGGTTGGATGGCAAAGCGCGTCTCAAGAAACTCCATGCTGGTGCACGTCTGCGCAAGCTGATCGGCGAGAGACAGGTCAGCGTAATGGGGATGGTCGTGGCTGTGCGCGCCGATGCTGAAGCCCTGATTGAGAAGGCTCTTTACCTGATCAGAAGAGAGATAGGGCTGAGCTTCCGCGACGTAGCCGCCGATGTCGATGTGCAGATGATCGGCAAGTGCGCGCACCTGGGCATGCTGCGCATAGCGGATGGAGAGCAGGCGCTGACGGAGTGCAGCGGGCTGCGATGGCGCGGGCAGATTGGCCTGCGCCCAGGTCTCGGCGGCCGAGGCACGAACCGGATCGGACGCGACGGCATCGAGGATGAGGCTGATGACGTTGTGGTGCGCGAGCCCGCCGCGATCGAGAAAAGCTGTGTTGAGGAAGAAGGTGGCGGGCAAGCCGACGCGGCGAAGGATGGGCGCGACGACTTCGTGCATTTCCCGGAAGCCGTCGTCGAAGGTGAGGTGGACGCAGGCACGCGGCAGCGGTGCGCCGCCGTTGAGGGCGGCCACGATATCGCTGAGGGTGACGGGCTGGAAGTGACGGGCGAGGTATTCGGCGTCCGCGGTGAATGCGGCAACGCCACGGAAGCTGTAGAGATGGCTTACGTGAGGAACATGCCGGTCGCTGACCATGTGGTAGTAGGGCACCACAAGGCGCACACCTGAAAGCGCGCGCATCCACGGCATGGGGATGCGCGATGCGCTCTTTGCGAGAAGACCAGAGACCATTACCGCATTATGCCTTGGTTCCGGCGAGGCGGAGAACCAGGTGGGACAGCCCTTTGAACATGGTGGCCTGGCCCCAGTGCAGCATGGCGGTGCGGGCGGTGATGCCCAGAGGATACTTGCGGAAGTAGAAGTGACCATCCGAGGCCTGCATGTTGTCGATGGTCCAACTGGCTACCTTCTGCGCGAGAGCGAGGCACTCGGGATCGTCGACGGAGAAGTAGGCGAGCGTGTCGATGGCCTGCGAAGCGCACTGAATGTCGATGGGATAAGGACGGCTGTGATAGTACTTGGGACGGCCAGAGGGCTCGAAGAAGTTCTGTTTGAAGAAATCGAGGCCGCGAGTGAGATGGCCAGCGAACTCTGTGTCGCCGCTATTTTCGATATAGCACTTGAGGCTGTCGAGATTGTAGCCGGTGTGGAAGTTGTCGATCCACATGAACTGCGGCCCTTCGGCATACCACCATGCGCCGCTGGGCAGCATGGCAGTGCAACTGTAGACCATGGCCTCGCGAGCGAGTTCCTGATAGTCCGGCCGGTTGGCCAGACGCGCAGCGCGGGCGAGGGCCGCCGCACCGAGCATGCTGGCGTTGTGGATGGACTCCTGCGCGTGGGCGAAGTAACTGATGCAGGTGCCGTGCTCGGTCTTCTCGCGAGGCAGGGACATGATCCAGTCGCAGGCGCTGAGGGCGATGTCGAGGAACCACTGTTCCCCGGACTGCTCGAATGCCTCCATGAAGGCCTGCGCGTTGAGGCCGGTCCAGACGATGATGCTGTCGTCCTTGAAGTAAGCGCCGCCGCGGCTGGAGAAGTCGAAATAGTTTGCCCAACTGTGCTTCTCGAATTTGGGTGACTTGTGGGTGTCGAGCCAGCGGAGGCTGTCGACGGCTTTGTTCCAGTAGTCCTTGTTGCCGGTGGCCTTGTGCAGCAGCAGATAGCCCCAGGCCATCATGCCGCGGCCCTTGGTGGAGTCGAGTTTTTTGATGCCGATGAGCGGGCGGAAGTTGATGGGCGACTGGCGCACGGCCTGCTGCAGAATGCGTTCGGCAAGCAGGTTGCGGAAGGTAAGGGCGCGCAGCGGGCTGGAGAGGCCGTCAAAGGGTTCGTAGCCTTTATAGTTGCTCTTTTCAACCCAGGCCTGCACGCGCGATGCGCTCTGCATGTAGCGCTCTGCCGCGCGGCTGGGGGCTGCCGCCGTCTCCGTGGTGTTCTCCTTGACCGCTTCCATCGTGTCCTTTCGTCTGCGTATCTATGCGTTGATGATGCGTGATGAAGAGTGTAGCCGTGTCACCGGGCAATCTTTGTAACACAGGAAAGAAATCCCTGGAACATGCCATCAATGGAAGCGTTGGCGAGAATGTCATGCCGCGCGTTGGCGGACATGCGCGTGCGCTCCTGATCGTTGTCGAGGAGAAAGAAGATGCGCTCACGCAGAGCCTGCACATCGTCTTCACCGACGATGAAGCCGTTTTCGCCGTTGCGCAGATACTCGATCTCGGGGGGCTGATTCCCTTCTTCGGTCACCATGGGCAGGCCCCAGAAGAGCGCCTGATTGAGGCCCAGGCCGACATGGCCGGGAATGGAGCAGACATCAGCCATTTTGAAGATGCGGCTGATGGCGCGGTGCTCGGGGTCATGAACCTCACCGAGATAGCGGGTATTGGCAGGATTCATGCGCGCGCGCAGCTCATCGCCCAGGCCCGAACCGACGATGACAAGGCCTACATCCGTGCGATCCGTCTCGCGGAAAATGTCGATGAGGTGATCGACCTTCTTGCGGTTTTTCTCTTCTCCGATGCGGCCAACGAAGAGCACGACTTTTTGAAACGGGATGCCGAGGCTGCTCTTGATCTCTTCCCTGGATTCGCGGACTTCCGGAAAATCCTCAAAGTTGATGGTGTTGTTGGCGATGAAGACTTTTCTGCGCTGGCTCGAGGGGATGTAGCGGATGAGGGCGGAGGTGTAGAGGATCAGGCCGTTGCTGAGCCGGTGCAGGTAGTCGAAGAAGAGGTTGCGGATGCGATTGTCGGGGTCGTCGAGGTTGCGGGTCTTGGTCCAGATGGCGACCGGGATACGCTTGAGCTTGAGCCAGTGAATGAGCGGCCAGAGGATACGGTCCTTCATATGAAGGAAGAGAATGACCGCGTCAGGACGGAGGCGCTCGATCTCCCTGCGATACTCGGCGAAGTCAAACGGCTTCTCAATGAGCTCGAAGGCAAGGGGGTTCTGGTTCTGGCGCTGCAGCTCGTTGGTGAGGACGACGAAGTCCCAGCCATGCTCGCGGAAGTGCCGCCAGAAGTAGTTGTAGACGGAGACGCGGTAGTGCATGACGCGGTTGGAGACCAGGAGCACGCGGCGCTGGGGCGCGACTCCGCTCTGTGCGGCGGGCACGGCGGGCTCGGTTTCCACGGCGCTACCAACTGATGCCATGATATTCACTCGCGAGTTCACTGGCTTCGATGATGCGGACGAGATCGATGATGACCTGACCGGGCCGCGCGGCCTGCCTGAGCACGTCGCGGAATTTTTCGCTCGACGTGCTGACGACAATGACTTCAGACTCGCGCACGAGATCCTCGGCCGAGGCGCGCATGAGCGAGGAGATGTGCGGAATTTCTTTCTGGATGTACTCCTTGTTGGCGCCGACGAGGCGGGCGATGGAGACGTACTCGTCGTAGATGCCGACGTGAAAGCCCTTGCCGATCATGGTTTCGATCACGTCGAGGATGGGACTCTCACGAAGATCGTCTGTGCCGTGCTTGAAGCTGAGGCCGAGAAAGCCAAGGGACTTGCCCTTGTATTGCTGGAGCAGCGCGATGACGCGATCGATCTGCTTGCGATTGCTGACGAGGATGGAGTCGAGCAGCGGCGTGGCGACATCGAAGCTGCGCGCATGGTAGGTGAGGGCGCGGAGGTCTTTCGGGAGGCACGAACCGCCGAAGGCGAAGCCGGGCTTGAGGTAGTAAGGCGACAGGTTGAGCTTGGTGTCCATGCAGAAGATTTTCATCACTTCATGGCTATCGCTGCCGGCAGCCTTGCAGATGCTGCCGATCTCGTTGGCGAAGGTGACTTTGACCGCGTGGAACGCATTGTCCGCGTATTTGAGGCTCTCGGCGACCGGGATACTGCTGCGGATGAGCGGCGCATCGAGGCCCTCGAAAAGCGCAGCGACAGCGTCGCCGGAGCGGCTGTCAAACTGGCCGATGAGCGTGCGCGAGGGGTGGAAGAAGTCCTTGACGGAGGTGCCTTCGCGGAGGAACTCGGGGACCATGCAGACGCCGAAGTCCACGCCGGCTTTTTTGCCGGAGCACTGCTCGAGGATGGGAATGACGACGCGCTCGACGGTGCCGGGCAGCACAGTGGAGCGGATGGCGACGACGAAATATTCGCTGCGCGCAGCAAGAGCGGAGCCGATCTGCTCACTGACGCGCTTGACGAGCTCGGTGGAAAGGCTGCCATTGGGGCTGCTGGGTGTGCCGACGCAAACGAGAGCCACATCGCTCGCAGCGATGGCATCCTGCCAGGATGCGGTGGCGGTGAAGGCACCCGACTGCGTGACGGTCTGCATCAGTTCGGAGAGGCCAGCTTCAATCACGGGCGGCAGGCCCTGATTGACCATCTCTACTTTTGTCGGATTTGCATCAACACCGATGACACGGTGGCCCATTTGAGCCAGACACGCCCCG
>DASZRQ010000176.1:0-2873 GCA_035549115.1 Occallatibacter sp. | reverse complement strand
GCTTCCCAGCAGTCTTCCACCTGCGAAATCTCCGCCATGTCGGCCATGGAGCAGCCCGCATTCAGGTCCGGCAGAATCACCTGCTGGTCGTCGCGGCCCAGCACGTCGGCGCTTTCGGCCATAAAGTGCACGCCGCAGAAGACCAGATACCGCGCATCGGTCTCCGCCGCAATCTTCGAGAGCTTGTAGCTGTCGCCGGTATAGTCGGCAAAGCGCACCACTTCATCCCGCTGGTAGTGATGGCCCAGCAGGATCGTGCTTGCGCCGAGCCGCGCGCGCGCCGCCGCGATCCGCTCGTCCATGGAGTGATCGGGCAGCGCGAGATAGTTTTCCAGGCTGCAGGATGCGTCGACGGCCAGCGAGGCCGTGGCTTGCTCGTCAAGAACAGGAGTCACCGTATTCCGCCTTCAGTCTGCCCGGCGCACGCGCACCGGCAAACGGGGATGTTGAAAGCCTGAGCCGGTCTGCTGGCTCTGTGGACTGCAGTGGATGCTTGCCACCCACGGGGTTGTTGCAGCCCTTGCAATAAGGATGCTCGCGCAGGCCGCCGGATTCATCTCCGGCCGCGCGCGGGAGCTTCCGCGTTCCTCAAATTTTAACAAATGCGGACCCCCGCGCCGCCATGCGAAGCTGGCAAAGCAGGGCGGGGAATCCGCAAAGGGGAATTGCCATGAACGAATTGCAGCGGGTACTCGCGGGCGATGCTGCTGCCGCCGCGCCATCGGACATTACCGGCGGCCTGAGTGAAGAGCTGGTGCATCGCAAGCCTGCGGGCGTGCCCCGCTCCATCTATGAGGAGCTCTGGCATGTCGCCTTCTGGCTGCAGGTTTCCCTCGACTGGATCAGCGGTCGCCCCACGCCCTATCCCAAAAGCGCGGCCGAGGGCTTCCCGTCCGTCCCCGATATGGAGCGCGAACCCTGGGCCGCCCTGCGCGAGCGCTTTTTGCGCGGAGTCGGACAGGCTGCGCAGTTTGCCGCAGACGCCACCCGCCTCGACCAGCCCATCCGCTGCCCCTCCATCCCCGGTGAGCCGGATCGCGTGATGACCGTGCGCGAGCAGCTTGAAAATCTGGGCGCGCACAATGCCTATCACCTCGGCCGCATCGTGCTCACGCGCCAGATGCTCGGCGCATGGCCGCCTGCCTCCGGCGGCTTCACCTGGTAGTACTTACGGGTTTGTGAGGCCGCTGCGCGGGCGGGTATCATGAACGTTCATGGCAATCGTGCCTCAAGTCGAACTCGGCAGCCTGGGTATGGCGGATTCGCTCATTCTGATGGTCATGGCGCTGGTCGTCTTTGGGCCGCGCCGCCTGCCGCAGATTGGCCGCCAGATCGGCAAGCTGATGTACGAGTTCCGCAAGGCCTCCAACGACTTCAAATTCCAGATGGAAGAGGAACTACGTCTTTCCGAGGAGGCCGACCGGCGCAGGAAGGAAGAGGAGCAGCGCAAACAGCTTCCGCAGGAGTCGGTCTCTGCCGATCCCGCGCCCGTCAATGCCATCGAATCCCAGTCCGGCACTGCCGCGCCGGCCGCTGGCGTTTCCATCGAGACGCCAGCCGAGAATGTCCCGCGCATTCAGCCTCCCTCCACCGGAGAGACCGTGGCCGTGGTGCGCCGCGCCCCCGCTGCAAGCGAAGTGCTTGACCCCATGGGCCAGGTGGAGCAGCCGGCCGGGTCCGGCGCTCCTCAGCAGGACAATGCCGCTGCCACGGAGGCCGTAAACCATAATGGTTGATCCCGCGGACGCAATCGGCAAGGCGCGGCAGGCGGTAACCGAGCGCGCGGAGCTCCCCGGCATGAGCCTGATGGAGCACCTCGAGGAGCTGCGCCGCCGCATCGTGCACTCCGCCGCATATCTCGCCGTGGGTTTCCTGGTGGCGTACATCTTCCATGTGCGGCTCTACGGCTTCGTGCAGGAGCCGCTTGACCGTCTCCACATCAAGCTCAACTACACCCATCCCATGGACCCGCTGAACCTGTATCTGCAGGTCTCGCTCATCGGCGGAGCCATCATCGCCTCGCCCTTCATCCTCTATCAGGTGTGGCTCTTCATCGCGCCCGGCCTTTACCAGAAGGAGAAACGCTTCGTTATTCCCTTCATGGCGGCAACGGTGGGCCTCTTCCTGCTTGGCGCGTCCTTCGGCTACTTCTTCGTGCTGCCCGGCGCGCTCAAGATACTCATTGTCGACTTCGGCAAGAGCTTCAACCCGATGGTCACCATCGAGGAGTACACGGGCTTCTTCCTCTCCATCATCCTTGGCCTCGGCATCAGCTTTGAGATGCCTATCCTCATCTTCTTCCTCTCTCTCTTCGGCATCGTCAGCCCGCGCTTTCTCTGGAAGAACATCCGCTACGCCATCCTTGCCGTGTTCCTCGTAGCGGCCATCATCACCCCCAGCCCCGATCCGTGGACCATGTGCATCTACGCCGTTCCGATGCTCTGCCTCTATCTCATCGGCATCGCCGTCTCGTGGTACTTCCACCCCTCGCGCCGCAAGGCGAAGGAAGCGGCAGCCTCCTGATGCATGCAGCTCTGCGGAGTGCCGCGGCGGCGATCCTGCTTTTCGCCGCGCTGGCGGCCCACGGGCAGCGCTTCAGCGGCGGCCGCGCCTATGAGTACGCCCGCGACTTCGTCGCGATTGGGCCCCGCTGGCCCACCAGTCCCGGCCATCTGAAGGCTGAAGCCTTTCTCCGCGCGCATCTTGCCCACGACCATCTCGAGGAAGACGCCTTTACCGCCGATACGCCGATCGGCCCCGTCGCCATGCGCAACTTCATCGTGCGCTTTCCCGGCTCCAAAGACGGCGTCATCGTTCTCGCTTCGCATTACGAGACCAACTACTGGCTCCGCAATATCAACTTCGTCGGCGCC
>DASZRQ010000175.1:0-3568 GCA_035549115.1 Occallatibacter sp. | reverse complement strand
CACATGCAATCCATGTGCCTGGGCATAGACTGCCATCCGCGCAGCATTGGTCTCGACGACATCCATGTCTACGACGAGCGCCGGAGTTTCCAGATCATCAATGGTCATTCTTTGGGGCGGCATGGCGCGCAGCTTCCTCGCAGCGTGGAGATTAGAGCCGACATCGGCGGACGCGTCGGCCAGTATTTGGGCGTACTGCCCGAAATGGTTGAGTGAGCGGCTGCCGCATGCATCAGGCGATCTCCATCCACGTCCACTGATCCGGATTGAGCAAAGCCCGATCGGGCACTGTTATTTGGCGAACGGCGGAGAGCAGGTCCGTATCGAGCGGTCCTGCCGTGGCATAGCGAACGGCCTCATGCAATTCCTGACTGCGCGCCGTGCCCGCAAGGATGACGGCGTCTGCATGCAAAGCATAACGATATGCCAGTTCCGGCAGCGAAATGCCTGCTTCCCGAGCCAGGGCATCGAGGGATCGAACCGCTTCGCGCAGCGGTTGCATCTCCGGCGGAAGCTCGCGATAGCGCTCGGTGAGAACGCCCTTGAGCAGGACCGAGCGAAGGACAATACCGACTCCCTGTGCGTGCGCAGCGGGCAGGAGCGACCGCTCCGCCTCACGGTCGAGAGCATTGCTGGCAATCTGCAAGCAATCAAAGAGGCCGCTCTGCAGGACCTGCTGCGCGGCATCCTCATAGACCGAGGCTCCGATGAAACGGACATGGCCCGAGTTCTGCCAGGCGCGCAGAGCCCCGGCAAGCGGAGCGAGAAGCGGCAGTTGCGCCGCGCGCAGGCTATGCAGCATCAGCAGGTCGATGTGATCGGTGCGAAGTGCGCGCAAACTGGCCGCGACCGATTGATCGACATGAGCCTTGAGAGCATCGTCTCCAGTCAAATGCGCGGGAGCCGGCGCGACCTTGGTTGCCAGCGTAAAGTCATCGCGGCGGTGCGCCAGAGCATTGCCGATAACATCCTCGCTGGTGCCGTACATTCTGGCCGTGTCGATGAAGCGGATGCCAAGATCGAGCGCCTCATGCAGCAGATGCGCAGCCTCGCTCTCGGTGGGGCGTTTGTGTCCGTCATGCGATTTGATGCCATAGTCAAGGCCAAGCTCGACAGTGCCAAGGCCAAGTTGCGAGGTCACCAGCGCGGTTTGGCCCAGCCTCAGCGTTTTCATCCTCGCTCACCTTCGCGATTCAATCGAGCTCTGCCACAAAGGCAGCTTCAATCAGCATGTTGGCCTGCAGACGGACGCCGTAGGCGCGGCGATTCGGCGGATGCGCACCGAAATACGTGCGATAGCACTGGTTGACGGCCGCAATGTCGCGGATCACATCCTCAAGATAAAGCCGGGCGGAGACGATCGACGTTTTGCGCGCGCCCGCTGCATCGAGCACCTCATCGAGTTGACGAAAGATCTCCTCGAGTTCGGCAACCACGCCGCCGGGAACCGGATCATTCTCTCCGGGACGGATGCCGGTCAGCACCGTTTCCAGGATGCGACCGGAATGAATCACCGCTTTGCTGAAAGGGAAACTCTGGCTTGTAAAGAGAAATTCCATAGGCGTTCTCAACCAGAATAAGCTGATTCAGCTTCGGTTCAAGAATCAGGCGGCCGCGGGTTCCAACCGTGTGGACATAAATTGTCTGGCGGCGAATTATCGCGCGCTGGGGCAGCTTGGCGCTTGTTATGCTGATGCCAATGCTGGCGATACACAAAGCAATTCTGCATGGGGCAGGTGATCTCCGGATCGAGGACGAGCTCTTCGATGTCTCAAGCCTGCGGCCGGGAGAGGCGCTCGTGCGCACGGTGGTCAGCGGCTTTTCGACCGGAACCGATCTGGGAAACTACGAAGGCCGGTCGACCGAGGTGCCGGGAGCGCCGGATTATCCCCGCGGCGTGGGGTACTCCAACGTAGGCGTAGTGGAGCAGGTGAACCAGGGAAGTGGCTTGCTGCGCGCGGGCGATCATGTCTTCAGCACGCGCAGCCATTGCTCGCTTTATACAGCGCCGGAAAACGATCTGCTGATTCCGATTCCGGCGGGCGTTGACCTGGAGCAGGCTTCTCTCGCATATCTCACGCATCTGGGTGTTGCAGCCATGCGCCGCGTGCACTACGAGACGGGCGAAGATGTTGCGGTAGTCGGTCTCGGAGTAATCGGGCTGTGCACGGTGGCGATTGCGCGGGCGATGGGTGCGCGCGTTGTTGCGGTGGCCAATGATCCGCAGAGAGCGGCGCTGGCGCAGCAACTCGGCGCACACGAGGTTTACGTCAGTGGAAGCTTCGATCCGGCAAGCATCTTTGCGGGCAAAGGCGCCGATCTTGTGGTGCTGACCGCAAATCCCTGGCAGGCTTATCGCGACTCGGTCGAGATGTGCCGCATGGGTGGGCGCATCGCCGTTCTCGGATTTCCGGGGCGGGCACAGGGGCAGCCCCCGTTTAATCCGCTGGACATGCAATGGCTTTATGGCAAGCAACTCACGGTTGCCGGGGCAGGATTTTTGCCGTTTACGGATTGCCCACCTTCCGAGATTCGATTCAATGTGCGCCGCGACCTGGAATTTGTGTTGAACTGCCTTGCGGCGGGCACCATGAACCTTGCATCGGTTATCTCGCACAGATTTCCCTTTCGCCGCATGCAGGAGGCCTACGAACTTGCAAGGGCGCACTCGAAGCAGCTCAGCGCGGCGGTTTTTCTCTGGAATGAAGAGGGCCATCCTGCGCAGTAGGACGCACCAGATGCTCGATTTTTCTCGAGTGGTTAGGCATCAATCACAGAAATGAAGGTGGGTATATCTATGACCGGGAGCAGAGTACTGCGGAAACTCCGTGCCGGCGGGTTTGTTTCGGCAGTGGGCATGAGCCGGGTAACCGATCCATGGCTTGCGGAAGTGATGGGCAAGATCGGCTATGACGTGATCTGGTTCGATCTTGAGCATCGGGCCTTCGGAGATCACGTTGTCGATCCCATATCACTGGCATGCCGCGCAACGGGCATCGACCTGATGGTGAGGATTCGCAAGGCTGGCTACTTCAGCGCCATGCAGGCTCTTGAATTTGGCGCGAATGGCCTGATGATTCCACACATTCGCAGCGCGGAGGAAGCGCGGCAATGGGTCGAGTGGTCGCGGTTTCCTCCCCTCGGCAAGCGAGGCCTCGACGGTTCCGGAGCGGACGCCGATTTCGGCTTGGCTGATACGAAGACGCATCTGAAACACGCGAATGAAGAGGTGTTTCTGGCGTTTCAGATCGAGGACCGGGAAGCGGTTGACGCGATCGAAGAGATTGCCGCGGTGCCGGGCTTCGATCTGTTTTTTGTCGGGCCGGGGGATCTCTCTTTGAGCTATGGTGTTCCGCTGGAGTTCGACCACCCGTTGTTGCGGCGAGCCACGGAACGCGTAGCTGAGGCGGCGCAGAAGCATGGCAAGTGGTGGGGGATACCGACGGCGACTCCGGAAAAGGCGCAGGCCGCACTCGATCTGGGTGCGCGCATGATCGTGGCGGGCGGCGATCACGGAGCGCTCGTCCAGGGCCTGCAAACGTCGTTTCAACGCTTCAATCAGATCAGC
>DASZRQ010000174.1:0-18289 GCA_035549115.1 Occallatibacter sp. | reverse complement strand
CGTTCGGATTGGCCGGATCGGCGGGACGGTAGTCGCCTTCGAATTCCGCGGGCTGAGTTGGATTGGAAGAACCGGATGCCATGGTGTCGAAGGGAATCATAGCGTATCACGCTGCGCAAAACCGCCTGCGCGCTGAGACAGGCTCAGGCGGACTCCGCGCACGGCTGGCGCAGACAGGCCGCGAGGAAAAAAACTGCCGCCAGCAGCAGGACAACGGAGGCCGGGCGCGCCAGCAGAACGGTCAGCAGCCGGCCGCCGAATGTGTCGATTCCCGGATGCAGGTTGGCGGCCATGTTGACCGCAACCGCGAGCATGATGGTTCCGGTAAAGAGATAGGCCAGCAGGTTGACCACGATGGCCATCCAGGCCAGGGGGCCGCGCCGCGCGCACAGAATGGCGCAGGCGGGCATGGTGAGCAGCAGCAGCTTGGCATCGTGCGGGCGGTGATAACTGACCAGCATGGTGAGCGGAGCCGCCACGGCCAGCGCGAACCAGAGCGCCTGCGCGGTGCGGGCGCGGCGCAGCGTGAACCAGGCCCAGAGCAGGAGCAGCACGCCGCAGATGACCGCGCTGACCAGGTTATAGGTGCGCGCATCCGGCCAGAAGACGCTGGCCGCGGCCTGCAGATCGATGACCATGTTGGGATTGCGGCTGGCGAGCGAGGCGCGGCCGGGATCGTTGAAGACCGTGAACACGGGATCGCCGACGAGGTTATGACGCAGCTCGCCGAGCCATCCCGGCGCAACACGCATGGTCCACAGGAGTGCCGGAACGCTGGCCACGGCGGCGGCCAGCAGCGTCTGCAGGGCGCGGCGACGGCCCACGCCGCCCGCAAGCAGCAGCGCCAGCCACACGAGCCCGCCGTCGTGCGGCTTGTAGAGCAGGCTCGCGGCCAGGCACAGAACACCGATGAGCGCGTACTGCTCTTCGACGATGCACCATGCACCGATGATGCAGAGCGTGACGGCCACTCCGGCGGCGTTGCCGAGCAGCAACAGCAGGCCGCAGTCGGCCAGCAGCAGGCCGATGAGGCCGCCGGCGGCGATGGGGGCATGCTCGGCGCTCACGCGCCACACCAGATACGCCGCGATGGCGAGCGACCCGGCGATCAGGGCCATCCAGAGCAGATGAGCCAGCCCCCACGGCAGCAGCGCGAAGGGCACGGTGAGCAGAAGGGCCGTGGGCGGGTAGATGGGATGAGTAATCACCTCCTGCTGCACTTCATCGGCCGTGGGGTGCGGGTCTTCCGCCTTGTAGACGGCGGCAATCTGCGCCGGGTTGTAGGGATCGCGATGATCGAGAAGGCAGCGGGTGCTGTAGTAGAGCACCTTGAAGTCGATCATCGCGTTGGAGGCCGTTGTCTCGAGGGCCACGCCAGTGAGGAGAAACGTGGCGATGCCGAGGATCAGCAATATCAGGCCATCCTGGCGGGGTTTCGGCATAGGCGGGCGATCTCTCGGCGGACAGCTAAAGTCCTGCAGGCATTCTAGGATGCGATGCCACGCGGCGCGCGAGAAAACCGCCGCCGCGTCTCTCGAGAGTCACGCGGATGCGTGTGCGCTACTCCGCGCCCAGCTCGCGCACGATGGCCACGGAGGCCGATGCGCCGATGCGGTTCGCGCCCGCTTCGAGCATGGCCTTCACGTCAGCAAGCCTGCGAATGCCGCCGGAGGCCTTGACGCCGGAGCGCGCGCCGGCCACGCCGCGCAGCAGAGCCACATCGGCCGCGGTTGCGCCGCCGGAAGCAAAGCCGGTGGAGGTCTTGAGAAAATCCGCGCCACCCTGAATGGCAAGCTCCGCGCCGCGCAGCTTCTCCTCGACGGAGAGCAAGGCGGTTTCAAGAATGACTTTAAGAAGCGCGCCGTGATGATGCGCGACGTTGGCGGCGGCGCGCACGGCGTGCTCCACGGCATGATGATTGCCGCTCTTGAGCATACCGATGGGGATCACCATGTCGAGCTCGCGGGCGCCGAGGCGCACCAGGGCCGAGGCCTCCTGGCGCAGCGTGGAAACGAGCGACGCGCCCAGCGGAAAACCGATGACGACGCCCACGGGGATGCCGGTGCCGGAGAGCACGGCAACCGCCGTGGGCACCCAGACGGGGTTGATCATGGCGCAGGCGAAGCGGTAGCGGATGGCCTCGTCGCAGAGGCTTTCCACCTGCTCGCGGGTAGCATCGGGCTTGAGCAGCGTGTGGTCGATGACCGCGGCGAGAGATTGCCAGCTCGAAAGGGCCTGACTGGCAAATGCGGCGGCATCAAAGCTGCCATTGTCGAATTCAAGTTCAGCCGCATCGATCGGGGTAAAGGCCGTCATTGTGCTGGGCTCCTTTCTGCGCGGGCACCCGGACAGCACGTCCGCGGGAGTCTCCGGAAGATGAGTATAGTGCGCGCGGAACCGCAGGCCAAGTCGAGACGGGATCAGTCAGGGCCGGGAGCGTTCCGCACGGGAGGCGTTTACGTGTTGGGTTGCTCGAGGATGTCCATCCGCTCAATCAGCCCATCGGCGATGCGATAGGCGTGATGCACCACGGTATCGAGCAGCAGCTTGCCCTGCACGTCATGGACAACCTGATGCACCTCGACGACCCAGCGGCCCCCGGCGTCGCGCTCGATGGCGAGCGGATCGACATGCGGATCGAGGATGGCCCACTGGCGGGTCCAGTAGGCGCGCACCGCGTCGCGGCCGTGTTCGTGGCCGCCTTCCATGCCGTTGGCCCACTCCACCTCGGGATGCAGCCGGACCAGAACGGCATCGATGCGGCGCGCGTTGAAGTCGGCATACGCTCCCGCGAGCAGCTCTTCTGCCGCAATTTCCGTCGATTGGCTCATGGAGAACAGAACCTCCCCGCTGTTGGATGCTATTCGGGGTGATCGGGCGCCATCAGGCAGATGTCGGGCAGGTTGCGGTACCGCTCGGCGTAGTCCATGCCGTAGCCGATGACGAAGAGGTTCGGAATGGAGAAGCCGACGTAATCGGCATCGATCTTCTCGATGCGGCGGGAGGGCTTGTCGAGCAGCGCGGCAATGCGCAGGGTCTTGGGCTTGTGCTGCAGAAGAATCTTGCGCAGGTAGGAAAGCGTGAGGCCGGTGTCGAGAATGTCCTCGACGATCAGCACATTCTTGCCCTCGATGGGTTCGTCGAGATCCTTGATGAGCTTGACCGCGCCGGAAGAGCGCTGTCCCTTGCCGTAGCTGGAGACGGCGACAAAGTCGAAGGTCGTGTCTACCTGGATAGCGCGGGCGAGATCGGAGAGGAACAGCGCCGCGCCCTTGAGCACGCCTACCATCACCAGCTTTTCGCCGTTCAAATCCTGCGTGATCTGCGCGCCCATTGCGGCCACGCGATCGGCAATCTGCTGGCGTGTGTAGAGAACTTCAAGGCCCTGGTAGGTGATCGTCGCCATGGGGATAGTATCGCCTGAATCAGCGGTTTACGCATCTGCCGCTGTGAAAATTCGGGCCCGGCGCGAAGCGAATGCGCAGTGGCCCGCGTCTATACTGAAAGAGATGCTGCCGTACCTCCATCTGAACCTTCTTTTCTGGCATCCCAGCGTGCCCACCTTCGGGCTCATGCTGTGGGTCGCGGCGGTCGCGGGCGCGTTTATCACCGACCGCTCCTTTCGCCGGGCCGGTATCGATGCGGACGCGGTCGGCATGGTGGCCATCGCCGTGGTGGCGGGCATTGTGGGCGCCAAGCTGTGGCATGTGCTCGATACGCCCTCGGACTTTCGTGAGCTGGGCTGGGCGGTGCTGTGGGATTCCGGCGGCTTTGCGTGGTTTGGCGGGCTGGTGTTCGGCATCGGCGCGCTGGTGTTTCAGGGCTGGCGGGCGGGTATCGGCGGCCTGCGCATGCTCGATCTCTCCGCGCCCGCGGCGGCCATCGGCTACGGCATCGGGCGCATCGG
Organism: Occallatibacter sp.; assembly: GCA_035549115.1. GTDB lineage: Bacteria > Acidobacteriota > Terriglobia > Terriglobales > Acidobacteriaceae > Telmatobacter. The sequence goes on along the minus strand of DASZRQ010000174.1, from coordinate 14,382 downwards.
CTGCTTCCTCTCCGGCGACGGCTGCTATGGCATACCCACGACGCTGCCCTGGGGCATGAGCTTTCCGCACGGCGTGGTGCCGACGATGGAACGGGTGCACCCCACGCCCCTCTACGAGCTGGCAGCCGGGCTGCTGATTGGCGGTTGGCTCTGGGTGCGCGGCGGCAAAAACCGCCCCACGGGCTGGATTCTGGGCGAGTACCTGATGCTGAGCGGAACAGCGCGTTTTCTGGTCGAGTTCATCCGGCGCAATCCCAAGGTGCTGTGGGGACTCTCCAACGCACAGTTGGCCAGCGCAGGCTCCGTCGTGCTGGGCGCAGGGCTGCTGATCTGGGCCGCCACGCGGCGCGCTCCTCTGCCGCAACAGGCTGTACACACCGCCTGAACGCTTCGCTTCTTCCCTCTTTCCTCTTTCCTGATTGCGAGTTTCCGGTTATCTGCCGCCGGAGGACAGCGTGTCCGCATGCGGGGCATCCGCGCCGGCGGCCTTCGCGGACCTCATCTGCTTGAGCAGGCGCAGAACCCGCTCGCCGTCCGAGGCCTGGATGGGCAGCAGGTTCACGACGCCATAGCAGAGATTGGCGAGGAACAGGTCCTGGGAGAATCTCCACAGCAGCAACAGCAGGAGATTGGTGCAGGGGCCGGCGAGGGAGATGAACAGATTTTCCGCGGGCGTGCCCATCTCGCGGACCGTATACAGGCCCTTCCAGCCCAGGCGAACCGACTTGACCCGGATGCCGAGAAGAAGCGCGGCAGCGATATGCCCGGACTCGTGCAGCAGCATGGCTACAACGCCGAAGAACAGGCCCTCAAAAAATGGCTGGAACCATGCAAGAGAAAACAACGGACCCTCCGCCGAAAAGGCATTCGCGGTACTTGCATCTTAGTTGGCGCGGCGCGGTATGCCGCAGTGGAAATGCCGCCAGCCATGGCACGAAAGTGTGAGCGGGCCCGATCCCAGTTTTCCGGACGAAGATGGGAATTGTCCGCGGATGAGCCGAGCGCTTCCGGCGCCTAGAGCCTTTTGATAAATGCCATGGCTTCCTGGAGTTGCGGGAATTGCCTCTCCTCGGCCTTGAAGGCTGCCGAGTGCACGCAGCGGCGCAGGCCGCGCATCCTGACCGGATGCTTGAGATGCAGCATCTCGTGGTAAAGCAGGTACTCGATGGCGTAGCGCGGGCTGGAGGGCCGGTCGAAGACGCGGCTGACCACGATGGTGTTGTGAGCCGCATCGTAGTGGCCCAGCGAACGCCGGGCATAGGACTCGCTCCAGGTGAGTTCCGGCCGTCCCAGCAGGCCGCCGAAGAAGCGCAGGTTCAAGGTGTCGAAGACCTCTTCGAGGTTGTAGTAGCGGCCCTCCGGCCCGGTATAGCGCTTGGTGCCGCGCGCGTGGCGGATCAGCTCCGCCTGGCGCGTGACCGCGGCGCTGGCGGCGAACCGCTTGAAGCGCAGATTCTTGGCCGCATCAATCGGCTTGCGATAGAGCTTGGCCAGCAGAATGTGCGCGATGGCGCGCAGCACCGGCTCGGGAGCGCCTTCCAGGAGATCCGAGAGGTTGACCAGGATGCGCCCCTCGCGCAGGCGGATGGTGGTGTTGAGCGAGGTAAAGCGGCGAAAGCGGACCTGCATGGGCGGCATGGGCGCGCGCGGCCGAAGAGCCCGGTACTCTTCCTGAAAAATGGCGCTGCAATCGGGATTCACCAAGAAGGAGAGTAGCACGCCGGAACGCCGCGCATTGCCGCGCGGGGCGCATGCGCGCGCAGGCAACACGGTCCATTAAACTGGAAGAGACCCCACTCTCCGGAGATCCATTGCACACCGCCACACAAGAACGCATCGTCCGCCCGGCCCGCAACGTGCTCGGCAGCCTTCGCCTGCCCGGCGACAAATCCATCAGCCATCGCTATGGCATGCTCGCGGCCTTTGCCGAAGGCACCTCGCGGTTCACCAACTTCTCCACGGGCGCGGACTGCGCCTCGACCCTGGCCTGCATGCAGGCGCTGGGCGCAAAGGTCAGCCGCACCGGGGATGGCGTGATCGAGGTGACCGGCGTGGCCGGCCGCGTGACGCCTTCAAGCCAGCCGCTGGATTGCGGCAACTCCGGCTCGACGATGCGCATGATCTCCGGCCTGCTGGCGCCGCAGGAAGGCACGTTCACGCTCGTCGGAGACGCTTCCCTTTCGCGCAGGCCCATGGAGCGCATCCGCAAGCCGCTGGAGCAGATGGGCGCACGGCTCACACTGACCGAAGGCCACGCTCCGGTCATCATTCACGGCACGCCGCTCAAAGCCATCGACTACACCACCCCGGTGCCCAGCGCGCAGGTGAAGACCTGCGTGCTGCTGGCCGGACTGCAGACCGAAGGCACGACCACGGTGCGCGAGGCCCTGCGCACGCGCGACCACAGCGAGCTTGCGCTGCGCGCCTTTGGCGCGGAGGTGACGCGCACGATCGACTCGATCTCCATCCACGGGCCGCAAAAGCTGCAGGCCATTGAGGCCGCAGTGCCCGGAGACATCTCCTCGGCGGCCTTCTTTCTCTGCGCGGCATCTATCTTTCCCGGCTCGTCCCTGGTGCTGGATGCGCTGGGGCTGAATCCGACACGCGCGGCGCTGCTGGATGTGCTGACCACGCTGGGCGCGCACATTGCCGTGCTCGATCTCGAAGAGAAGAATGCCGAGCTGGTGGGTACGGTGCAGATCACCGCGCTGCCCGAAGGGCTGCGCACGGCGGAGATCAGCGGCGGCCTGGCCGCGCAACTGATCGATGAGCTGCCCGTGCTGGCGGCTATTGCGCCGTACACCTCCGGAGGCATCCGCATCCGCGATGCCAAGGAGCTGCGCGTGAAGGAGTCCGACCGCATCGCGCTGGTGGCGCACAACCTGCGCGCGATGGGTGCGGAGGTCGAGGAGTTCGAGGACGGACTCGACGTGCCCGGCGGCCAGAAGCTGCATGGCGCAACCATCGACTCCGGCGGCGACCACCGCATTGCCATGGCCTTTGCCGTGGCCGCGCTGCGCGCCGAAGGCGAAACCCTGATTCAGGGAGCCGAATCGGCGGCCATCAGCTTTCCCGAGTTCTTCGACCTGCTCGATCTGGTCGCCGACCGCTAGGCCGCGCTTTCAGGCACAAAACAGGAAGGCCCGGCTCTGGCCGGGCCTTCGCATTTCTGCCGCGCCGCGTCAGTTGGTCGCGGGCGGTGTGGTGGGCGCAACTTCCTTGTTCTGCGCGGGCTCAAGCCCCGGAACCACCGGCTCCGTGCCGACAAGGCCTGTGGCTGCGTCGGTCAGATTGATGCCGTAGTGCTGGAGCGTGGTGGCCAGCACCTGATAAAGCAGCGCGCGATCCTTGGCATAGGTCAGGCGCGCGGTAATCAGGCTGTTCTCCGCGTTGGCCAGGTCGCGCTCCTGCGTCAGCACGTTCGCGGCAGTGGATGCGCCCAGCTTGAGTTTCTTCTGCTCGGCGTCCAGGCTCTGCTGCGCGTAGTCGGCCGAGGCAATGGCCGCCTGCACCTGCGCGCGGTCGTTGGTGAGCGCGTACTGCTGCGCCACCACCTGCATGCGAATCTGCGTGTAGAGCTGCTCCAGATGCATCTCTGCCTGGCGGTATTCGATCAGCGAGCGTGCCTGGTCAGCCTGCGCCGTGCGGTTGCGAAGCGGAATGTTGAACTGGAAGCCGACGCCTTTGTCCGGCGAGCTGCTGTTGACCATCTGCTGCAAAACATCGGGATAGCCGCTGCCCGAAGGCGCCGCGCAGGAACCGAAGCCAGGAAAAGTGCAATACGGGCTAGGAGCGCCGCCTACACCGCTACCGCTGTAGAAACCGTAGACATCGAGCGAGGGCAGCAGCGCATTCTTCGCGCCGCGCAGCGTGATCTCATCCTTCTTGATCGAGAGCACAGCCTGCTCCAGCTCCGGGCGATTCTTGAAGGCGATCTGTGCCAGCTCATCCGGCGTTTGCTTCTCTTCCGGCAGCTCGCCCAGGTCCACGCGGTCCGTGGGAATAATGGGGGCGGCAACCAGCGAAGGGTCGTTCAGGTTGCGCGCAATGGCCTGCTTGAGAACAAGCTGCTGATAGTTCAGGTTGCTCTGCGCAGCGATGAGGGCCTGCTTGTCCGTGGCCATGGTCGAGTCGGCATTGACCACGTCGAGCGGGGCCATGGTGCCGATCTGGAGCTGCTTGCGCGTATCGCTATCCACGCGCGTGCTCTGCACCAGTGCGCGCTCCTTGGCCTGCACATCCTCATACGCGCTCACCACCACCCAGTAGATATTCTCCACCTGATTGACCGTGGAGAGAACCTGCTGGCGGAAGGTCGAGTCGGTAATGCGGCGGTCGAGGACAGCTTCATATTCGAAGCGCTTGTTCACCCAGATGCCCGCGCCCTGCAGCAGTTTCTGCGTGACGGTCGCCTTGAAATTTGAGGTTAGCTCAGGGCTGTAGCTGTTGAAGCCCGTCGAAGCGACGCGGCTGTTATTCCACGCAATCTGCAATTCCGTACCGGGAACAAAGCCCTGCGTGTAGGTAAAGTTGTACTGGTCCGTGTTGGTCGACGAGTTCGGGGAGAACGGGCTTGTCGACTGAATCGTCTGCCGTTCGAGTTGAATGGTCCCCCCAATGACGGGGTCACGATCTTCCGGCGTCGGCCCCGCACCGTCGGAACCGAGCACGATGCCCGAGCTGCCTGCCGTTGCGCCGCTTACCGTGCCGGGCGCGCCGCTGGCGCTCAGCGTCTGCGAGGTGCCGCCCAGGGTGTTCTGCAGCACCGTGGCTCCCACGCCGCGCAGGGTGGAGCCGGCCTTGGCGCGCAAAATGTCGGTGTCGGCGATGTCCAGATAGTAGCGGGCGATGGCAATGTCGTAGTTGTTCTCAAGCGCCAGCGTGAGGGCGTCGGAGAGACTCAGGTAAATCTTGCCGTCCTTCACCAGATCCTGCAGCCGCACGGAGTTGTTGAAGTCCGCCTTGGCGATGGTGGTGGGCCGGTACATGTTGATGGGGTCGCCCAACAGGCCGCCGGCGGGCTTGGAGAAGTCCCGCGAGGACTGGCGCAGGGTCAGCGGTTCCGTCTGCGTGGGAACCGGGGCCGAGGGCAGAGACGAAGCGGCGCTGCTGGTGGTCTGGGTGGGAGCCTGCTGTGCAAATCCTGAGGGTACAGCGGTGGTCAGCGCGAGCATGGCTGCCGCCGCGGCGCGCAACGGGTTCCCCTTCTGCCGGCTTACCGGGTGAGTAGTCGCATCTTTGGGTGCAAACACACGTTCTCCGAACAAATGCATGATTCCTCTCCACGAGTCGCTTGGCATGTGGGGTGCCGTTGTTTCAAGACGCCCGGAGTCCCCCTCCGGACTCAATTCTTTCTGGCGGCGAGGGCCACCGGATGGGCTGCCGTATGCTTCTCAGGTACGCAGGCAGCCATCGATTCGTTCCCCGGCACCGCAAAAGGGTTTACTGGCGGCGGATAAACCGGGGCTTTGCACGAAAAGTTGAGTATATCCCAGTAATTGGACTGACTTTCCGCGCCATTCCGGTCAATTACCCTGTTACCAAGATTGGTACCTGTGAGCTCAACGACCCCCATCCAGTCCCCCGTATCCGGTTCCCCAAACTGGAAGCTGACGCTCGCCTACGACGGCACGGATTTCTCCGGCTGGCAGATTCAGCCGGGCTGCCGGACCATCCAGGGAGAGCTGCAGGCGGCGCTGGGCCGCGTCACGGGCGAGGTTCCCCTGCCGCAGGGCTCCGGCCGCACGGATGCCGGGGTGCATGCGCTGGCGCAGGTGGCCAGTTTTGCGCTGGCCACACCCATTCCCCCGCAGAACCTGGCCCGCGCCCTTAACCGCACCCTGCCGGCGGCGATCCGCGTGCTGGATGCGCGCCAAGTGCCGGAGAGCTTTCACGCCCGGCACTCGGCCGTGGCCAAGACGTATGAGTACCGCATTCTGCCTGCCGCGGCCTACACCTGTCCGCCGTTCCTGGCGCGCTTTGTGTACGCCAGCACCAGGGCGCTCGACCGCGCGGCCCTCGACGCCGCCGCGGCACAGTTGGTGGGCGAGCACGACTTCCTCAGCTTTGCCGCGAGCGATGCCGACCTGACCGCGCGCGAAGACGGCGGGGATGCCGGGGCGCGTTCCACCGTGCGCACCATTTTCTCGTCGAGCTGGGAAGAGCGGCCCTCGGAGGCCGGAACACTGCTTGTGTACCGCGTGCGCGGCAACGGCTTTCTGCATCACATGGTGCGCAACCTCGTAGGCACGATGATCGATGCCGGACGCGGCTTTCTGCCTGCCAGCTCCATTGCGGAGATTCTGGCGGCGCGGTCGCGGTCGGCAGCGGGCCCCACGGCCCCGGCGCGCGGGCTGTTTCTGCACTCGGTGGAGTACGGCGAGGAAGGCTGATGCGCATCACCGGCGATACATGCAGCTCCTGCTACCCTTGAACAACGTACATGCCGCTTCTCTCCCGCAAGACGGCCTTCTCCCGCGTCACGGCCATCGCCGCGCGCCGCGCGGTTCACGCGGCCTTTGCCTGGATGCACAACAACCCGCAGACCATCATGGACTGGCAGGCGCGCCTCGTCGCCATCCCCGCACCGCCCTTTGGAGAGGCCGCGCGCGGAGTGGCCATTGCCGCGCTCTTCGTCGAAATGGGCCTGCAGCAGGTCGAGACCGATTCGGCCGGCAACGTCACGGCGCTACTGCCCGCGGCGCAGTTGCCCGCCGAGAGCAGCGGCCCGGTGGTTGTGCTCTCCGCGCATCTGGATACTGTTTTTCCCGCGGCTACACCTATCGCTCCCATGGTCACGCGCGAGGACTCCGTGCTGCGCCTGCTCGCGCCCGGCGCCTGCGACAACGGCGCGGGGCTGGCAGGACTGCTGGCGCTTGCCCAGGCTCTTCTGCATGCGCAGGTGGAGCTGCCTGTGCCTCTTGTGCTTCTGGCCAATGTGGGCGAGGAGGGCGAAGGCGACCTGCGCGGCGTGCGCCGCTTTTATGAAGCGAGCACGTATGCGGGCCGCGTGGCCGCGCATCTGGTGCTGGACGGCGCGGGCGCGGACTCCGCCGTGACGCAGGCGCTGGGCAGCCGACGTTTTCAGGTTACCGTGACCGGCCCCGGCGGCCACAGCTTTACCGATGCGGGCACGCCCAACCCCATCGCCGCGCTCTCCGCCGCGCTGGCCGCCGTGACGGCCACTCCCCTGCCCGATGAGCCGCGCACCACGCTCAACCTCGGCACCATTCACGGCGGCACCAGCGTCAACTCCATCCCCGAATCGGTCTCGGCCTCCATCGACTTCCGCTCCACCAGCCCCGCCGAACTTGTCCGGCTGGAAGTCGCGCTGCACCGCGCCGTAGAGGATGCCGTGGACGAAGCGAATGCGCAGGCTTCGCCCGCGCGCAGCCGCGGCGCGCTGGCCTTTGCCATCGACAGGATCGGCGACCGGCCGGCGGCACACCTGCCCGCCGATTCGCCGCTGCTGGAAGCGCTGCGCTCGGTGGACCGCCACCTTGGCCTGCGCACCGATATCCGTCTCGGCTCGACGGATGCGAACATCCCCCTCGCGCGCGGCATTCCGGCGCTCTCCCTGGGCGCAGGCGGCGAGGGCGGCGGCGCGCACACGGTGGGCGAGTGGTACACGGACAGGGACCGCGAGCTGGGCCTGCGCCGCGTGCTGCTGCTGCTGCTGACCGCGGCCGAGTGGGCCGCCGAGCAATAGGTCCGCGGCAGGCGCGCGGCCCCGGCTGCATTTCCGCTCATGCCTAATTCGTCGATTCAAGCGGATTCGGCTGCTTGCCGCTCATCTCCGGCACGGCGTGCCGCACGGGCTTCATGGCGTGGCGCTCGGACTCGCTGCGCGACTCGATGCGCATGGTGGGCAGGGCCTGCGGGTAATGCTCCTTCACGAAGGCGATCATCTTTTCGCGCACGTCACAGCGCAGGTCGAAGTTTTTGCCGGAGTCGGAGGAGCTCATGAGGCAGCGAATCTCCATGGTGTGCTCGCGCAGGTCCGTCACCTGCATGCCGCAGACGCGCTTGTCCCACAGCGGCGACTCCTGCACCACACGCTGCAACTCCGCGCGCAGCGCTTCCACCGGCACCGAGTAATCGAGATACAGAAATGCCGTGCCCATGATGTCGGCGCCCTTGCGGGTCCAGTTGGCAAACGGCTGCTCGATGAAGTAGCTGAGCGGCACAATCAGGGTGCGCTGATCCCAGATGTTGACGACCACATAGGTGCTGGTGATCTCGGCGATGCGTCCCCACTCTCCCGCAATCACCACCACATCGTCGATGCGGATCGGCTCGGTCATCGCGATCTGCATGCCCGCCAGCATGTTCGACACGGTCGACTTGCCCGCAAGGCCCAGCGCCAGGGAGGCCAGTCCAGCGGATGCCAGCAGTCCGGTGCCGTACTTCCACAGGCCGGGGTCGTGCATGCTCCACAGCAGCGCCGCCGCATCGAGCACGACGATGGCGGCGATCATCATGCGCCGGATGAACTGCATCTGCGTGTGCAGGCGGCGGGCGCGCAGGTTGTCCGCGGCGGTAATGTCGAACCGCCGCAGCACGATCGCCTGAAAGACGTAGACGCCCCCAATACCCAGCCAGCCCAGCGACAGCACCAGGGCAACCTCGACAAACTGGTCCGCGCGATCGAGCAGCGCGGGAGAGAGCCCCGGCACAAACGGCAGCGCAATGCGCGCCATGATGGTGAGCAGCACTGCCCGCGACGGTCCTTCCAGATACCCGCGCAATCCCAGGCCCAGCACACGCGCGCTGCCCTGCTTGTGCCGCAGGAGCCGGAACAACAGGTAGTGAAATCCGTTTCCAAACACCACAACAACGCAGAGGAGAATGACGGCAATCATCCACTCGTGCCGCGGCATATGCAGGCTCGATAGCTTCGCGATAAATTGAGTCATACCCTTTTGGACGCTGGCGCTGCCCCGCCGCGCTGCCTGCGCGGGGAGAATTCCCCGGCGCAAACTGAAGAAATCGACCTGAATGAAGCTCCGCGCTTATTTGCTGATGCTGTTCGTGGTGGCCGTGTGGGGCTCGACCTTCGTGCTCATCAAAAGCGCGCTGGCCGACGCCACGCCCGCGGCCTTCAACCTGGTGCGCATGACGCTGGCCTTCGTGCTGCTGGCCGTTGCCTATCACCGCTCCTGGCGCGGCATCCATCGCGGCCAGCTCGCCGCCGGAGCACTGGTCGGCCTGTGCCTCGCCGCAGGCTACCAGTTCCAGACTATCGGCCTCGTCCGCACCACGCCATCGAAATCCGCGTTCATCACCGGACTCGTGGTCGTTCTGGTACCGCTCTTCTCTTCGATTCCCAGCCTGCGCCCGCCGGGCGGCCACGCACCGCGCTGGAATGCCTACTCCGGCGCGCTGCTCGCCTTCATCGGCATTCTGCTGCTTACCGCGCCGCCCGCCGCGCATGGCGGCATCGCGGCTCTCGCGCCCGATCTCTCATCGATCAACCTTGGCGACGTGCTCACCTTCGGCTGCTCCATCGGCTTCGCATTCCACTGCATCGCGCTCAGCCATGTCTCGCCGCGCATTCCTTTTCAGCCGCTGGCGCTGCTGCAGATCGGCTTCTGCAGCCTGTTCATGGCCATCAGCCTGCCATTCATCGAGCGCCCGCATATCCACTGGACGCCGCGCATCTTTCTCGCGTTGTTGATCGCGGCGGCGCTGGCCACGGCCGCGGCATTTTCGATTCAGAGCTGGGCGCAGTCCATTCTGCCTTCCACGCACATCGCTCTGCTGCTCACCATGGAGCCGGTCTTCGCCTGGATCACGTCGTTTCTTGTCACCGGCGAGCGGCTGGGGCTGATTCCGGGCCTGGGCGCGCTGCTGATCCTGTGCGGCATCGCGCTGACGGAGCTGGTGCCGCAGGCGCATGTGCCCACGGCGCACGAAGCGTGAGGACGGCAAAGGGAATAGAGGTGAGGGAATACAACATTACTCAGTGGATGAAATGCCTGCATCCGTGCACACAAGCACGAGTCTCTATTCCCTATTCCCTATTCCCTGATCTCTGTTCCCTGCTTTTCTACCGCGGCGCGGGCTCGGGCGCGTCGGCCAGCGCATAGGCCAGCACAGCCATCACCGCGGCATTCTGGTTCAGGTGCTTCGGATTGATCTTGTCGAAGGTGTCCGCCGCGGTGTGGTGGTAGTTGAAGTAGTAGCGCGAGTCGGTCACGGGCGCGAAGCTGGGCACGCCCGCGTCCGTCATCCCGGCAATGTCCTCGCCGGTCTCCGGAGTCGCCGTCAGGGTCTCGGCGCCAATCGGCTCCAGCACATCGGCGAGAGGCCGCAGCCAGCGGCCCAGCTCCGGCTTGCCCGCGTAATAGATGCCCGTGGGATCGTCCGCGCCCGCATCGGCCTCGACCGCGCCCACATGGTTCGCCATATCGGCCTTGTGGTCGATCATGTACTGGGCCGCGCCCTCCGAGCCTTCTTCCTCGCTCATCCAGGCCACAAAGCGGACCGTGCGCTTCGGGTGAATATCCAGCTTCTTCAGCAGGTGAATCACCTGCATCGAGACCACCACGCCCGCGCCGTCGTCGATCGCGCCGGTGCCCAGATCCCAGGAGTCCAGATGCCCGGAGACGAGCACCACCTGCTCCGGATGCTCGCTGCCCTTCCAGTCCGCGATCACGTTATATCCGTCCACATCAGGAAGTGTTTGCGGGGTCAAGGTCAAGTGCAGCTTTACGGTCCCTTCGCCGGCCAGAACCTGCAGCAGATCGGCATCCTCGGCGGTGACCGCTGCTGCCGGAACCCTGGGAATGCCCGAGGCATACATCGTCTGCCCGGTGTGGGGCAGCCGGTAATCGGCCCCGCCCACGGAGCGCACCAACACGGCCACCGCTCCCGCGGCCGCGCCGGCAATCGGACCACCGCCGCGATAGACCACTCCGTTGACATAGGCGTTGAAGCCCTGCCCCTGTGCAGCCAGCTCCTTGTCGAAGGGATGATTGAAGAGCAGAATCCTGCCCTTCACCGCATCCGGCGGCAGCGCCTTGAGCTGCTGCCAGTTGTCCACCACTACAACCTCGGCGGTGATGCCCTCGGGCGGCGTGGCCACGCTTCCGCCTAGCGCCGTCAGCACAATCTTCTGCGTGGTTCCGGGCGTCTGCCCCGGCCAGGAGACAACCTCCGCCCGCTCCTCACCGCGCACCCAGTGGGGCACCTTTGCCTTTTCCAGCGTCACGTCCGCACCCAGCGCACGCATCTCCGCGGCCACGTACTCCACGGCCTGCCGGGCCTGCGGCGAGCCGCTGATGCGCGGCCCGATGTTGTCGCACAGATGGCGCAGCTCGTCCACGGCATAGGGATCGCTCATCGCGGCATCGCGCAGCCGGCCCATCGCGGCAAGCTGCTGGGGCGTCCACACGCTCGGGCCGCCGGAGATCATGGCGTTCAGCCGGTCGAACATCGAAGGCGGCGCGGCAGGCTGTGCGCCGGGCTGATTCTGGGCCAGAGTGGAAACAGCAAAGGCGACAACGGGCAGGAAAGCGGCTGTTCTCAAGGGGATTCCCATGCCGGATAGTAGCACGGAGCCGGAACGACTCTTCGCGCGGTATTTGCGTCTAACTCCTTAGAAACCGGCGTATGGCCGCAGACTCCCCCGCTCCGCACGCCTGCATGCAATGGCCGCTATACTGAGGAGTGGTATCCCGAACGTCCCCGGCCCACGGACCGGCGAACTGCATGAGGTTAGTCTCTTGATGAAATCATTCTTTGAACGGCTGCGTTCCCGCCGTCTCGCATCGGCTTTTGCGGTGCTGGGCACTCTTACGGTCGCCATAGTGGCCGGCTCTTTTGCGGCGCACGGCGTGCGCGGGCAGGAGAAGCAGAACGACAGCTCCGACGCGACGCCCCTGCATGTGGTCAACTCGCCGGTCACACCCAACGAGTTCGTGAAGATCGCCAAGGAAGTGGGCCCGGCGGTCGTGAACATCAACACCGAGACCCTGCCCAAGCAGTCCACCTCCCGCCGCAACCCCCATGGCTTTCAGCAGATGCCGCAGAACCCCAATGGCGGCGACGACGGCGATGACGACGACCAGAACGGCAACGGCGGCGGCAACCAGCCGCAGGGGCCGGACGACTTCCAGCAGTTCTTCCGCCACTTCTTCGGCGGCCAGATGCCCGACCAGGGCGACGGGGACGACGGCCAGTTGCGCGAGTCGCTCGGCTCCGGCTTCATTGTCGACGCCAAGGGCTACATCATCACCAACAACCACGTGATCGACAAGGCCGACAAGATTTATGTCAAGCTCTCGACCGACGATCCGGACAGCCCCGATCCGGGCCGGCCGGCGCGGGTCATCGGCACCGATCCGGCCACCGATCTCGCCGTCATCAAGATCGACACCGACAAGCCGCTGCCCATCGTGCGTCTCGGCAACTCGGACAATGTGCAGGTGGGCGACTGGGTCGAGGCCATCGGCAGCCCCTTCGCGCTGGCCCAGACCGTCACGGCCGGCATCATCTCCGCCAAGAACCGCACCATCGAGCCCGGCGCCAAGGGGCAGTTCCAGCACTTTCTGCAGACCGACGCGGCCATCAACCCCGGCAACTCCGGCGGCCCGCTGCTGAATATGAACGGCGAGGTCATCGGCGTCAACACCGCCATTTATACGCAGTCGGCCGGATATGAAGGCATTGGCTTCGCCATGCCCGCCAACACCGTCGTCTCGGTCTACAACGATCTCATCAGCCCGAGCCACAAGGTGACGCGCGGCTCCATCGGCATCACCTTCCGCCAGAATCTTTCGAGCGCAGTGAACCGCGTCTATGGATTCAAGAACGGCGTTCTGGTGCAGGCGGTACAGCCCGGCGGACCAGCGGAGAAGGCCGGCCTGAAGCCCGGCGACATCATCACCACCATCGACGGCCGCGCCATCAAGAATGGCGACGACCTGGTCAACGACATCGCCAGCCGGCACCCCGGCTCCACGGCGCGCCTCGGCTATCTCCGCGACGGCAAGCAGATGGATACGACAGTCACCATCGGCGACCGCGACAAGGTATTTGCAGACCTGAACAATCCGCAGATGCCCTCGGCGCCTGCCGCGCCCTCGGATGCGGGCGAAACCAAGCTCGGCATCGTGGTGCGCGATGCCCCGCCGGAGATCGTCTCCAAGATTCATAACCAGGGCGTGGTGGTGCAGTCCGTGCGTACCGGCTCCTTTGCCGATCTGCAGGGACTCGAGCCCGGCCTGGTGATCATCCGCATCAACCGGCAGCCGACCGCCAATCACGAGCAGTACGAGGCCATCGTCAACAAGCTCAAGACGGGCGACGACGTGGTCTTCGAGGTGATGGACCCCAAGCGTCCGGGCGACGGCATCAACTACATCGCCGGCACGCTGCAGTAGGCTCGATCCTGCAGGCTGGGGCGGCATTTGCCGTTCCGGCCTGCAAAGCCGCGCGCTGCCATACCAGGTACCAAGGGCATAGCAGGGCCGGATTTTTGTGGCGAAGCCGAGAGGCGTCCGCTACAATCTGGGGACAAATTCCCCACAAATCTGATTCCGAGGTTGTACAGAGTGGTTTTATTGCGAGCAAGCCTGGCATTCATTCTTACCGCGAGCTTGTGCACGTCGCAGGCCGTGGCCGCACGCACCCACCACAGCAAAAAGACAAGCAGCCATCACAGCACATCGCATACCACGGCTGCCCATACCACCCGTGTCTCAGCCACGACCCGCCGGCACCACAGCAGCCGGCGCTCGCACCATGTGCGCGGCCAGCAGGCCATTCAGCCGGAGCGTGTCACGCAGATTCAGCAGGCGCTGATTCGCGAGCACTACATGAGCGGAGACGCCAATGGCGACTGGGACTCGGCCACGCAGGCGGCGATGCAGAAGTACCAGTCCGACCATGGCTGGCAGACCAAGCTCATGCCCGACTCGCGGGCGCTGGTGAGCCTTGGCCTTGGCCCGGACTACTCCGACGCCATCAACGCCGGCTCGGGAAACTTCAATCCACCGCCGCCGGTAAGCTCGATTCCTTCGGCACAGGCAGCGGGGTTTGCTTCCGCCGCGCACGTGGATCGCGAAAACTGAGCGCAGAAGAAGACAGCGCAAACAACAAAGGCCGCCCGCAGGCGGCCTTTGTTGTTTGCGTGAGCCCCTAGAAGTGCATCGGCGGAATGCCCTGCAGCAGGAACTCGTAGCGCGCGCGCACCGTGGAGGGTCCCGCGGTGATGGGGTTGTTGAGGTGGATGAGCGCGTTGTCGTCGCCGTACTTCGGCCACTCCGGCAGTCCCGGCCCATTCGGGTCGCCGGTTTTGGCGAAGTTGGTCCAGTAGCTCATCATCTGCTCGCTCAGCGTGCGATCCTCGGGGCGCACATCCCATCCCGGCCGCGTATC
>DASZRQ010000173.1:0-11353 GCA_035549115.1 Occallatibacter sp. | reverse complement strand
GCGAAGTCCTCGTGGACACTGACCGCGGCCGACTTTGTGAATGTCTGCCAGATTGCCGAGAAAAACAGCGCCCGCGCGCTGCTGCTGCTGGGGCAGGAGTGCGTATCCATCAATGCGGCGGGCCTGCGCGACTTTGGGCAGGCGGTTCTCAATGGCGCAGCCGATCTGGTTGTTCCCTGCTACAGCCTGCAGCCGCTTGCGGGTCTGTTGAACTCGTCGATTCTCTATCCTCTGAGCCGCGCGCTCTTCGCCAACCGCACGCGCTACCCGCTGGCCATCGATCTTGGCCTTTCGCTGCGCATGGCGCAGAAGCTTTTCTCCGTTGCGCAGCGCTTCATTGCGCTCAACCAGAGCGATACGCCGCTGTGGCCGGTAAGCGAGGCGATGATCGCCGGCATAACCATCGACGAAGTTGAGATTGGCCCGCGCGAGTTGCCGCATCCCGCCGAACCCGACCTCAATGCAATCCTCCCATTCGTGGCCGGCTCGCTCTTTTCGGACATCGACGCGAAGGCAACATTCTGGCAGCGCGCGCGCGTCACGCCGCCGGGGCGCAGGCTGCTGCCCGCCGTGCAGTCGCCGGGGCCGGAGATTGCGCACGAGGCGGCTCCCATGCTGCAGGGCTTCCGGCTCGCATACACCAACCTGCACGAGATCTGGTCGCTGGTGCTGCCGCCCAACTCGCTGCTGGGTCTCAAACGACTGTCGCAGCTCGACGGCACAGCCTTCCGCATGCCCGATGCGTTGTGGGTGCGCATCGTCTACGACTTTCTGATCGCCTATCGCATGCGCACGCTCAATCGCGGCCACCTGCTGGGCGCGCTCATTCCGCTATACCTTGCATGGGTGGCCAGCCACATCAACCTGATTGCGACAGGCATCCATCCCGAGCGCCACGTGGAGGCACTGGCCGCGGCCTTTGAAGCGGACAAGCCCTACCTGGTGGCGCGATGGCGCTGGCCCGACCGCTTCAACCCATAATCGTGCGCCTGTTCGATGTACGTCATGACGGAAAGGAGCAACCCGATGCTCAACACGATCGCACTTCTGTTGCAGACTCAATCCGCGGCTCCGCAGCCCGCATCGGCGGACAACACGACCATCCTGCGCCACATGTCGGAGGCGCTGCATCAGTCGTTCTATCGTGTGCTGTCGCTGCTCATCGCCGTGCTGCCGGGTTTGCTCGCCTTCTTTGTCGCGTTGGGGCTGTTCACGCTCATTGGCATGGCGCTCTCCGCCGTGCTGCGCCGCGGACTGCGCCTGGTGCGCTTCGACGACCGGCTCACCCGCTATCGCGGCGCCGGCGACTGGACACCGGCAAGCTCGCCCACGGCCATTGCCGCGCGGGTTGCGTTCTGGGGATGCGTGCTGCTCGGCCTGCTCATCGGCGTCTCGGCCTTCGATGCCTCGTTTGCCAGCGCGGGAGCGTTGTCCATTGCGCTGCTGCCCTACCTCACCCATGCCGTCGGCGCCATCTTCATTCTCATCGCAGGCACGCTCATCGCACGCTTCCTTGCGCGGTCGGTTCTGATTGGCGCGGTGAATGCGCAACTGCAGTACGCGCGGTTTCTCTCACTCGGCGTCAAATGGCTGGTGCTGGTGCTCACCGCGGCCATGGTGCTCGACCATCTCGAGGTCGGCGGCGTTGTGGTCTCGCTGGCCTTCGGCATTCTTTTTGGCGGCATCGTGCTCACGCTGGCGCTGGCCGTTGGCCTGGGTTCGCGCGACCTCGTGAGCCGCTCGCTGGAAAGCCACGTGGAGCGCTCGGAGCGCCATCCCATGCCTCCGCCGCCCGGCAGCTCCGGCACGAGCGAAACCATCCGCCACTTCTGAGCCGCGAGCGCTGCTGAAGCGCTCTTCTCCGGCATGATACCCTTGCTGCGCTCGAAGATCGCCCGCTGGTTCTGTGCTTAAGCACGGCAGCGGATTTCTCGCCGGGGAATCAGATGACACGCACCGTTTCCACCGCACTCGCATGCCTTCTCGCCTGCTCCGCTTCACTCTCTCTTGCACAGCAAGCGCGCTATCCCTTCAACGATCCCGCACTGCCGATGGAGAAGCGCATCGACAATCTTCTCTCGCTGATGACGATCGAAGAAAAAGTCCACTGCCTCGGCACGGACACGGGCGTGCCGAGACTCGGCGTGCCCAGCTTTGGTTCGTCGGAGGGCATTCACGGGGTGGTGCAGCGCGAGCCGCGCGGCAAACGCGAACCCATCACGACAACGCAGTTTCCGCAGCCGCCGGGCATGGGCGAGACATGGGATCCGGAGCTGGTGCGCAAGGCCGGCGGAGTCGAGGGCTACGAGGCGCGTTTCATCACGCAGACCGCAAAGTACGACCGCCAGATTCTGATGCTGTGGGGGCCGCAGTCGGACCTGGCCCGCGATCCGCGCTGGGGCCGCAGCGAGGAAGTCTACGGCGAGGATCCGTTCTTCAACGGCACCATGACCACAGCTTTCACGCGCGGGCTGCAGGGCGACGACCCCAGATACTGGCAGGCAGCCGCGCTGCTCAAGCATTTCCTGGCCAACAGCAACGAGGATCATCGCAACGCATCGTCGTCGAACTTCGATGAGCGGCTCTTCTGGGAGTACTACTCGGTTCCCTTCCGCATGGCCATCCAGCAGGGTGGAGCGCGGGCTGTGATGGCCTCCTACAACGCGTGGAACGGCACGGCGATGGCGGTGAACCCAATCCTGCGCACCATTCTGCGCGACAAGTGGGGCGTCGATGTCTTTTCGAGTGATGGCGGCGCGGTCACGCTGCTCGTGAACCCCCGGCATCTCTTCCCCAACCAGGAGGCCGCGGTTGTCGCGTGCATCAAGAACGGCATCAACCAGTTCCTCGACAAGTATCAGGACGAGGCGCTGGCCGCGATCAAGGATGGCTCGCTTAAGGAATCCGACATCGATGCCGTGCTGCGGCTCAAATTCCGCATCACCGTGCACCTTGGTTTGTTGGACCCGCCGGAGATGGTGCCCTACTCGAAGATCAAGGACTCACCCGAGCCGTGGAACACCGACCGGGACCGCTCCGTCTCGCAGCAGATGGCGCTTGAGTCCGTGGTGCTGCTCAAGAATCAGAACAGCATCCTGCCGCTGAAGAAGGGCGCGATCAAGTCCATCGCGGTGATCGGGCCGCTGGCGGATTCCGTGCACTGGGACTGGTATGGCGGCACGCCGCCGTACAAGGTGACTCCACTCGATGGCATCAAGGCCGAGGCCGGGCCCGATGTGAAGGTGAACTACGCCGCGAGCGAACTGGGTAATGCGGCGGTAAATGCCGCGCGGGCCTCTGACGTTGCGGTAGTGGTGGTCGGCAACGACCCCACCTGCGGCCCGGACATGGCGCACGACTGGTACAGCACCGATGAAGGCGGCGGCGTGACGCTGCCCTGTTCCGTAGCCAGCGATGGACGCGAAGGACGCGACCGCGAGAGCCTCTCTCTGGAGCAGGAACAGCTTGTGAAACAGGTCTATGCCGTCAACAAGAAGACCATCGTGATCCTCGTATCGAGCTTCCCCTACACCATCAACTGGACGGAAGAGCATGTCCCCGCGATCCTGCACATGACGCATGCCTCGCAGGACGAAGGCACAGCGCTGGCCAAGGTGCTCTTCGGCGAGTACAACCCCGGCGGCCATCTTGTCGTCACCTGGCCCAGGTCCGTCGACCAGCTTCCGCCAATGATGGACTACAACATCCGCGACGGGCGCACCTACATGTACTTCAAGGGCGAGCCGCTGTATCCCTTCGGCTTCGGCCTCAGCTACACCACATTCAAATTCGATCACCTGCGCACCAGTGCTCCTGCGCTCGCCAGCGATGGCGCCATGACCGTGAGCGTGGATGTGACGAACACGGGCAGCATGGCCGGCGATGCTGTCGCGCAGCTTTATGTGAAACATCTTGACTCCAAAGTCGAGCGGCCACGGGAACAGCTTGCCGGCTTTCAGCGCGTGACCGTGCAGCCAGGCGAGACAAGGACGGTGGAGATTCCGCTGAAGGCCGCGACGCTTGCCTACTGGGATGACACGCAGAAGGCCATGCGCGTGGAAGCCGAGCCGATCAGCGTGATGATCGGCGACTCCTCCGCTGACATTCTGCAATCCACCACCGTGCGCGTGGAGTAGCGCGGCGCGCACCGTCTTACCGGAGATCGCCTTTGACCGCACCGGAAGCAACCGTTCTTGCCTTTGATGTGGGCGGCAGCCATATTGCCGCCGCGCTGTGCAGCCTTGCGAATCTGCGCATCCTGCATCGCGACGGCGCGCTGCTGGACGAAGCGCACCTGGTGGGAGCCGCAGCCTGGTGGCGGCGTCAGGCCCGCAAAGCGGCTTAGCCCTCGCTCTTCGCCGTCTGGAACATGGCGATGGCATCGA
The DNA here is from genome assembly GCA_035549115.1 of Occallatibacter sp. Lineage (GTDB taxonomy): Bacteria > Acidobacteriota > Terriglobia > Terriglobales > Acidobacteriaceae > Telmatobacter. The sequence goes on along the minus strand of DASZRQ010000173.1, from coordinate 6,968 downwards.
GCTCGATGAGCAGCTCCGGCCGGCACAACTGCGCGGAGATGGCCGTGGAAGCGGGAAAGACTTCGATGCCCTGCTCGGCAAAGAACGCATTGCGCACTTCGTTGAAGGCCTCGTAATCGCGGTCGATGTCGCGGAAGTAGCAGGTGGTCCGCACCACATCCTTCCAGGTCGCTCCCTCGCTCTCCAGCAGGCCGGTGATATTCGAAAAGACGCGCCGCAGTTGCGCCGGAAAGTCGCCGATGTTGATCGTGGCGCCGTGCTCGTTGATGGAGCCGGTGCCGGAGATGAACAGCACCACCAGCCCGTTCAGGTCCACGCGCATGCCGCGCGAGAAGGCGACCGGCCTGGCATAAGAGAAAGCCTCGTTCAGCACGCTGTGGTTGGAGATGGCGCGCTTCTGAATGGGTGTGTTGCCGAGGTTGTGCAACAGCTCGTGCATGGCGCTCACGAAAGCTCCTTCGGAGGGTCTGGAATCATTCCATTCTGGGCGCACGCAAAGAATCGGGTGCCGTAATGGGAGTCTAACAAACAGTCAGACGGCATTTTCCGAGGTTTTGGCTCGCGGGTATCCAGATTGACCTTGCCCCGGAAAGCAGGTAAACTACCTTAGTTTGGCGATTCCTGCCTGTCGCTGTGGGGCCAATCGCTCGCCCGGACTGAGAAACGGGGGCTTGAGCGGCCGCAGCGCGGAAGTTTCCGCCCGAGCTATGTTTAAGTGCTTTGAGCGCACCGGTTTTCGGACGTGTGCTGCTCTGGAGGATGTATGTACGCGGTGATTCGCACCGGTGGAAAGCAGTATCGGGTCGCTCCCGGCGACGTTGTGAAGATTGAGTCGGTTCCCTCGGAGAACCAGACCGTTGAGTTCAGCGATGTGCTGGCTGTCTCCGGCGAGGCCGGTTCGATTGCCAAGCCCGCCAGCGCCAAGGTGACGGCCGAAGTGCTGGGCGAGGGCCGCGGCAGCAAGATCCTGGTCTTTCACCTGAAGCGCAAGAAGCAGTACAAGAAGCTGCAGGGGCACCGCCAGAACTTTACCGAGGTCCGCATCAAGGCCATTGAGGCCGATGGCGTGACCTACACCGCCGCCCAGTAGGCGCGGCTGCAACGATTCAGAAGGGGATTCGGCAATGGCACATAAAAAGGGTGGAGGCAGCTCCACAAACGGACGCGACTCGAATGCGCAGCGGCTGGGCGTGAAGGCCTTTGGCGGCGAGCTGGTCACCGGCGGCTCCATCATCGTTCGGCAGCGTGGCACGCGCATCAAGGCCGGCGCCAACGTGGGCCGCGGCTCTGACGACACGCTCTTCGCCAAGGTGAGCGGACGCGTGAAGTTCTCCGACCACGGCAACCGCGGACGCTTTGCGTCCATCGAGCCCATCGCGGCCGAGTAGTTCCAGAGACACATCCGCAGCAAGGGCCACGGCAAACGCCGTGGCCTTCTCTTTTGCGCGCAGACGCAATAAAGGCCGGCCTCTGCGAGACCGGCCTTCATCCCCCCCATGGCAACCGCGATTATTTCGATTCGCTGCCCTGCAGATTGGTGCGGGTGAGCACCTTGTCCACAACCTTCTCCACATCGCTCAGGAAGAAGCTGTTGGCAGGCTGCTGCACGGCAACCTTGGTGCCGTGGCCCAGCGCCGCGGCAATCTCGTTCCAGCGGTAGATCGTGGAGTTGGGCGCAAGCACCAGAGGCACATGCACCTTCTCCGGAACCGCGAAGTAGACAGCCCACATGCCCAGCGTTGCCAGCAGCACCCCTTCATTCACGAACTGGATAGGCGAAGTGAGCGAGGAATGGCGCGACCACACAGCCGCAAAGATGAAGTCATTGGTCGACAGGATGCCGAAGCCCAGCGCCACGCCGAAGCAGATATCGCGGGCCGAGAGCTTGAGGGCATTCATGCACAGGCAGAGGAACGCAAGCAGGCAAAGCTCGAGGATGCTCACCGAGCGCATCAGCGCCAGGGCGATGTCTGGAATCAGCAGCGCGCCATGATGCGAAAAGGAAACCGAGGACATGCTCACAATGAGCGAGGCGAGCGTGGTCCAGCGGAAGACAACAGTCCCCAGCCGCATCAGGCCGGTGTAGGGAGCGAGCGCGGTGCGGAAGACCTCAATGCAGATGAAGAACAGCGTAAACGCGCTGGCAATGTAGACGGTCCAGTAGCTGTAGAAATAGAGCGGGAAGTACAACGCCTGATGGCCCGTCTGCATTGACTGCATATAAAGCAGGGCAAGCAGAACCGGCATCGACCCCAATCGCAGGGTGAGATATGCCCCCATCGCCGGAAAGCGCCGCTGCAGGTTCTTTTTCCAGAAAATGAACCCGGCGACCGCCCAGAGCAGAAACTCTGCGACGATCATGACCGACATGGCGAAGTTCAAAGGCATACCCAGCCCCTACCGTCCTGAGGGTCTACTCAGGATAGCGCCTGGGATGCCTGACTTCAAACGGAAAGAGGGCCGACATTTAGCACTTTGGTGCTAGATGTGCAGCCGTTTCCGCTATTTAGTGGGTAAATTTTTACTTTCCGTCATTCACCGGGCAGCCCATGCCCGGCCCGCAACCAGGAATCGGCAGCGCCGAAGCGGCCGACTGATGGCTCAGCGTCACGGTGTGCGAGGCTGTCGAGGAGAAAGAGGCAGCGGCTGCGCCGGCGGCGACAACGACGAAAGCAAAGACGCGGATTGCGAGTTTCATAATTGGTAACTCCCTGGATTGAATTGTTTACAGAAAAGGTTCCGGACTAACACCTTCGATACTAGCCCAGATATGCATCTAAAACCATCATTTTCATCAACTTCCGTGGTAGCGAAAGGCGCAGGTACTAACGTCACCTGCAACCTGAGTAATGTGCAAAATGGTAATCAAATGCGTGGTGACCTGACATCCACAGGGCACTGGGCCGCACGTGCTAAAATTGAGGGGTACACATTCGTTCCAAGCCCCACGTTTTTCAGCGGGTTAATGCCACTTTGAGCCCGTCTGAAATGGCCTCCTCGACATCCGCAAACCGTGGAGCAGGAAACGAAACTTCCGCGAATGGACTTTTATGGCGACTCAGACACCCCAGGACGACTCCAACTCCCAGCAGAACGGCAACTACACCGGCGAAAACATCAAGATTCTCGAAGGCCTTGAAGCCGTGCGCCTGCGCCCTGCCATGTACATTGGCTCGACCGGCGAGATGGGCCTGCATCACCTGGTGTATGAGGTGGTCGATAACTCGGTGGATGAGGCGCTGGCCGGCTACGCAAAGAAGGTTGATGTCGTGATCCACGTGGACAACTCGATCACCGTGACCGACGACGGCCGCGGCATCCCGGTGGACATGATGCCGGTGGGCAACGGCGAGATGATGCCGGCCGTGCAGGTAGTCCTGACCAAACTGCACGCGGGCGGCAAATTCGACTCGTCGAATTACAAAGTCTCCGGCGGCCTGCATGGTGTAGGCGTGAGCTGCGTGAACGCGCTCTCCCAGGAGTTCGATGTCGAGATCTGGCGCGACGGCAACACCTGGGAGCAGGATTACTCCTGTGGTGTGCCCACCAGCGAGCTGCGCAAGGCCGGAACCAGCAAGCGCCGTGGCACCAAGGTGCACTTTCTGCCGGACAAGACCATCTTCACCGTTACCGAGTACAACTACGACACGCTGGCGCAGCGTCTGCGCGAGCTCGCCTTCCTGAACAAAGGCCTCGAAATCACGCTGACCGATGAGCGCATCTCCGACCCTAAGACGGGCGAGGCCAAGCGCGCCGAGTTCAAGTACGCGGGCGGCATCGGCGAGTTCGTCAAGCACCTGAACCGCGGCAAATCTGTGCTGCACGAGAAACCGATCACGATGGAAGCGACGCGGGACAACGTCGAGATTGACATCGCGCTGCAGTACAACGACAGCTACTCGGAGACGGTCTTCAGCTTCGCCAATAACATCAACACCGTCGATGGCGGCACGCATCTTTCCGGCTTCCGCACCGCGCTCACGCGCACCATCAACGCCATCGGCCAGTCGCTCGGCCTCTTCAAGGACATGAAGGAGAACCTCTCCGGCGATGATGTGCGCGAAGGCCTGGTCGCTGTGGTCTCAGTCAAGCTGTCGCAGCCGCAATTTGAGGGGCAGACCAAGGGCAAGCTGAACTCCGATATCGCCGGAACCGTGCAGGCTTTTGTGAACGAGCGGCTGGGCGCCTTCCTCGAGCAGAACCCGCCGGTGGCCAAACGCATCATCAACAAGGCCATTGAAGCGGCCCGCGCCCGCGAAGCAGCGCGCAAGGCCCGCGACCTGACCCGCCGCAAGGGCGCTCTGGATGGCGGTGGCCTGCCCGGCAAGCTGGCCGACTGCTCCGAACGCGATCCCGCACGCTGCGAGCTTTATCTCGTGGAGGGTGAAAGCGCAGGCGGCACAGCCAAGCAGGGCCGCGACCGGCGGTTCCAGGCCATCCTGCCGCTCAAGGGCAAGATTCTGAACGTGGAGAAGGCCCGCTACGACAAGATGCTGGGCCACGAGGAAATCCGCGCCATGATCACCGCGCTGGGCACGGGCATCGGCAAGGACGACTTCGACCCCGCCAAGCTGCGCTACGGCAAAATCATTCTGATGACCGATGCTGACGTGGACGGCTCGCACATTCGCACGCTGCTGTTGACCTTCTTCTTCCGCCACATGACAGAGCTGATCAAGCGCGGCCACGTGTTTATCGCGCAGCCCCCGCTGTTCAAGATCAAGAAGGGCCGCAGCGAGCAGTACGTGAAGGATGAGCGCGCGCTAAACACCGTGGCGGTGAACCGCGCCTCGGAAGGCATGGTGGTGCGCCATGGCGAAACCGCCAGCCGCATCGAGGGCAAGGACCTGACGCGCTTCATGAGCCAGCTCAACGAATATCTCGGCTTTGTGGAGAAGGTGGACAAGCGCATCCGCAACGAGCGGCTCACCGAGATGATTGCGCGCGCCGAGCTGACCCAGCGCGCGGATTTCACCTCGAAGTCCGGCAATGACATGCCGGAGAAGCTGGTGGCGCTGCATGGCGAACTCAAGATCGCCGCCGTGGAGTTCGGCATCAAGACGCTGAACAAGCCGGTCGAGGACGAGGAGCACCATACCTGGTCCGTCAGCTTCATCGATGCGCAGGGCGCCGAACGCCGCATCGACTGGACGCTGGCCTCAAGCCCGGAGTTCCGCCAGATGATGGCCAAGTTCGCGCAGATCAAGGGTTATCTTGAGCCGCCGTTCCTCATTGAATATGCGGGCAAGGCCGAGGAAGCCGCCGACGAAACCGAAGGAGCAGAGGCCGAGGAGGGCGAGGCCAAGAGCAAAGCTCCGCGCCGCGCCGCGCGCATTCCCCGCGAGCCGGTGGAGAAGCAGACCGCGCGCGAACTATTTACCTACATCGTGGAGCAGGGCAAGAAGGATTACGATGTGCAGCGCTACAAGGGTCTGGGCGAGATGACGGCTCCACAGTTGTGGGAGACGACCATGGACCCCGACCGCCGCACGTTGCTGCAGGTCAAGCTCGAGGACATTGCCGAAACCGAGACCATCTTCACCACACTGATGGGCGAAGACGTTGAGGCGCGCAGAAAATTCATCGAGGATAATGCTCTCGATGTGAAGAATCTCGACATCTAACATCTATGTGAAGAAGCGCAGGCGGGCAGGCAATGACCCGCCGTGCTCTTCCGCCTCCCTTTTTGATTCTTGCCTCACCTGGTTTTTGGTTGCCGGTTGGCGTGTTCGAGAATCCCCCACAAGGAGCCGGCTCCATGAAGTCGAATCGCACGCTTCTCTTCTTCAGCTCTCTCGCCCTCACCGCAGTTCTCACGTTCGCCGGGTGCAAGTCGAGCGCGCCGCCTGCCACCAGCCAGAATCCCTCTACCGCGCAGCCCGCATCGGGCTCGTCGGATCAGCCTGCGGCTTCCGGCAGTGGTGCTGCGGCCCCGGCATCCAGCGGTTCCGCGCAGGCCAGCACGCCCGCGCCACCTCCGCCGCCAGCCGTGATCGTGCTGCCGCAGGGCACACGGCTCCGTGTGCGGCTCGACTCTGATCTCGGCTCGAAGATCTCGCAGCCCGGTGACTCCTTCAGCGCGACGGTTGCCGACGATGTGCTGGAAAGCGGCACCGTCGTCATTCCGCGGGGCGCGCGCGCCGAAGGCACAGTGATTGACGCCAAGCCGCTGGGCAAGTTCAAGGGCGGCGCGCTGCTCTCCGTGCGCCTGGACCGCGTGCGCACGCGCTGGGGCAGCTACCCGGTGGAGACCAGCTCGATTGATCGCGCGGAGAAGGGCAAAGGCAAGCGCACTGCCGGCTTCATCGGCGGCGGAGCGGGGCTGGGTGCGCTGATCGGCGGTCTGGCCGGCGGCGGAAAAGGTGCGGCTATCGGCGCGCTGGCCGGCGGCGGAGCAGGCACCGCGGGCTCGGCATTCACAGGTAACAAGCAGATTGTGCTGCCCGCCGAGACGCTGCTCACCTTCCGCCTGGAGCACTCCGTGCACATCACGGAGCAGCCGCAGAGCGGACCAGCGCTGCAGCAGCGCCAATAGCATTGCGCAGGCCTCGCGCTTCGTGCGCGGGGTCTGCATGCGCTGCTAGAACTTGCGCGACCACTCCTTCGGCCAGCGCTCCACAATCACTTTCTTATCGGTGAAGAACTCGATGGCATCGCGCCCCTGCGCGTGCATCACGCCAAAGAAGCTCCCCTTCCAGCCGGAAAACGGGAAATAGGCCATCGGCGCGGGCACGCCGATGTTCACGCCCACATTGCCGGTCGAGACCGCGTTGCGGAACCTGCGCGCCTCCGCGCCGGACGAGGTGAAGATGGAGCTTGCGTTGCCGTAGGCCGAGCGCTCGATCATCGCGATGGCTTCGTCAACCGACCGGGCATGCACGACCGAGAGCACGGGCCCGAAGATCTCCGTCTCCATCAGCGCGCTCGTTGCGGGCAGCCCGTCCAGCACCGTCGGCCCCACGAACAAT
>DASZRQ010000172.1:0-3005 GCA_035549115.1 Occallatibacter sp. | reverse complement strand
CTTCGGCAATGGACGCACGCCCGGCAAGCGCATCGCGCGCATTCGCGTGATTCAGCGCTCGGGCCGCGCCATTGGCCTCTTCGAATCGATGGCGCGCAACTTCATCCGCTACATCGACCAGATTCCTTCGTTCTATGCCGTGGGCGTGATTGCGATGTTCGTTACGCGCCAGCATCAGCGGCTTGGCGACCTCGCCGCGGGCACCCTGGTGGTGCGCGACCGGCCCGCGGAGACGCCCCTGTGGGGCGAAGCGGGCACGCGCACGTTTACCGCCTCGGCGTTCACGCAGGCGGCCGCGCCGATCCCCGAGCCGCATCTCGGGCTTGCTGTGCCGGCCGCAGGCATTGCCAAACTGGCGCCGTCCGATCTCGAGGTGCTGGAGGGCTTTTTCTCCCGTAGGCTCGATCTTCCGCTCGAGACCCGCCAGGCCCTGGCCCGGCGCATCGCTGCCGCCATCCAGGCCAAGTCGGGCCTCGAGCCTCCTCCGGATGCGAACCTTGAAACCTTCCTGGAAGCCGTGGCCCGCGATCTGCGCGACCTGGCGCGCATGCACTGACCCCTTTCGTCATGGAATGTTTCTCGACGCGAATCTTTTTGGAAATCCTGCATTAAATTCATCAATTTAAACGCTTTACTGATCCCCAAAAGATAATTTTTGCGGCACAGGCTGCCCGGCTTCGCGTGCACTCGCAGGTCGTGCTTGACAACTGTCCTTTTCTCGTCATTTAATAGCTCCCGGCTTTCAGCAGGGTCGGCAATACACAACTTTGGTTAATCGTTTCACTTCTGCTACTTAAACGTTTAACCACGAGAATTCAAAAATGTGTATTTTCGATCATTTTCGCCTTCCAGAGGATGGAGAAAATAGCCTGCTTCGGGCCGTGCTGCCAGAGCGCGAGAGCGTCTTCGGGCAGTTCGGGAAGGCTGGCAGATTCGAGGAGTATGCCAGCAGTTGTGACAAAGAAAAACCCCGCAAACCGGCAAATGGAATGAGCCGGCAGGGCGCAACAACGTAGGTTGAAGCGCTTTGGGCAAAGACGGGTTGAAGGGGCGGAACATGCCAAGTAAAGGGATTTTCTACTTGACAGCATTTGTTCCGTGCGCGTCAAATGGCTCGGTCGTGAATCAGGGCAAACTGGAAAATTGATTTACCACAGCGATTCCGGTTCAGTTTTCTCGCAGCTGTCGCGCGGCGCTTCCACTCGGAAGCTGTCCGTCGATGGCTCTTCGTGTTTGGCATCGAGCCGGCACGGAAAGACGGGAGAGGCTCAGAAATCACACCGCGCAGCGATCTCCTTCAATCGACTGCACGCCCGCGAGACGGGGAGCGACAGAAACACTCACGAACACAGCAAGACTTTTGAAAAGGAAGGTCACATGAGACAAACGAGATACAGGTTCTTCCTGTTGCCGTTGATCTTCGCGCTGGCATGTGCGGGAGCATTCGCACAGGCCAACTCGGATCTGACTGGCATCGTCACTGACCAGACAGGAGCGGTGGTTCCTGACGCCACAGTCACCATCACCAACCCTGCTACGGGCGTGACGAAGTCGACCGTCAGCGGAGCGACCGGTTTGTATGACATCTCCGGTCTGAACCCCGCAACCTACAACATGAAAGTCACAGCCAAGGGCTTCCAAGGTTTCGCGCAAAACGGCATCGTGGTGAACGTTTCCTCGACCGCCCGCGTGGACGTCAAGCTCACGGTTGGCGCCGAGACGCAGACCGTCACCGTCGAAGCCGATGCGCTCGCGGTGCAGGCCGACTCGAACGTGGTCAGCACGCTGATCAGCTCGCAGCAGATCAGCGAGATTGCCACGGAGAACCGCAACTTTGCGGCTCTGGCCTCGCTCGGCCTGGGCGCAAGCTCTACGGTGCCTGATAACAACACGCCTACTTCGGTGGCAGCGAACTTCACCATCAGCGTCAACGGCCTTCGCCAGAGCCATAACATCTGGCTGATTGACGGTGGCGAAGCGGATGACCGCGGCGGCGCCGGCGGCATGGACATCATGCCCTCGCAGGACGCTATCGCCGAGTTCACGGTCATGAGTTCGAACTATCCGCCGGATTACGGTATTTCTTCTGGCGCCACCTTCAGCCTTTCGCTCAAGAGCGGCACGCAGAAGTTCCACGGCACGCTGTGGGAGTTCAACCGTAACACCGACTACGACGCGAACAACTACTTCAACAAGTACAACACCACGACGCCGACGCCCCGCCAGGTGCTGAACTACAACATCTACGGCTTCAACATCGGCGGCCCGCTGTTCATTCCCAAGGTCTACAACAGGAACCACAACAAGACCTTCTTCTTCTGGAATGAAGAGTGGCGCAAGATCAACCAGGGCAACTCTCCGAACGTGGTCAATACGCTTCCGGCATCGGACTTCCCGACTGCGGGCACAGACCTGACTTACACGCCTCCGGCGTTCGCAGGCCCCGGCACTGGCTACAACAACACTCCATACGTCCCCGGCATTGCCGTGCCGTACTCCGGCACCGCGGCGCCGACTGGCACGCAGAACTCGTACTTTGAGCCCTGCCTCGATCCCTCGGTTACCGATAAGGATGCCTGCCAGACCTCATTGCTCACGCAGTATGGCCTGACGCCCGGACACGCGTTCCCGAATAACACGATTCCGCATCAGTTATTCGACCCGAACGCTGTTCTGTGGTTGAGCTCCGGTATTCTGCCTAAACCAAACCGCAGCGACGGCAAGGTGATCTCCGAGGCGCAGACACCGATCAATGTGCGCGACGACATTGTCCGCATCGATCACACCATCAACTCCAAGTGGCAAATCCTCGGCCACTACATGCATGACAGCGTGTCGCAGGCCTCCGGCGGTCCGGAACTGGGGTGGGACTGGTACAGCTACAACACGGTCACCAGCGTTCTGGATAATCCGTCGAACAGCGCTGCCCTCAAGCTGAGCGGCACCATCAGCCCGAACCTGCTGTTGGAAGCCAGCTTCAACTACGACGGCAACATCATCAACAT
>DASZRQ010000171.1:0-11068 GCA_035549115.1 Occallatibacter sp. | reverse complement strand
CGGAGGGGGCGCGCTTCATCCGCGAGCACATCATTCCTGTTACCGATCGCGCCTTTGACGACTTCGCGGGAGCGGAGGCGGACGAAGAGCGCAACCGCCGCATCCTCGGGCTCGGCTAGCGTCTCCGGTTCGGCAGCTTGCGCGTCACGCTCACCAGCTTGCCGGTCACGGCGTAGTTGCGCCGCTCCACGGGCGAGGAGAGCACAAGGCTGGTAATCGGGTTGCCATAGGGCAGCAGCGCCTCGATGAGCGCTTCAAGATTGGCCATGCTCGTAGTCGTCACCTTCAGCAGCAGGTCGTCGCTGCCGGTCAGGTGGTGGCACTCGCGCACCTCTTCGAGCGACTGGATATATTCGAGCAGACGGCGATAGTTCTGTCCGCCCGAGGCGCAGCTCATGCGGATGAAGGCGAGCACTTCAAGGCCCATGGCCTCGCGGTCGATGTCGATGGTGTAGCCGCGCAGGATGCCCACTTCCTCCATCTGTTTCAGGCGCTCGGCGGTGGCCGTGGGTGAAAGGCCGATGCGGCGACCGAGCTCGGCTGTGCTCAGGCGGGAGTTCTCCTGCAGCTCAGCGAGGAGCTTTCGGCCATAGGTATCCATCAAGGCCGTGGAATCCATTGCCATAATCATCGATGATAGTGGATTCTTGCTCCCGTAACACAACAGGACGCATAAATCTTCTGTACCAGAGCTGGCCCGGCATCCTACCATCACCCCATGGGTCCCCTTATCCTTGATGGACAGCCACTTACGCTGGCCGAGATTGAAGCAGTCTCTTTGAGCGGCCTGCCCGTCAAAATTGCTCCAGACGCTGTCGCCCGCGTCGAAGCGAGCCGTGCGCTCATCGAGGCGATTTTGGCCGACGGACAGACGGTCTATGGAGTGAACACCGGCTTCGGCAAGCTCTCTGACGTGCGCATTCCGGCCGAAAAGCTGGCCGAGCTGCAGGTCAATCTGGTGCGCAGCCACGCGGGCGGTGTGGGTGATCCGCTCAGCGAGGCCGAGTCGCGGGCCATGGTGCTGCTGCGCGCCAATGTGCTGGCCAAGGGCTTCAGCGGGGTGCGGCCGCAGCTTCTGAGCCTGCTGGTGGGGATGCTCAATGCCGGTGTCCATCCGGTGATTCCCGAGAAGGGCTCCGTGGGCGCCAGCGGCGATCTTGCGCCCCTCGCGCATCTTGCGCTGGTGGTGATCGGCGAGGGCGAGGCTTTCTATCGTGGCGAGCGCCTGCCGGGCAGGGAAGCGCTGCGCCGTGCAAAGCTGACGCCTATTGAATTGGCCGCGAAAGAGGGCCTGGCGCTGTTGAATGGCACGCAGGCCATGACCGCGGTGGGCGCTCTGGCGGTTGCGCGCGCATTGCGCATCGCACGCCTGGCCGACGTGGCAGGAGCCATGTCCCTTGAAGCGCTGATGGGCACGCCGGCTGCGTTCGATGCGCGCATTCATCGCGCCCGGCCGCATGCGGGACAAATCGTGGCCGCGCGCCACCTGGTTGCGCTGCTTGAAGGTTCGGAGATTCGCGAATCGCACCGCGAGCACGACTCGCGCGTGCAGGATGCCTATTGCCTGCGTTGCATGCCGCAGGTGCATGGAGCCGTGCGCGGTGTGCTGGATCATGTGGCCGACGTGCTGGAGACGGAAGCCGGCTCGGCGACCGATAATCCGCTCATCTTTCCGGCCGCCGATGGCGAGGAGGATGCGGTGATCTCCGGCGGCAACTTCCACGGTGCGCCGCTGGCCTTTGCCTTTGACTACGCCGCCGCCGCCGTCACCGATCTCGCCGGCATTACGGAGCGGCGCATCGACCGGCTGCTGAATCCTGACATCAACGAGGGCCTGCCCGCGTTTCTTTCGCCCGATCCGGGGCTCTCCTCGGGCTTCATGATCGCGCAGATCGTGGCCGCTGCGCTCATCAACGAGTGCCAGGTGCTCGCGCATCCCTCGTCCACGGGCAGCATTCCCACCGATGGCGGCAAGGAAGACCACGTTTCCATGGGCATGACCGGCGCGCTCAAGCTGCGGCAGATCGTCGAACACGCCGAGCGCATCGCGGCCATCGAGCTGATGTGCGGTGCGCAGGGACTCGAGTTCCGCCGCCCGCTCAAGTCGAGCCCGGACATTGAAAAGGTACACGCCGCCGTGCGTACTGTGGTGATGCGCCTCGAAAAGGATCGCGTACTCGCGCCGGATATTGATGCGCTTGCAGCGGCCGTGCGCGCGGGCAAGTTCGACGCGTGGTGCGAATAAGGCAGTCAGGCGTGCTGCGTGAGAAACAGATCGACTTCCGCGCGTGAAGGCATGGAAGCCTGCGCCCCGTGACGCGTGACCGAGATGGCCGCCGCGGCGGAAGCGAATTGCGCGGCAGCCCATGGATCGAGCCCCTCAAGCAGAGCCACGGCAAATGCGCCGTTGAAGCAATCTCCAGCCGCAACAGTATCGATCGCCTCTACAGGAAAGGCAGGAATCCAGGCTGCCTTGCCGCCGCGTTCGGCGACATACACACCCTGCGCGCCGCGCTTGAGCGCAACGCCGCGAAGGCCCCGTGCAAGGAGTTGCTGCGCGGCCGGCTCCGCGGGAAGATTGCCTCCTGCATACAGCGCCGCCTCAGTTTCATTGGGCGTAAACCAGGCGAGATTGGGCCAGATCGCATCCGGCAGCGCAGCAGCAGGCGCAGGGTCGAGCATCACAGGAATGTCGAGGCGCGCGCAAAGCTCGACCGTGTGTGCAACCGTGGCCAGCGGCAGCTCGAGCTGGCAAAGCACCATGCCTGCTGATGCGATCAACTCTTCGTGGCGATCGACGAATGCTGAATCGACTGCGCCATTCGCGCCCGGAACCGCGATAATGCTGTTCTCGCCGCTGGCGGCCACCGCAATCATCGCCACTCCGGAAGGGCCATGCGCGCGCCCGACGGCTTCTGTGCGGACATTGGCCTGAGCCAGATTGTCGATGAGGCTGGAGCTGAAGACATCGCCGCCCACCATGCCCACCATATGCACCTGCGCGCCGAGACGCGCTGCAGCTACGGCCTGGTTGGCTCCCTTGCCTCCGGGAGTGGTGGTGAAGCTGCTGCCGATGAGCGTCTGGCCGGCGGCGGGGATCTGCGCCGCGCCGGCAACGAGATCCATGTTGATGCTGCCGACGACGACAATCGGCCTGGATGGGAGAGTCATGGCATATGGGCCCGGTTAAGCAAGCGGAGCAAGGGCAATCGCAGCCAGCCCCAGAAGAAAGAAGATGAACATGAAAATAAGATACCTGCGGGCAATAGCGGGCGCGCCGGAAAACTCATGCCACACAAACACGCCCCAGCAGGCGGAGATCATGGTGGCGCCCTGTCCAATGGAGTAGGAGACCGCCGGGCCGACTTTGTGCGCGCCCGAGCCGAGGAAGTTGCAGACCGCGCCCAGGCACCAGATAGCGCCGCCAAGCAGGCCGGCAAGATGCCATTTCATCGGCGCGGCCCAATAGTCTCCCATGGCAACGCGCGGCTTGCCGTCCAGCGGCTTCAGCATCAGCAGAAGGTTGAAGGGGAAGGTGGAAAGCAACACACCGAAGGCAAAGAGCCCCGCAACGGCATAGGGTCCGGGTCCGGGCTGGCCGGGAACACCTTGCATGGCGCGTGCAACGAGCGGATAGAAGCTGCCCATCAGCAGTCCGGCCACAAGGCTGAGCACAATGCCGCGCATGGTTGCCGCGGGCGCATCCTTTTCGCGGTTGCGGTAGGCAAGCGCGTCAAAAATAATGGCCACCGTGACCAGGGCCACGCCGCCGAAGAGCAGAAGCATGTTGCCCTTGGGCGCGACGATGTAGCTCCAAACCGAGCCGACGATCAACGCCAGTCCGATCCCGATGGGGAAAGCCACCGCAAGGCCGGCAACATCGATGGCCGCGACCAGCAGCAGATTGGCGAGGTTGAAGACCGCGCCACCGGCGATCGCCAGCTTCATGGAGAGCAGCGGCGACTCGACGATATCCGTGAGAAAGGGATTGCCCGTGGGCCCATGGGTGCCGAAGCTCATGCCGAGCAGGATGGCGCAGGCCATCACGCCGGTGGCATAGTCCCAGTAAAAGAGCTGGAAGCGGAATTTGGGGCAGAGCTTGAGCGTGTTTGCCCACGACCCCCAGCAGAGCATGCTCAGGATCATGAGCATGAGTGCGGCAGAATACGTTTCAGGCGCGAACATCCCTGTTTGCCCCCAGTGCGTTCCCAGTGTGCTGCAATGGCTGAAGCCTATCGTTTCGGCCTCGGCAAACGCAACTGGATAACCCGGTCCTCACGAACTATGGTTTTGCCGCCTTGATCGCTTCGGTCAGGGCTGGAACGACTTCAAACAGATCGCCGGCGATGCCGTAGTCCGCCACCTCGAAGATGGGCGCATCGGGATCCTTGTTGATGGCGACGATGCACTGCGAACCCTTGATGCCGACGATATGCTGGATCGCTCCGGAGATGCCCACGGCAAGATACAGCCGCGGCGCAACGGTCTGGCCGGAGCTGCCGACCTGCCGCTCGATGGGCAGCCAGCCGTTATCGCAGATGGGGCGGGAAGCGGCAAGCTCGGCGCCGAGCGCCGTCGCCAGCTCCTGGACCAGCGGCAGGTTGTCAGCCTCCTTGATGCCGCGGCCGACGCTGACGATGAGCGGTGCGGAAGCCAGATCGACGGTCTGCGCCGAGGCGCGGAATGGAGCGCCGGGCCGGGTACGAATCTGCGCGGGCTCGATGACCGGCGCGAAGGTCTCGACCGGTGCAGAGCTAGCGGCGACCTGGTCGGCGCGAAAAGCGCCGGACTGGACCGAAACAAAATGCGGCCCCGCGCCGTTCGGCTGGTATTCGCCGGTCAGGCGGCCCTGCATCAACTGCCGCTGAAAGGCCGGGCCGTCCGCGATGCCGGTCACATCGCCGATCAAAACTCTGGAGAAGCGCGCGGCGAGCGCCGGAGCGTAGTCGCGCACCTGATAGCTATGCGGAAAGACGATGAAGTCCGGTTCCGCCGAGCGGAAAAACTGTTCGAGCGCGAGCGTAAAGGCGTCCGGCGTGTAGGGCGCGAGCAGCGGATGCTCGATGCGGACAACTTTCTCGACGGATTTCGCGGCAGCTTCTACGGAAGGCGCTTCGGTTTGCGCGCACGGAACAACCGCGCTGACAGCGAGCCCGAGGCGCGCGGCCAGAGCCTGGCCCGCGGCCAGAGCCTCCCAACTGATGCGGCTTACGCGGCCATCCCGCTCTTCCAGCACAACCCATACGCCGCTCATAGCACCCTCGCTTCAAACTTGAGCTTCTCGACAAGCGTCGCGGCGGCTTCCTTGGGCGTGCCGGACAGCATCTGTGTAGATTTCTGCTTGTGCGGAACGGTCAGGCGGTTGAGCGTCACGATCTGCGCGGGCGCAACACCAAGCTCGGCCGCGGAGATGCGGCGCAGCTCCTTCGTCTTGGCCTTCTTGATGCCCATGAGCGTAGCGTAGCGCAGCTTGTTGCCGCCGGACTGAATCGTGAGCAGCGCCGGAGTCTGCATCTCGATGGTCTGGAACCAGCCCTCTTCCAGCTCGCGCTTTACGGTAAGGCCGGAATCGGATTGCTCGACATGCAGAATGAGCGAGGCGTGCGGCAGGCCAAGCAACTCGGCGAGTATCACGCCTGTCTGTCCGTAGCCCAGGTCGTCCGACTGCAGGCCGGTGAGAATGAGATCGGGATTCTCCGGCTTGATGGCAGCAGCCAGAAGCTGCGCGACGTTGAGCACATCGCGCTGGCCAAGGTCGTCCGCATCAATCTGGATGGCGCGATCCGCGCCCTTGGCCAGCGCCTCGCGCAGAGTAGTGCCTACGCGTTCCGGTCCTGCACTGAGGACAATCACCTCGCCGCCATGGCCCTCCTTCAGGCGCAGAGCCTCTTCAAGCGCATACGCATCGGACTCATTCAACGCCCACTGGAGGTCGGCTTCGTCGATCCATTTGCCCGCGGCATCGATGCGTACCTGTGCATCCCGCTCGGGAACCTGTTTGATGGCAACTACGATCTTCATATAAGAGCTCTGGACCATCTTAAATGGCCGCAGGAGGAGCGGCCGGAGGCAGCGCGCGCGCGGTGAGCTGGGCAATATCAACCAGTTGCGGGGCCGTGTCCTGCGCGGCGAGAGCATCGCGCAGCATGGTATTGCAGAAGGGGCAGGCCGTTGCCACCGTGGCCGCTCCGGTAGCGGCCAGTTCCGCGGCGCGAACGTGGCTGACACGCTCGCCGGTCTCCTCGCCAAGAAAAGCCAGCCCGCCGCCCGCGCCGCAGCAGAAGCTGCGCTCGCGGCTGCGCGGAGCCTCAACGCGTTCGCCCGCGTGTTCGACCACAGCGCGCGGCTCGTCGTACACATTGCGATAGCGGCCCAGATAGCAGGGGTCGTGAAAGACGACCTTCTCCGTGTTCTGCGATGCGGGGAGCTGAGCCATGTGGCGCGCGAGGAACTCGCTGTGATGCTCAATCTCCGGAGGCGCGCCAAACTCCTTCCAGTCCTCCGCGATGGTGCGGACGCAGTGCGGGCAGATGGTGACGATTTTGCGGACCTTGTTCTGCGCGAGCAGTTCGAGATTGGATTCGGCGAGCTGCTGAAAGAGCAGGTCATTACCGAGGCGGCGCACCGGGTCGCCGGTGCACTTCTCCTTGCGCAGCACGCCGTAGCGTGTGCCCAGGTGATTCATGATGCGGGCGAAGTCGGCGACGATTTCGCGGCCCTTGGGATCGTAAGCGCCCATGCAGCCCAGCCACAGGCAGTATTCCTGCGTGCCGTCGAAGGCAGGGAAGGCTTCTTTCTGGATAAACTTGTCGCGTTCGCTCGCGGAGAGGCCAAGCGCGTTCGAGCCGCGCTCAAGAGCCAGAAAGAGCTTGGCTCCGTGGTCGTCTTCCCACGCGCCGGTGTTCACCGCGCCGCGGCGCAGGCCGATGATCAGCGGAAGATGCTCGATGCCGACAGGGCACTGAAACTCGCATGCGCCGCAGGTGGTGCATTGAAACACGGCTTCCTGCGAGTTGTATTTGCCAAGCAGCGGCTCCGGCGAGGCCGGCCCAAGCTCATTGAGATAGCTGCGCAGGCCGAGAACGACTTCCTTCGGGTTCAGGACTTTTCCCGTGTTGGCGGCAGGGCAGTGCTCGGTGCAGCGGCCGCACTCCACGCAGGAGTAGGCCTGCAGCGCGGCAATCTGCGTTACATCGGTTCCGGCAACGAGGCCGAAATCCTCATCCCCCGCGAGCGGAGGAATTTTACTGAAGCCGCCGCGCGAGAGAAAAACGGTTGCCGGGCTGAGCACAAGGTGCAGATGCTTGGTATGCGGAATGATAGGCAGAAAGATGAGCAGCGTGAGCGTGTGCGTCCACCACAGCCAGCGCGAGGCCGCAGACGCATCCGCGACAAAGAAGGCCGCTAGATAGGTCGCCATCAGCGCGAAGATGAGCAGCGCGATGAAGCCGGACTCCCAGGAGAGTTTCTTCCCCAGCCAGCGCGGGCGCACCAGAAAACGCCGGATGAAGAGGCCCGTGATGCCGGCGGCGCAGGCAAGGGCGAAGGCCGCGGCGAGATAGAAGTAGAAGCGGCTGAACCAGCCCTGCGGGGAAAGAAATCCGATACCCAGCGCAATCGCGCAATGGTTAAGTGTTACAAGAGCAAATGCACAGAAACCCCAGAAAACAAAGGCATGCGCAAGGCCGGGCAGCGGGCGCTGGCGGATCACCTTTGCCTGGCACATGACCTCCCAGAAAAACTCCCACACGCGCCGGCCGATGGGTGAGAGATGAAAGTCCGGGTCTCTGCGGGCACGCAGAATGGTGCGCAGAATGGGCGCAAACCGGCGCGCAAAGAGCGCGGCGGATGCAGCGGCAAGCGACAGGAAAAGCAGTTTTTCTCCGAGTGTGAAGGCGGACGGCTCGGCCAGAGTGGGGAGAGAAAAAGTCATAAGCGAACGAACCTACGATACATGATTCCGCTGCTGCAATGCCTGGGTTTAGCGGCTGAGTGTACCGCCCGTGAACATTCTGCGTCCGGTCTTTCGACAACACGGGCGGAGAAACATGTCGCGCATCGATGCACCGTTGCCGGAGCTAAAATGGCGCGATCAAGTTTGCCGGTCGCATGACGATACGGACTCTGAAGCCCCCAAAACAGGCCTTCAGGAGAGTCCCTGTGAGAAAAGTATCTGCATTGTTGTCCATGGTTGTATTTTGCCTGCTGCCTTCAGGATTGATTGCCCAGAGTGACCCCGCGCAAAAAGGCGCGGCCCTGCTGCACGATGCGACGGATGGCCGGTTTGCGCTGCATCTCGAGGAGCGCACCCGCTGGGAAGAGAAGTACGGCGTCAATTTTGGCAAGGCCGTGAACCAGCAGGATATGCTGAGCCGGCTGCGCATCGGCATGAGCTACAAGCCCGCATCGTGGTTCACGATCAGCGGCATGGGGCAGGATGCGCGTGCTCCCTGGTATGGACCGAACGCGCCCAGTTCGCTCCGCGAGTCGATGGACCTGCAGGAAGCGTATGTCGCGCTGGGACCGGAGAAGCAGCCGTGGAGCTTCTCCTTTGGGCGGCGCATGCTGAACTACGGCGAAACACGTGTGATCGGCGTGCCGCAATGGAGCAACACCTCGCGCACCTATGACTACGGTCGCGCCGAGTATGCGACCAAACGGTTCACGCTGGATGCACTGCTGGCGTCACCGGTCATGATTCTGCCGGACTCATTCAATAACCCGGAGTTGGGCAACCGCTACTGGGGTACCTATGACGCGTTTCCGCGGCTCTGGCGTGGCATGTCTGTCGATGTCTATGCGCTGCGGCACTCACAGAATGCGATCGGCGGGTGGACGGGCGCAGGAACATTGGGCACCAACAGCTATGGCGCGCGCTTCTACGGCTCGCTGCCCGCGCAGTTTGCCTATAGCCTGGAAGGCATCGGGCAAAACGGGCACATCGGCACGCTCGATCAGCGCGCATATGCGTGGTTTGCCGGAGTCAAGCACCCGGTGCGGCTGGGGCGGTTCCCGGTGGATATGTCGGCCGAATACAAAGAGGCGTCAGGTTCGCACTACGGTGAGACGCACAGTTCGACCTTTGACCAGCTCTCGCCCGCCAACCACGACAAGTTTGGCCACGAGGATTTGTTCGGCTGGCGCAACCTGCGCACCTTCAAGTCGCTGGAGACGGCGCGGCTGACCAGGGCACTGGCGTTCAATGTGATGTACACGAACGAGTCGCTCTTCAGCGCGTCGGACTCGCTGTACAACAGCTCCGGCTCGAAGATATCGATCTCGTCGCATGGAACGGCAGGCCGCGGCGTGGGCCAGGAACTGGATGGATTTGCCACCTGCAAGTGGGGTGCGCACACGTTCTATGCCGGCTTTGGCCACTTCTTCCGCGGCGAATTTGTGGAGCACACCACGCCGGGCATCAACCCGCGCTACTTCTATATTGCGCAGGAGTATACGATCAAATAGCGCTCACGGCGCAGCGGAGGCGAGGTTGGCGGGGCGCACAGCCGCGTCAACCTCCTTGCCGAGCTGAACCACGAATGGCAGCAGTGCCTTGATATCGTCAAGCGTGGTGTGGAAGTTGACGATGCAGGCGCGCAGGGCAAATTTGCCCTGAACAATGGCATTCGACAGGTAAGAGTGTCCGCTGGCCTGCAGGCGCGTCAGCAGCTCGCGGTTGAGATCGTCGAGATACGCGGCAGAATCGGGCGCGAGCAGCGAGAGATCGGGCGGCACATAGCGAAATGTGGCGATGCTGAGGCCGTGGGTAAGCGGCTGCAACTCCGGGTATTCTGACGCACGCTCGAAGAGCACATGCGCGAGACGAATATCGTCGGCAATCATCTGCTGATATCCAGAGCGGCCCACCTGCTGCAGCGCCAGCCATACCTTGAGTGCGCGAAAGCCGCGCGAGTTCTGCGGCCCCAGGTCGAAGTAATTGATGGCCGCATCGCCGAAGTGGTAGTAAGCCGGATGATACGCAAAGGCAGCGCGGAGCTTTTCCTCGCTGCGGACGAGCGCGCAGCCGGCCTCAAGCGGCGCATAGAGCCACTTATGCGGATCGACTGCGATGGAGTCGGCCAGAGCGAGGCCGGCAAAATTCGCGGGTGCGTCGGGTAGAACAGCCGCAAAGCCGCCATATGCGCCATCCACGTGAAACCAGAGATTGAACTCACGGCAGAGGCCGGCGAGCGCGGCAAAGGGATCGACAGCGCCAGTGCCTACGGTGCCCGCCGTGCCCGCGACGAAGAACGGCTGATCGCCGGCCGCAATATCCTTCTCGATCTGCGCGCGCAGCGCAGCCACATCGATGCAAAAATCCTTATCCGTATCAATCCAGCGGATCGCGTCGGTTCCGATTCCGGCAATGTCGGCGGCCTTTTGAATCCAGGTATGCGTCTCTTTGGAGCAGTAGGCGCACAGGCGCAGGCCATCGAGGCCTTTGGTGCGCACATTGGCATTCGTCATGGCCTGGCGCGCGGCCAGAAAGCAGACAATGTTGGCCATATTGCCGCCGCTGACAAACAGTCCGCCGCAATCGGTGGGATAGCCAAGCATCTCGGCGATCCAGCGAACCGTCTGTGCCTCAATCTCACTGGCCATGGGCGAGAGAAGCCACGCGCCGCAGTTGGCATTGACCGCTGAGGCCAGAAACTCGCCCAGCATGCCGATGGGTGCGGGCGAGGAAGTGACATAACCCCAGAAGCGGGGATGCCCGTTGAACAGCGAGTGATCGAAGAGAAGCGTCGCGGCATGATCGAGAAGGTGGTCGGGCGATGTGCCGTGCTCAGGCAGGGAACGATTGGCCCTGATTAACTCGCGCACCGTGGCCGGCGATTCCGCGGGAGTGACGGGGCGGCTGGGAATCGATTGGAGAAAATCGGCAAGGCGATCGACGAGTTGATGACCGAGCGCGCGAAACTCGGCTGTGTCGAGGGCCAGCGGCGCACTGCGCTGCGCGAGAGAATCCGAATGGGGCATGGCGGCCTCGCCAGCATTCTAGCGAAAAGCTGAACTCATGTCACACAAACAGCACGCGGGCTCTGCTAACAGCGAACGATGTTCGGCG
>DASZRQ010000170.1:0-5432 GCA_035549115.1 Occallatibacter sp. | reverse complement strand
CCGCCGCCGTTGTTGCGGACCGCGCCGCGAATGTCTTCGGGAATGGCGTTGAGATCGCTGATCAGGTCGTCCACGCTCTTGGCCGCAAGCTCAGGATGCTTCTCCAGGGCGGCATTCACGTTGTTGATATAGGCCTGGTGGTGCTTGTCGTGGTGCAGATGCATGGTCTCGGCGTCGATAAAGGGCTCGAGGGCTGCGTAGTCGTAAGGCAGCGGGGCAAGAGTGTATGCCATTTGGGGAATCTCCTTCGTTTCGGATTGTACTGTGCCGGACCGCGAAGCAGACCGGCGCGATCTTGGGATCAAGGCGCTGCAACGCAATCTTCATACTCGCAGCCGCGGCCTTGTGGTTGGATGGAAACCGGCATGACTCCGGTTGGCTCACACGTAGTGGGATGCGCCGGGCCGCGCGAGGGTGCGAAACTTTACTGGAAAGCTGCTGCACCTTGCCGCGGAAGCCTTGCGCAGCGAAATTGCCTTTTCGGTTCCAAAGCGCGCAACCTTCCGCTGTCCTGAACATCAAGCACTGAGAAGGGATTGGCTTACCGTGACTTCTCCTCACCCGCAGTCTGGTATGAAAGCGTGAACGAACAGCCTCTTTATCGCTGGCTCAATCAGCAGGGCGAGGCCTTCGGCGGCCCCGGCCTTCCGCCGCGCTGGACTTCCAGCGTCAAGGACGCCATCGGCACTTCCTACTCGGCCTCGAGCCGCGTCTGGTTCACCTGCTCCCACGGCATCCTCAATGAGATCTACCACCCCACCATTGATCGCGCACAGGTACGCGACATGGAGTTCCTCGTTACGGACGGCGAGACCTTTGCCCACGAGGAGAAGCGCGACCTTATCACCAGCTTCGAGTACATTCACCCCGAGGCGCTGGGCGTCCGCTATGTCAATCGCGATCCCGATGGCCGCTACACGCTAACGAAGGAAATCATCTGCGACCCGCACCACTCAGTGGTGCTGCAGCATGTGCGGCTAGAGGGCCACGCGGACCTGCTGCCCCGGCTGCGCGTGTTTGCACTGCTGGCCCCGCATCTGGATGGCGGCGGCGCGGGCAATACGGCCCGCGCGGTGGATATCGCCGGACACCGCATGGTGCTGGCATGGAAGAACCAGTGGTCGCTGGCCATGGGTTCGAGCTGCGGCTTCTGCCGTGTGAGCTGCGGTTTTGTGGGCACAAGCGATGGCTGGCGCGATGTGATGGAGCACCGCCGCATGGAATGGGAGTTCGGCTCGGCGACCAACGGCAACATCGCCGTGATGGGCGAGCTGGATATGACGCGGACCGCGGCGGAGGACGGCGCGCGGGTCTTCATGGTGGCAATCGGCATCGGTGAAGGCCATCATACGGCCCTGCAGAAGACGGTCAGCTCGCTGGCCGCGCCCTTTGAGGATCATCGCAACCGCTTCATCACCCAATGGCACCGCGTGGCCAACCCGGAGTGGCTTGCAGCCAAATCGGGCGACGAGGGCAAGCTGATGCGCACCAGCCACAATGTGCTGCTGGCCCACGAGGACAAAACCTTCTCGGGTGCATTCGTCGCCTCGGCGTCGATTCCCTGGGGCCAGGCCAAGAGCGACGATGACTTGGGCGGCTATCACCTCGTGTGGACCCGCGACATGGTGCAGACGGCCTCGGCCCTGCTGGCTTGCGGCCGCGTGGAGACCGCGCGCCGTGCCCTTGTCTATCTGGCCTGCACGCAGCAGCCTGACGGCGGATTCGCACAGAACTTCTGGGTCGACGGGCGGCCTTACTGGGGTGGCCAGCAGCTTGATGAAGTCGCCTTTCCCATCATTCTGGCATGGCGGCTATGGCAGGCCAAGGGTGTGGGCAACATGAACATCTTCCCGTTCGTGGAGCGCGCCGCCGGATACCTGCTGCGCCATGCGCCCATCACCCGCCAGGAGCGCTGGGAAGAGAACTCCGGCTACTCCCCCTCGACGCTGGCTGCGGTCATCGCCGGACTTATCTGTGCGGCGGAGATCGCCCGTGCCCACGACTCGAACGAGCTGGCCTGCGCCTACGAGGAGTTTGCGGACTGGATCGAGCGCCATCTCGAAGAGTGGACTGTGACCAACGACGGCGTTCTGCACCCGGAGGTCAAGCGCCATTACATGCGTATCCGCCCGCCGGAGCCGGGCGACGCCTACATGGGCGAGAGCGCCGGGACGGAGACGATCCACATTAATAACCGTCCGCCGGGCACGCAGACGGAGTTTGAAGCGCGCGCGATCATCGACGGCGGATTCCTCGAGCTGGTGCGCTACGGCATTCGCCGGGCCGACGATCCGCTGATGATCGACTCGTTGAAGGTGGTGGATGCAGTGATCAAGCGCGGATTGCCGCAGGGTCCCGGATGGCTGCGCTACAACGAGGACGGCTACGGCCAACGGCCCGATGGAGGGCCATTCGAGGGCTGGGGGCAGGGGCGGGTTTGGCCGCTGCTTACGGGCGAGCGAGCCCACTACGAGCTGGCCGCGGGCAACGACATCGCGGCGCTCATTCGCACCTATGAGCGCTTTGCCACCATGGGCCAGATGATGCCGGAGCAGGTGTGGGACGAGCCCAACCGGCCCGGCATGCGATTGCAGCTTGGCCAGCCGGCGGGCTCGGCCGTGCCGCTGGTGTGGGCGCACGCCGAGTATCTGAAACTGCTGCGCTCGGCTGTCGACGGCCATGTCTTCGACCGCATCGAGCCGGTGTATACCCGCTACTGCGAGCCGGAGGGCCGGCCCAAAGTCCGGCGGAATCTAGAGTTCTTCAGCTTCCACCGGCCCATCCAGCAGATGCGCGCCGGGGAGACATTGCGCATCGTGGACGAAAAGCCCTTCACGGTGACCTGGACGGCCGATGGCTGGAAGACCGTAACCACCACGGCCAGCCGCAGCCTGGGCAGCGCGGGCTTCAGCGCTGATCTGCCCACAGTCCCGGAACAGAACGGCGGGGCGCTATCATGGACTCTCCAATGGGCCGGCGATGGAAGCTGGCTTGGCTACAATGTGAACGTCAGGCTTAGCTTTGGAGAAAACGCGGACAAGGCAGAGTAAATCACTGTAGTGCCTAAATTTAGGGCGCTTTTCTCCATGCAATGAAAGGACTGTTTACCGCAATGACTGCCACTTCTTCGGCGCTTTCCCTCGACCAGCTTTCCATCGACACATTGCGTATCCTTGCCGTGGATACCGTGCAGAAGGCCAACAGCGGTCATCCCGGCGCGCCTCTCGGCTGCGCCCCCATCGCCTACCTTCTCTATCACAAGCTGATGAAGCACAATCCGTCGCACTGGAAGTGGGCCGACCGCGACCGCTTCGTGCTCTCGAATGGGCATGCCTCGGCGCTGCTGTATGGCTCGCTGTTCCTGAGCGGCTACAAGGTCACCCTCAATGACCTGGAATCATTCCGTCAGTGGCACTCGATAACGCCGGGGCACCCCGAGGCGGGCGACACCGAAGGCGTGGAAGTGACGACCGGGCCGCTGGGCCAGGGTTTTGCCATGGCCGTAGGGCTGGCGATGGCTGAGAAGCATCTGGGCGCGGTATACAACAAGCCGGGCTTCGACGTGGTCGATCACCATACCTACGTGCTTTGTGGCGATGGCGACCTAATGGAGGGCGTCTCGCATGAAGCAGCCTCGCTGGCGGGCACGCTGGGCCTGGGCAAACTGATTGTGCTCTATGACGACAACCTCATCTCGCTCGACGGCCCCACGGAGCTGAGCTTTACCGAGGATGTGCTGAAGCGGTTCGAGGCTTACCACTGGCACGTGCAGCGCGTGGCCGATGGCAACGACCTGGACGGGATTGAGAAGGCCATCGAGGCGGCAAAAGCCGAGACGGCGAGGCCTTCGCTGATCGCGGTGCGCACCATCATCGGCTACGGCAGCCCCAAGGCCGGCACCAACAAGGTGCACGGCGAGGCGCTGGGCGCGGCGGATACGGCAGCGACCAAGAAGTTCTTCGGCTTCCCCGAGGACAAGAGCTTTTATGTGCCGGAGGATGCGCTGGCCAACTGGCGCAAGGCCGTTGACCGCGGCAAAGCCGACGAAGCTGCCTGGAATAAGCTCTTCGAGGGCTATCGCGCGCAGTTCCCGGAGCTGGCCGCGGAGTTCGAGCGCACCCAGAAAGGCGAGCGCAAGGCCGGATGGGAAAAGGCGATCCCCACGTATTCAACGGAGAAGCCGCAGGCCACGCGCAACGCGGGCGGCGCAATCATGAACGCAATCAGCGGCGAAGTGCCGGAGCTGTTCGGCGGCGCGGCCGACCTGACCGCTTCCACCAAGACGATTTTCAAGCCGGGCGCAAACTTCCATGTTGACCCAGCGGGCCGCAACGTCTTCTTCGGCGTGCGCGAGTTTGCCATGTGCGCGGCGGTGAACGGCATGGCCATGCACGGCGGGCTGGCGCCCTTTGGCTCCACGTTCTTTACCTTCTCGGACTACTGCAAGCCGGCCATTCGCCTAGCTGCGCTGATGCATGCGCACTCGGTGTTCGTCTTCACGCATGACTCGATCGCGCTGGGCGAGGATGGCCCGACGCACCAGCCCATCGAGCACCTGACGATGCTGCGCGCAATTCCGTTTCTCACCGACTTTCGTCCGGCGGACGCGAACGAGACAGCGGCGGCGTGGCGGCTGGCGCTCGAACGCAAGGGACCGAGCTTTTTCGCGCTCACCCGGCAGGATCTGCCCGTCATCGACCCAGCCACGCACGATGTCTACAGCGGTGTGAGCAAGGGGGGATATGTTCTCGAAGATGCGCCGAATCCGCAGGTGGTGCTCATCGGCACCGGCTCCGAGGTGTGGGTATGCATCGAGGCCAAGAAGCTCCTCGATGCCGAGGGCATTGCGGCGCGCGTGGTAAGCCTGCCGAGCACGAAGATCTTCGACGAGCAGCCGGCCGAATACAAGGCCAGCGTGCTGCTCGCGGGCGTGCCGAAGCTGGCCGTGGAAGCAGGCGCTACGCTCGGCTGGTGGAAGTACGTGGGCCTCGACGGCAACGTGGTCGGCCTGGACCGCTTCGGCGCATCGGCTCCCGGACCCAAAGTGATGGCCGAGCTCGGCTTTACCGGCGAGAACGTGGCCAGGCGGGCCAAGGCGCTGCTCAAGAAGTGAACAAGACAGAGGAATAGGCAACTGATCCGCGGTGCAATTTTTACTCTTCCCTGTTGCCTGTTCCCTATTTCCTGTATCCATCGAGGAACGCAATGAAGTTAGTCATCGCATCCGATCACGCCGGCTTCGATCTCAAGGAGGAGGTCCGAGCCTATCTTGCCAAGGCCGGACATGAGGTCGTCGATCTCGGCGCATTCACCTGCGATCCGCAGGATGATTATCCGGACTTTGCCGAGCGCGTGGGCGAGGCCATCAAGGCGGGCGAGGCCAAACGCGGCGTGCTCATCTGCGGTTCGGGCGTGGGCGTTTCCATCGCCGC
>DASZRQ010000169.1:0-22953 GCA_035549115.1 Occallatibacter sp. | reverse complement strand
AACACCATCAACTACGTCTGGACCGCGCCCGCCTGGCTTGCCTGGTTCCTCTACGCCACCCGCGACAACCAAACCCCCGCGGAGGCCGCATCATGAGCGGCGCCCTCGGACGCAAACTTGGCGCGGCTGCCATCGTTGTCGCCGGTTTCTGCATTCTCGGCCTCTTCTACGCCAACGTGATGCAGGGTAAGCAGCCGGGCCTCGAAGGCGACTACATCGGCTACTGGGCCTCCGCCCAGCAGCTTGTCCATCGCGCCAACCCCTTCGATCCCGCCGCCCTGCAGCGCCTTGAAACCGCCGCAGGATACGACCGCGTCGCGCCCAGCATCACGCCCAGCCCTCCGGTCACGTTTCTGCTGCTCGTGCCGCTCGGCTTCGCCGGCGCATGGACCGGGCTCATCCTCTGGGGCATGGCCATGGTTGCCGCGCTCGCCGCCTCGCTCTGGATGCTGTGGCAGCTCAACGGCCATCCCGACTCGCTGCTGCCGCTGCTCGGGCTGCTCTACGCGCCCGCGCTGGCCTGCTTTCTCGGCGGCCAGATCGGCCTCTTCTTTCTCCTCGGCGTTACGGTCTTCCTCTACCTCGTCGATCGCCACCCCTTCCTCGCCGGCATGGTCCTTCTGCCCTGCGTCATGAAGCCGCACCTGTTCCTCGCGCTCGCGGTTGCGCTGTTGTGCTGGAGCCTTGACCGCCACATCTGGAGCGTGCTCGCGGGCCTCGCGGCCGCGCTCGCCGTCAGCACCGCCGTCACGCTCGCCCTCGATCCCCGCGTCTTCGCCCACTATGCCGCCAGTCTCCGCGCCACCAACGTCGGCGAGCGCGTAACGCCCACCCTGCCCGTGCTGCTGCGGCACACCCTGGCTCCGGGCGCATCGTGGCTCGAGTTTCTCCCGGCCGCGCTCTCCTGCGTCTGGGCGGTGTGGTTTTATGCGCGCCGCCGCGCCCGGTGGAGCTGGATGTACGAGGGATTGATTGTGCTTCTCGTGGCGCGCCTCTGCGCGCCCTATGCCTGGTTCAGCGACGAAGCCATCCTGCTGCCCGCCATCGCCACCGCATTCTTCCGCGCGCGCGCCGCGCACCGGGCCGTCTGGCCCATCGCGCTCATCTTCGCCGCCGAGCTCGCCCAGGTCTTTGCCCGCATGGACATGAAGACCTACGCCTATGCGTGGACCGCGCCCGCCTGGCTCCTCTGCTGGCTGCTTGTGATGCCCCAAAAAGATGCGCCGCGGATGGATATCCACGGCGCATAAGCAAGCGCAGGGTGTCCTGCGCCCGCTCCTTTACGCTGTCGCTTCCGCCGAACGCACCCGGAAGCGCTTCATCTGGATCGAAAGCGTGCGCTCGATCTTGCGCAGATCGCCGCGCTCCGCCGGACCGGCAAAGGTCGACGCCACGCCGCGCGCTGAAGCGCGCCCCGTGCGGCCCACGCGATGCACAAAGTCCTCGGCCTGCTTGGGCAGATCGTAGTTGACCACATGCGCCACATGCGCCACGTCGATGCCCCGCGCCGCCACGTCCGTCGCCACCAGCACGCGGTGACGGCCCTCGGAGAAGCTGCGCAGCGCCGAATTGCGCTGCGACTGCGAGCGGTCGCCGTGAATCTGCGTGGCCGACCATCCGGAGCGCGTCAGCCTGCGCGCAACCCGGTCCGCGCCGTGCTTGGTGCGAACGAACACCAGGAAGCTGCCCTTCTCTTCGCTCAGCAGGTGCTCCAGCAGCTCCTGCTTCTTGCTCTGTTCCACCTCGAAGGTGCGCAGCTCCACGTTCTCCGCCGGCTTGAGCACCGAACCGATCTCGATGCGCGCCGGCTTGTTGAGATACTTGCCGGCCACATCCTTCACCGCGCCCTCAAGCGTGGCCGAGTAGCACAGCGTCTGCCGCACCGCGGGCAGCGTGGCTGCAATGCGCGCAATTGCGGGCTGAAAGCCCATGTCCAGCATGCGGTCCACTTCGTCCAGCACCAGCATCTTCACCTGGTCCAGGCGCACCAGCTTGCGCTTCAGAAAATCCTCAAGCCGTCCCGGCGTGGCCACGATCAAACGCGCCCCGCGGCGAAGCGCATCGAGCTGTGCGCCCTCGGAAAGCCCGCCCACCACCAGCACCGAGGTCTGCGAGGAGCTGGTGCGGATGGCGCGAAAGGCCGTCTCCACCTGCATCGCCAGCTCCCGCGTGGGCAGCAGGATCAGCGCCCGCGCGCCCCGTGTTGCCGCGTCCGCCTTCTGCAGTTGCTCGATGACCGGAATCAAAAAGCTCAGTGTCTTGCCCGTGCCGGTCTGCGCCGTGGCCAGCACATCGCGGCCTTCCAGCGCGGGCGGAATCGCTCCGGCCTGCACCGGAGTCGGGGTGGTAAATTTGTTGGCGTCGAGCCGCGCCTTCAGAGCGGCTGAAAGAGGAAACTGCGAAAACTGAGTCGTCAAAATAGAACTTTTCTCTGTGCTCCGTGAGCCTCTTTTTCCATGAGGCCTGCAAGCGGAACCGGACACGCGGGCGCGCACACGTCAGGCGCACACCTGCAATCGAACTGAATGCGTAAGAGAGAACCGTAAGGTCCTTGGGGACTGGCTGGAAGGCGCTCGTTCAGGAGCGCTCGCAACCCGGAGCTGACCCACGCTGCTGTTACGCCGGAGCGGCGCACCGCCGTCCGGCACCACCAACGTCTGCCTATCCGCGGACGGATACACCTCAAACGCTGCTCCATCAGGGAGCCCAGGTGGTTACGCTGTAGGGGCTTGGGGAAATCTGTGCCAGGCAAACTTGCCTATCGAGGAAGGGCAAACTGCCGCTCACGTCCAAATCACTGAGCGCAACCTTAGTATAGCACGGATCGCTTGTTGAACCCTGCGCGCATCAAGGCGCGCACCAGGAGGCGCGCACCAGGAGCGGCATCAGCTCTTTACCAGCCTGCGCTGCAGCGCCTCCAGCGTCTGCCCCTTCGTCTCCGGGTACACGAACAGCACCGTGAAGAACTGCACCACGGTCATCACCGCGAAGAACACAAACGGCGCGCCGCGGCCCACGCTGCCCGCCAGCACCGGGAAAGCCAGCGCGATGATCGTGTTCATCGTCCAGTGGCTGGCGTTGCCCACGCCCTGCCCCTTGGACCGCACGCGATTGGGAAACACCTCGCCGATATACACCCAGATCACCGCGCCCTGCGACAGCGCGAAGAATGCGATATAGGTGATCAGCAGCCACACCAGCATGCCCGGATGCGAGTTGGTAAAGAAGATCCAGGACACGCCCGCGAGGCACGCCGCCGTGCCCGCCGCGCCCACCAGCAGCAGGGTCTTGCGCCCCAGCTTGTCGATCACGCTCATGCCTACGATGGTGAACACAAGATTGGTAAAGCCGATGGCGATGGCCTGCTGGTCGCCGGAGAGCTGGCTGAACCCCGCCGCGGCGAAAATGTCGTTCAGGTAGTAGAGAATCGCGTTGATGCCGGCAAGCTGATTGAACGCGCCGATGGTGATGGCGAGAAACAGCGGATAGCGGTACTTCCAGCGAAACACCGGCTCGTGCGCGCTGGCATGCTCCTCGGCCAGGGCGGAGCGGATGTCGGCAAGCTCGGCCTCCGGATTGGGATCGCCCATCTGCTTCAGCACCGCCAGCGCTTCGTCGATCCTGTCGCGCGAGGCCGACCAGCGCGGGCTGCGCGGAATGCCGAACAGCAGCGCCAGGAAGATGGCCGCCGGAATCGCCGCCACGCCCACCTGCCAGCGCCACTCCGCCGCGCCCAGGTGCATGGTGCGGATAATGTAGTTCGACGTGTACGCCACCAGGATGCCGAAGACCACGTTGAACTGGAACGCGCCCACCAGCCGCCCGCGCCACTTGGCCGGCGCCAGCTCTGCAATATACACCGGCCCCAGAACCGACGAGGCGCCGATGCCCAGCCCGCCGATAAACCGGAAGACCATCAGCGAGGGCCAGCTCCACGCAAAGGCGCTGCCCAGCGCCGAAAGCACATAGAGCACGGCGGTCAGCCGCAGCGTCTCCCGCCCGCCCAGCCGCGCGCCCACCGCGCCGGCGCCAAACGAGCCCGCCACGGTGCCGATCAGCGCAATCGCCACCGTCCAGCCCTTGCCGTAGTCGCTCAGCCCGTAGAGCTTCACCACCGCATCGATGATGCCGGAGATCACAACCGTGTCAAAGCCGAAGAGCAGGCCGCCGAGCGCACCCGTCAGGGTGGCTTTCATCAGGTTTACGTTGGGTCGCATGCGCAGGAGGTCCAGTAAGGCCTAACCATCCTATCGGTCAGGCCTTGTGCCGGTAAACCTAGCGCGGCTGCACCAGCAGCACGCTGCAGGGTTCCTTGCTTCCGGCGCTCCAGGCCATCGGCATCTGGCTGTCGATGTAGGCGCAGTCGCCGGTTTCGAGCATCTCCCGCATGCCGCCGGAGTCGATGCGCAGCTTGCCCGAGATGATGTAGACAAATCCGCTGATCGCGCCGCTCACTGAGGGGGCAAAGGCTGCGCCGTCGGGCGCGAAATCCAGCGTCTCGGCCTGCAGCCGCGTGGTGTCGGTGGCCGTATGCAGCGGCGTGCGCACCACCGCCTCGTTGCCCCGCCCCTTCTTCTGCATGTGCGCCTTGCGCGTAATGGCCAGGCTGTGCCGCTTGGGCTCATTAAAGAAAAAGCCCAGCCCCACCCCGTAGACGCGGCAGATGGTGGCCAGCGTCGGCAGCGTAGGAATCATGCGGTCGGTTTCCAGCTTGGAGAGCAGCGCGGTCGAGAGACCGGTCTCCGCGGCCAGGCGGGAGAGGGTGAGGCGCTTGCGGGTGCGCAGCGAGCGCAGTTTCATTCCAATGCAGTAGGGTTCCAGGGACCACTTTGCATACGAGGCTTGATTCGTCATCCAGGCTCCTGCATGAAGTCTGCCCGGTTCGATGGCAAAAATTTTGGAAGGATTTCTGAAGTTTTTCTGACAAAAACGGCAAAGGTACCACACCTTTTGGCATCTAAAGTAATATCTCTTCAGAGAGATACCGTGTCCCCCAGGCTGATTGCGCGGTTTTCTCACTCCCTCTGGCAAAGGACATCTCCCCCGTGACCCGGTTTTTCTGTTGGAATCCTCTCCTGCTTCTCTCCGGTCGGGCGGCGCGGTGTGGCGCGGTTCTCGCGCTCGCTTTCGTGGCCGCGTGCGCCCCGGCGCAAACCAGGCCCGCGGCCAATCCCGCCCCCGATGTGCTGGTGCTCAGCAACGGCGATACCCTGCACGGCAAGTTCGTCAGCGCCATCCAGGGCAAAGTCACCTTTCACAGCGATGCGCTGGGAGACATCTCCCTCGGCTGGGACAAGATCAAGGAGCTGCACACCAGCCATCCCTTCGCCGTGGTCGACTCGCACGTGAAGCTGCATGGCCGCCATGCGCTCGACTCCGTGCCCAGCGGCAACCTCGCCGTCGCCAACCAGTCCGTCACCGTCGAGTCATCGTCCGCAACCGGCCCGGCTCCGGCGCATGCCCCGGCTCCGGTCGCCACCAAGGATGCGGCCTTCATCCTCGATCGGCAGACCCTGGAAAACGACATCCGCCACCAGCCCGGCCTCTTCTCCGGCTGGAACGGCGCGGCTACCGGCGGAGCCACGCTGGTCACCGCCACGCAGAATCAGTACACCTTCTCCGGCGGCATCGGCCTGGTGCGCGTGGTGCCCACCGTCAGTTGGCTCGATCCCCGCGACCGCACCTCGCTCGACTTCACCGGCTCCTTCGGCAAGATCACGCAGCCCGGCTACACCGACGCGACCGATACCTATGTCCCCCCGGTCACAACCAAGTCCGCCATCTACCACGCCGATGCCGAGCGCGATGAGTACTTCTCGCCGCGCCTGTTTGTCCTCGGCCAGGTTGCCTTCGACCACAACTTCAGCCAGGATCTCGATCTGCAGCAGATTTACGGCGGCGGCCTCGGCTGGACGGCCCTCAAGACCCCCAGGCAGGAGGCCGATCTCAAGGCCACAGCGCAGTACGAGAAGCAGCAGTTCATCAGCGGCTCGGCGGAAGCCAACCAGAACCTCATCGGCTCCACCTTCTCCGCCAGCTACCTGCTCCACACCCGGCTGGTCACCTACACGCAGGGCCTCGCCTTCATTCCCGCGTATAACAACCCCCGCGCCTATTCGGCCACCGAGACGAATACCTTCGCTTTCCCCGCGTATAAAAACTTCAGCTTCTCTCTCGGCACGCTGGACTCCTACCTGAACGACCCGCCGGTCTCCTATCCGCCCACCAAGCGCAATTCCTTCCAGTTCACGATGGGCCTCACCTACGCCATCAAGGCAAAATAATCCGCCACCGGCAGGAAACGTAACTTACCTCTTTTCGAATGGCCGCGAAAAAGGTGCAGGCCGCCCTGAATGGGCGGCCCAGGGCCTGTTTTAAGGGCCGGTAAACCGTCTTTCTCACCACTCGGTAACCACCCGTAAAGTTACCTAAAAATCAATGGTCATCGTGTTGTTTTTCAAGGCATTAGCGGTGGGATAATAGATGCAATTCATGCGTCATGATCGTGATGACGCACAGCACGAAACAACGCGTATACCCCTAAGCAGATAAACGCCGAAGAGCGGCTGCAAGGGCACCGCGACTGGGGCTTGACCGGTCTGCGTCTGCGCTCATAGCTGGATACATACTCAAACGCGCGCTTACATACCGGCCAGCTCCGCACCGGAAGCTACAGGACATCGGCTTTGTTCGAGAGATCCTGCAGGCCATCCGGACTCTGCGGAAGACGCTTTTGGACCGAATGAAAAATGTAGCGCTTGTTCCACCCGATCTGCAGTACGAAACCGAATATGTGTTTGCCAGCCTCCGGTTGAAGCCGGACGGTACCTTATGGCGTGGCGCGGAGCAGGTGCATCTGCCGCCCAAGGGATTGGCAGCACTGCGCGTTCTGCTGGCGCATGCAGGAAGCATCGTCACGCCTCAGCAGTTGCGCCGCGCGCTGTGGGGCGACGTGCATGTCACCGCCGACAGCGTGCCCCGGTGTGTTTCGTCGCTGCGCACAGCCCTCCTGCCGGACGATTGCATCCAGACCGTCTACAAGCAGGGGTATCGCTTCGTCGCGCCGGTGCGTGTCCAGGCCGCGGGAGAACCCAGTGCGCCTCCGCCTCGCCTCGCCGTGCTTCCCTTCCAGTCCGGCCTGGGCGTGCCCGATCATCTCGGCCCCGCCGTTGCGGAAGAGACCCTCGTTCGCCTGAGCCGTGTCTTCACCGGCGGCTTCACCCCGTTCACGCTTCTCGCCCGCGACTCCGTCTTTACCATGGCCCAGCAGGGCAGCTCGGCCCGCCAGGTGGGCGAAGCCCTCAGGGCGGACCTGGTGCTCACCGGCAGCCTGCGCGCTCTGGCCGGGCAATACCGGCTGCGCACGGAGATGGTCCGCGTCAGCGACGACGCCCAGATCTGGGTCGAGGACTTCCTCGTGCCGCAGACACGCACGGCCGGCCTTGAATCCCGTCTGGCCGAGCGCCTGGTCTCGCGGCTCGATGCCGGTCTCTCCGGGCTTGATCTGGCCGCCTTCACCGTCGAATCCCGCGAGAGCGACAGTGACACCGCCCGGCGCGAGGCCTATGAGCGCTTTCAGCGCGCCCGCCAGGAGCTGCGCGGCAATCGCCGCACCCGTATGCAGGAGGGGCTGCAGAATCTGCTCCGCGCCACCGAGCTCGACCCCGCTCTGATTCCCGCGCAGCTCGATCTGATCGACCTCTGCATCACCCAGTCCATGTACGGTTTGCTCTCTCCGGCGGTTGCCGCGGAGCAGGCCCGCCGCGCCGCGCGCGCCATCCCCCACGACAGCGATGCCGCTATCGTTGCGCTGCCCGGACTGGGCTGGATTCGCTTCCACCTTGAGCGCGATCTCGACAACGCACTGCGCGCCTTTGAGGACAGCGCCTTCCTGCCTCATGATCCGGCCACCACGCGCGCCCGCGTTCTCTTCTCCCTCAGCCGCCACCGCTTCGATGAGGCCATTCATCTTCTCGAGTCGGCCCTGCAGGAGGACCCCTGGTCCCCTGCCTTGCACGCACGCCTCGCGTGGGCCCTGCATCTTGCGCGCCGGCCGCAGCAGAGTCTCGAGCAGATCGAACAGACACTTGACCGTTTCACTGATCACGAAGTCGTGCTTCTCTATGGCTCCGTCATCCTTGCCTATCACGGTAAATGCGAGCGGGCTCTCGACCTCGCCGAGCGTCTTGAGCGTTCCATGCCCGGCGACGAGATCGCCCTGCCTGCCCGCGGATATGCGCTGGCCCGCGCGGGCCGCGCGGAAGAGGCATTCGGCACGCTCGAACACCTGCTGATGCAGACCAGCCGCCAGCTTGTCTCCAGCTCCTTCGTGCCCGCGCTCTGCGTCGCGCTCGAAAATCCGGATGCCGCTCTGGCTGCCCTGCGTGCCGCGGAAAAGTCGCGCTGCCCATGGTTCTTCCAGGCTCTTGCCGACCCGCGCCTCGACCCCCTGCGCCCATACCCGGAGTTCGAGCGCATGCTCTCCGTGCTCGCCGGCATGGAAGCTCAGGCCGAGCGGAAGCGCGCCGAGCGCATTGCCCCTTTCCTCACATTCAGGGCCAATCCCGCGAAGTAAACCGATAAATCTAGCCACGGAGCCGCCTCGCCCTGTAGAGTTTCTCCGGACCGGCTTTCGCCCCGCATCGCATATGCGCGCGCCCAAAGCCGCACTCCGGAGGACCGGACGATGACACTTCGCCGCACGCTTTCTCTCCTGCTCGTTGCCTGTTCTGCCGTCGCGCTCGCGCCCGCGCAGCAGCCCGCCTGGCTCGATACCAAACTCCCCGCCGCGCAGCGTGCACACGATCTCGTCGGCCGCATGACCCTCGATGAAAAAGTCACGCAGCTTGAGGATTGGGGCATGGCCATTCCGCGCCTCGGCATCCCCGACTACCAGACCTGGAACGAAGCTCTGCACGGAGTGGCCCGCGCCGGCTACGCCACCGTCTTCCCGCAGGCCATCGGCATGGCCGCCACCTGGGATACCAGCATCGTCCACACCATGGGCGATGTCGTCTCCGACGAGGCCCGCGCCAAGTACAACCAGGCCCAGCGCGAAGGCAACCACCGCATCTTCTACGGCCTCACCTTCTGGTCGCCCAACATCAACATCTTCCGCGATCCCCGCTGGGGCCGCGGCCAGGAGACCTACGGCGAAGATCCCTACCTCACCGGCCGCATGGGCATCGCCTTCATTGAAGGTGTGCAGGGCCCCGACCCCCTGCATCCCCGCGCCATCGCCACCAGCAAGCACTTCGCCGTGCACAGCGGCCCGGAAACCCTCCGCCACGGCTTCAACGTCGATCCCTCGCCGCGCGACCTCGAAGAAACTTTTCTTCCCGCCTTCCGCGCCACCGTCACCCAGGGCCACGTCGACTCCGTGATGTGCGCCTACAACTCCATCGATGAGTGGCCGGCCTGCACCAACAAGATGCTGCTCAAGCAGCACCTGCGCGATGCCTGGGGCTTCAAGGGCTTCGTCGTCTCCGACTGCGGCGCCATCGTCGATGTCTACCAGGGCCACAAGAAGACCACCGACATCGAGCACGCCGCCGCGCTCTCCATCGAGGCCGGCACCGACCTCTCCTGCAGCATCTGGACCCCCGGCTTCAACTCGCTGGCCAGCGCGGTGCATCAGGGCCTCGTCTCCGAGGATCTCATCACGCAGGCCGCCGAACGCCTCTACACCGCGCGCTTCGAGCTCGGCCTCTTCGATCCCCAGGGCTTGAGTCCATACGACAGAATTCCCTTCTCCGACGCAGGCTCGCCCGCGCACCGCGAGGAATCCCTCAAGGCCGCCGAAGAGAGCATCGTGCTGCTCAAGAACGCGGGCGCTCTCCCCCTCAAAAGCGCCCCCGGACCCATCGCCGTCATCGGCCCCACCGCCGATCTGCTCCCCTCCATCCTCGGCAACTACGTAGGCACGCCCATCCATCCGGTCACGCCCCTCGACGGCATCTACAGCGAGTTCAAGAGCTCGCTCATCCTCTACGCGCAGGGCTCCACCCTCGCTGAGGGCGTCGGCGTGCCCGTGCCGCGCACGGCATTTGGCATGAACACCGGCCTCAAGACCGAGTTCTTCGCCACGCCCGACTGGACCGGCCGCCCTGTCGCCACCGCAACCGAGCCCGAAGTCCAGGCCGATTGGGAAAACGCCAAACCCGTGCCCGAGCTCGACACCATCAACTACTCCGTCCGCTGGTCCGGCACGCTCACCCCGCCCGCCGCCGGCCACTACGTCTTCACCCTTGAGCCTGCCGATAGCTTCCCGTATTCGCCGAAAGAAAGCTATCGCCTGCTCCTCGACGGCAAGGTCATCAGCGAGGGCTCGCTGCGCGCCGGCCACGATCTCTCCTCCATGGGCGGCTTCAAGGCCGCGCCCGGAGCCTCGCCCACCGCGCCGCCCGTGATGGACTTCCCCCACATCCCATCCATCCCCGTCGACTTCGCCGACACCAAATCGCATGAGTTCGTGCTTGAGTACTCGCACTCCGGCGATCGCGCCGGCGGCGGCGTCACCCTCAAGTGGGAAGCGCCCGCCCAGGCCCAGCTCGACGAAGCCGTGGCGCAGGCCAAACAGGCCGATGTCGTCGTCGCCTTCGTCGGCCTCTCGCCGCAGTTGGAAGGCGAAGAAATGCGCATCAAGATCGACGGCTTCGACGGCGGCGACCGCACCAGCCTCGACCTGCCCGCGCCCCAGCAAAAATTGTTGGAAGCTCTCGCCGCCACCGGCAAGCCCCTCGTCGTCGTCCTGCAGAGCGGCAGCGCCGTCGCGCTCAACTGGGCCAGCCAGCACGCCGCCGCCATCCTTGAAGCCTGGTATCCCGGCGTCGAGGGCGGTGCCGCCATCGCCCGCACCCTCGCCGGCTTCAACAACCCCGCCGGCCGCCTGCCCGTCACCTTCTACGCCTCGCTCGACGGCATTCCGCCCTTCACCGATTACTCGATGAAGAACCGCACCTACCGTTACTTCACCGGCAAGCCGCTTTGGGGCTTTGGCTACGGCCTCAGCTACTCGACCTTCAAATACGGCCCAGTGAAGCTTTCTTCAGATTCCCTCAAGGCCGGCGACCCGCTCATCGCCACTGTCACCGTCTCCAACACCAGCACCGTCGGCGGCGACGAGGTCGTCGAAGCCTACCTCAAGACGCCGCAGAAGGATGGCCCCATCCACTCCCTCGTCGGCTTTGAGCGCGTGCGCATCCCCGCCGGCGGCAGCCGCGAGGTCACCCTCCACATCGATCCCCGCTCGCTTTCCAGCGTCGACGATCAGGGCAACCGCGCAATCCTCGCCGGCAAATACACGCTCAGCATCGGCGGCGCGCAGCCCCAGGAAACCTCCGCCAAATCCGAAGCGGCATTCACCATCGACGGCACACAGGCACTGCCGCAGTAGCCTGCAAAAAAATGCGGCAGAGACCCTCGTCTCTGCCGCCGCCCTGTCCCTGGGTTGTCGTCAAAACACTTCAGTTCTGCTGGTCCTGCTCAGCCCTCGCTGCTTACTGCAGCAGCTTGGTCACTTCCTGTTGCACGCTGTTGGCCTGCGCCAGCGCGGAGATGCCCGTCTGCGTCAGAATCTCGTACTTCGAGAGCGCTGAGGTGGCCGAAGCGTAGTCCGTCGCCTGAATCGCGTTCTGCGCCGAAACAATGTTCTCCTGCTGCGTGCTCATCACCTGGCTCACCGAGTTCAGCGTGTTGATCTGCGCGCCGATGTAGCCATCCTGCGCCGCTACATACGTAATCGCGTTGTTCAGCACCGCCAGCGCATTCTGCGCATTGCCCGCCGTGCTCAGGTCCGTCGTTGAAAGGTCCGCTGACTTGTCGCCGCCCGTCGCCGTCACATAGGTGATCGTCGTGGTCGCCGCCGTCGACGTGTAGTTCGAGGTCGTCGCGCCCGTCGTCGTATCCGTCACCTCGGCGTTGGTCGCCGTAATCGCCACATTGGCATTCGTATTCGTCAGCAGAATGCCCGTGTCGCCGCCGGCCACTGTGGTGTCGCCCACCGCCGCCGCCGTGGTAAAGCTCGCCGTCACGCCCGGAATGCCGTCCTTGTTGATCTCCTGAATCAGTCCGGCCACCGTCGTTGCATTCGTGGTCAGCGTGCTCGTCGTGCCATCGGGATTCGTGATGGTGAACACGATGCCTGTGCCGCCAATGGCATCGGCCTGCGTCGCCGCCTGGCTCAGCACCGGCCCCGCCGCATCCGCCGAGAGATCGACAAACTGCCCGGCATTGCTCTGCTGCACGCTGCCGCCCGCGTCGCCCACGCTGGCCGCCGTCAGCTTGGCAAAGTAGAGGTTGTCCACGGAGGCGCCCGTCGCTGAGGAGTCGCCGGTATAGATCGAAACGCCCGCCTGCGCCCCCGAGAACACCTGCACCTGGTTATAGGTCGTCGTCGAGCCGATGTTGTTGATCTCCGCCAGAATCGATTGATACTCCTGGTTCGCCGCGGCCTCCTGCGAGGCGTTCAGCGTACCGTTCGAGGCCTCCGTCGCCAGCGTGATCGCGCGATTCAGCAGGCTCGACACCTGCGACAGCGCGCCGTCGGCCACCTGCAGCAGCCCCACGCCTTCCGTGGCGTTCGTGGTCGACTGCGTCAGCGCCGCCGAGTTGCCCGCCAGTCCGTTCACCAGGCTCAGCCCGGCTGCGTCATCCGCGCCGGAGTTGATGCGCGAGCCCGAGGACAACTGCTGCAGAACCGTCTGCAGGCTGCTGTTCGTGTTGTTCAGGTAGTTCTCCGCGTAGATCGCCGAGAGGTTGTTCAATACGCCGAGGGCCATGGAGGTGCTCCTTTTTCCGATGCTGTCGCTCGCGTCCGGTTGCGCGGCTTTCTGCCGCCTTGTCCGGTTCCATCGCCGTCTCCGGCGGGCGTCCTTGCATCTGCACCCTTCATCGGTCCCTCGCGGCGGGACTTTAGTCATTTTTTCCTGTCGCGCTTTTCGGCATGTTGTCCGGTCTCCGCCAACTCTGTCTTCTATCCGCACAAACTCTGTGCCGCTGCCGGTCAGTTGCTGTCGCATTGTGCTGCGGTGCGTTCGTCGGCGCGCCAGTCAGATAGAGCCGCGCGCCGGCCCCGATCTGCGCGCACAAAAAAATCGGCGGCATAGGGGGAGAACCCCCATGCCGCCACCGGTGTGAACAACAACCGCAGTTGCTCTCTGCCAAACTCTGTGCGGGTCCGCCCTTACTGGGCTGCTCCCGGCGCCGGAGCGTCGGGCCCCGGTCCGCCATCGTCATCCAGCATGCCCGTCGGTCCCGGTCCGGGCGGAGGAGGCGCTGCTCCCGGTCCGCCGGGGCCATGGCCGCCATCGCGCATTCTGTCCCGATGTCCCTCCCAGCCTTCGCGCATGTGCTCCTTGCGCATCTCCTGCATCTCTTTCCACTGCTCCGGCGTCAGCTTGGCGCGCAGGGCCAGCAGGTAGCGCGCATTCGCCTTTTCCAGCTCCGCCCGCGCCGCCGCCACTTTATCGATCTGCGCCAGAATCTTCGTCTCATCCGGCTGGTCCGCGCTCACCAGCGGCCCCATCACCAGCTCCGCCTTCTCCAGGTTCGCCCGCAGATCGATCAGCTTTTCCTTGTGGTCCAGCAGAATCTGGTCGAAGTCCTTGCACTGCTCGTCGGTCAGCTTCAGCCGCTCCACAATCCGCGGATTTTTCCACCAGCGGCCCTCTGCGCCATGGCCCACAAAAGCCCGCTCCATCGGCGGCCGATGCTCACCCATCGGCCCCATGCCCGGTCCTGGCCCCTGGGCCCACGCCGCGCCCGCCATCATCAGGCCCGCCATTGCGAGCCCCAACCGCACACTCCTCATTCCCCTCATTTCGATGCTCCTTGATTTCCAGTGTTCCCGCGCGGCTTGCTGCCGCGTCTATTGATTTCCTTCTGTTCCGTCGGCCAGCATCGCCAGCGGTTCCATTGCGCGAGGCACCTCGCGCGAAACCGCACTGTCCACGCTGGCAAAGAGCTCTTCTTCCCGTTGGGCCTTCAGCCGCGCCTTCTCGGCCGCTTCCTGCTGCCGCAGTTGCTGCTGCGCCGCCAGCACGGCCGCTTGATGCTGCTGATACTCGTACACGCCTGTCCCGCCTGTGCCGATCAGCAGCGCCGCCGCCAGGCCCCAGCCCACCAGCACCCGCCTGCGATGTTGGCTCACTGAGCGCACCATGCGCGGCTTGCTCAACTCCGCCTCGCTCCACGCATGCACGCTGTCCTTGAACGCGCTCAGCGTCTGCCGCAGCGCCGGATCGAGCAGTTCCTGCTCGTCCATCTGTGTTTCCAGGGCCGCATCCTCGGCCTTCGTCTTGTGTCCCAGCCAGTTCATCGTGTTCTCCCCGCCTCCGTGCGCACCCGCATCAGCGCCCGCGAGAGATGCGCCTTCACCGTTCCCTCGCTCAATCCGGTCGCCTGCGCAATCTCGCTCAGCTCCAGCTCTTCCACAAACCGCAGCAGAAACACCGTCCGCTGCCGTTCGCTCAGCGTATCCACCGCGCGCCACACCTGCTTCACCCGCTCCTGCGCCAGCAGCCGCTGTTCCTGGCTGCTCTCCCCGCTCGGCAGCCAGTCGCTGGCCTCCGCCGCGTCCACGGCGTTGGTCCGCGTCAGCCGCCAGAACTGCGCCCGCCGGTTCCGCCAGTGGTCCTTCTGCAGATTGATCGCAATCCGCATCAGCCACGTCATCGCCGTCGAGTCCCCGCGAAAGCTGGCCCAGTTGCGATGTGCTTTCAGAAAGCACTCCTGCGTCAGCGTCTCCGCCAGATCAGGGTCGCGCGTGGAGGCCAGCAGAAAACGGTAGATCTGCGGGCGATGGCTCGTCACCAGTTGCGCAAACTCCTCCGCGGCATTCTCGTGCGCAATTGCCATGCTGAAGGGTTCCAATGCTGTGCTGGTCGCCATCACTCAGGTAGACGGGCGCCGGCAGGCCAAGTTTACAGCCCGCTCAAAGGTTTTGCCGCACCCTGCTGCCCGTTTCGCCAGCCCGAATGCGAACCGTGACCGCCGCCAACGCCGGACACCTCGCGCCCTATCTCAACGGCCGCGAAGTGGCCGTGGCCAACGGCCTGCCGCTGGGCCTCAGCGCCAGCGCCAGCTACGGCGAAACCACGTTGCGCCTCGCGGAAGGCGACCGCCTCACGCTCATCACCGACGGCGTCGTCGAGGCCCGCTCGAAAACCGGCGAGCTCTTCGGCTTCGAGCGCGCCGCTGCCATCGCCTCCCGGCCCGCCGCCGAAATTGTCTCCGCCGCCGAGCAGTTCGGCCAGGAAGACGACATCACCGTGCTCAGCGTCAAACGCCTCGCCGCATCGTCGGCCGCATCCATGCACCTCCCCGATCTCTCGCCCGCCACCGCATGATCAAGCCGAGTGTGGGTGCCCCCGGTCCCTAGCCTTTGGGGACCGGGGAAGGATGCCAGAGCGAAAAGCGAGCAGCAGCCCCACCGCGGGTGGCACCTGCTAAACTCGTTTGGTAAACGCTTTCCGGGAACCACCCCGCAGGATCGCCGTCATGCTCCTCGAAGAACTTCGCTCCCAGGTCCTCCGCGCCAACCAGGAGATCGCCCGTCGCGGCCTCGCGCCCCACACCTTCGGCAACGCCAGCGCCATCGACCGCTCCGGCACCCAGCCTCTGGTCGTCATCAAGCCCTCCGGCGTCGACTACGCCACCATGACCCCCGCCGACCTCGTCATCACCGATCTCGACGGCACTGTCGTTGAAGGCAAGCTCCGCCCCTCGAGCGACCTCGACACCCACACCCTCCTCTATCGCGAGTTCCCCCAGATCGGCGGAGTCGTCCACACCCACTCCGAGTTCGCCACTTCCTGGGCCCAGGCCTGCCGTCCCATTCCCTGCTTCGGCACCACCCACGCCGACTACTTCCACGGCCCTGTCCCCGTCACTGATCCCCTCACCGCCGAGGAGGTCGCCACCGGCTACGTCCGCAATACCGGCGCGGTCATCGTGCGCCGCTTCCGCGCGGAAAATCTCGACCCCGTCGCCGTTCCCGGCGTCCTCGTCGCCGGCCACGCCCCCTTTGTCTGGGGCAAATCGGCCGCCGACGCCGTCGAACACGCCGACTGCCTCGAGTACATCGCCCGCCTCGCCTTCCGCACTGTGCTGCTCAACAGCTCCGCGGGCCCCATCCCCACCCACGTCAGCGACCA
The DNA here is from genome assembly GCA_035549115.1 of Occallatibacter sp. GTDB lineage: Bacteria > Acidobacteriota > Terriglobia > Terriglobales > Acidobacteriaceae > Telmatobacter. The sequence continues at coordinate 6,799 of DASZRQ010000169.1, read as the reverse complement.
TCACTACCTGCGCAAGCACGGCCCCAAAGCCACCTACGGCCAGCGCTGAACTCCCCTCTCGTCCCGGTCGCCCGCGGCCCAGTCCACTTCATTAGATTTCAACTAATTTTTTGGGTGGAACCGGAGTAGACTATCTTGCGTACCGCAAGTGATCCCCCTGCGATGAGATACCGTTTATCGTAGGTGAATTCCGTAAGATGGATCACGGTTACGCATTTTTGCATTTTCCACATGGACGGCCCCTTTCCCTGCATGACCTTCCCGGAAACGGTCCGTCTGTATCTAACAGATTCTTTGAAGGATTGCCGCACGTAACCGGAGGACCTCCCCAGTTCCTCCGCGTGGCATGCGGCGTGCTTCGTGTTTGTGTTGGCGTAAGGTGCTCCCCCGATGGAGACGAGTCTCTTCAACCGCTTGCAGGCGACGCTGCTGGCCGTGGCCACGGTCGGACTGGTGTTCCTTGCGGTCTTGAACTTCCGGCAGGAGAGCCGGTTCCAGCAGCCTGACGATGGCGTCTGGTGGACCGAAGCTCCCGGCGGACTTGTCGCCGTCAAGGTTCTCCCCAATGGCCCGGCCGCCCGCGAGGGCATTCAGCCCCACGACCTGCTCACCGCCGTCAACGACACCAAAGTCGTGCACGTCTCCGATCTGGAGCGTGAGCTCTACCGCACCGGCGTCTACATCCGCGCCCATTACTACATCACCCGCGAGGGCATTCGCCTCGACGCGCCCATCGACATCGCGCCCGTCCCGCCCGACCGCAGCGTGCAGCAGGCCCTGCGCCTCATCGGCCTCATCTATCTCGCCATCGGCCTCTATGTCCTCTTCCGCCGCTGGACCGCGCCCCGCGCCACGCACTTCTATCTCTTCTGCCTGGTCTCCTTCGCGCTCAACGCGCTCAAGTACACCGGCGCGTGGGACACGCTCGACAAGACCGTCTTCTGGCTCAACGTCCTCGCCGAGTCGCTGCAGCCCGCGCTCTTCCTGCACTTCGCCCTCAGCTTCCCTGAGGAGCGCATCCGCAGCGTCCGCCGTATGCTGCTGCCGGTCGTTTATGCGCCGGGCATCTTCCTCTTCGGCCTCTGGATCTACGCTTACAACTTCTGGGAAGCCACCGGCCTGCTCAAGCACCGGCTGGATCAGATCGGCACCGGCTACGATGCGGCGTTCTATGTGCTGGCCGCCGTGCTGTTCCTGAACAGCTATCGCCGCGCCGGCACGCCGCTGCTGCGCCAGCAGCTCAAGTGGCTCACCCGCGGCGCGCTGCTCGCGGTGCTGCCCTTCACGCTGCTCTATGCCATCCCTTTCCTCTTTGACTGGCGCATGCCCAGCCTGCTCACCAAGCTCGCAGGCCTCTCGCTGGTCTTTCTGCCGCTCACCTTCGCCTGGGCCATCGTGCGCTACAGGCTCATGGATACGGACCTCATCTTCAAGCGCGGCGTGGCGTACACGCTGGCCACCGGGCTGCTGCTCGGCGGCTACTTCGGCATCATCGCCCTCATCGCTGAAGTCGTGCACACCCGCCTGCCGGAGACCATGAGCCAGATGCGCGAGTGGGCTCTGGTCATCGCCATCCTCATCACCGCGGCCATCTTCGATCCCCTCAAGCGCCGCGTCCAGGGATGGGTCGATCGCGCCTTCGACCGCCAGCGCTACGACTACCGCAAGGCCCTCGTCGAGTTCGGCCGCGGCCTCAGCTCCGAGACCGATCTCCGCGCCCTGCTCGCCTCCATCGTCGATCGCCTGCCCTACACCCTGCTGGTCTCGCGCGTCGCCGTCTTCCTTGCCGCGGAGCAGCCCGGAATCCTCCGCCTAGCGGCCTCGCATGGCCTGCCCCCGGAGACGGCCATCGCTCAGGGGCGCGCGGACTCCGCCGGCCTCGACTTCAGCTTCCTCAACTTCGATCAGGCCACGGACCACTCCCACATCTTCCTGGAGAACGCCGAGCAGGCCCTGCACCTCACCGACTCGCAGCGCCGCACCGCCGCCCTGCTCGACCTCAACTACTACCTCCCCTGCCGCGTGCAGGATGGCCCTTCGACGCGCACCATCGCCGTCATCGGCCTCGGCCGCACCGTGGGCGGCGACTTCCTCTCCAGCGAGGATGTCGAGCTGCTTGAGTCTCTCGCCAGCTACATCGGCATCGCCCTGCAGAACGCCAGCCTCTATGCCCGCCTCGAAGACAAGATCGCCGAGTTCGAGCGCCTGAAGGAGTTCAACGAGAACATCGTCGAGTCCATCAACGTCGGCATCCTCGCCCTCGATCTCGACGACCGCATCGAGAGCTGGAACGCGCAGATGGAAGCCATGTATGCGCTGAGCCGCGGCGAGGCCCTGAGCCAGGGAATGCGCGCGGTCTTCCCCGCGGAATTCGCCGACGCCCTCGATTCCTTCCGCAACGAGTCCGGCGTGCACCATCTCTACAAGTTCCCGCTCATCACCCGCGCCGGCGAGCAGCGCACCGTCAACGTCGCCGTCGCGCCGCTGCTCTCCCGCGACTTTGTCGCCGTCGGCCGCATCGTCCTCGTCGACGACATCACCGAGCGCATCTCGCTCGAAAACCAGCTTGCCCAGGCCGACAAGCTCAGCTCCATCGGCCTGCTGGCAGCCGGCGTGGCCCACGAAATCAACACGCCCCTCGCCGTCATCTCGTCTTACGCCCAGATGCTCTCCAAGCAGATGCGCGGCGACCAGCGCCTCGGCCCCGTGCTCGAGAAGATCACCCAGCAGAGCTTCCGCGCCTCCGAGATCGCCAACGGCCTGCTCAACTTCTCGCGCACCTCCACCACCGAGTTTCGCGAGACCGATCTCAACCAGGTCATCCGCGACACGCTCTCCCTGCTGGAGCACCAGTTCAAGACCGCGCAGATTGAAGTCGATGCCGATCTAGCCGGCGATCTGCCGCCCATCCACGGCAACCCCGGCAAGCTGCAGCAGGTCTTCCTGAATCTCCTGCTCAATGCCAAGGAAGCCATGCCCGGTGGCGGCAAGCTGCGCGTGGCCACGCTGGCCAACGGCCACGTTGAAGCCATCGTCTCCGATTCGGGCTCCGGCATCGCGCCCGAGCATCTCAAGCGCATCTACGACCCGTTCTTTACCACCAAGACCATGCCCAAACCCGGCGAGCGCCGCGGCACCGGCCTTGGCCTTTCCGTTTCCTACGGAATTATTCAGGAACATGCAGGAAAAATTCATGTAGAGAGCGCCATAGGCGCCGGCACCACCTTCCACCTTGAGTTCCCCTTGCTAAGGAAGACCGTACATGTCTGAAGTTGAGCAGTCGTTGCATCTCTCCGCACCTCCCCTCTCCGCCGGCGGCGCCAGCATTCTGGTCATTGACGACGAGGCGGGCATTCGTGAATCGCTCGAGGTGCTGCTGACCCTCGAAGGCTACGGCGTGCGCACCGCCAGCGACGGCGAGCAGGGTCTGCGCATCCTTGAAATTGAAAACTTCGATCTGATCCTTCTCGATCTCGCCCTGCCCGGCCAGAGCGGCCTTGAGCTGCTGCCGCAGATCAAGGAGCGCCAGCCCGAGACGCCGGTCATCATGATCACCGCCTACGGCACCGTCGACAACGTCGTCGAGGCCATCCGCGCCGGCGCGGAAAACTTCGTCCAGAAGCCCTGGGACAATGAAAAGCTCATGGCCGACATTCGCTCGGCCGTCGCCCGCCATCGCGCGGAAGAAGAAAATCTCCAGCTCAAGCGCACCCTCAAGCAGCGCTACAACTTCACCAACATCGTCGGCAAGAGCGACTCCATGCTGCGCGTCTTCGATCTCGTCGCGCAGGTCGCCCCGTCCCGCTCTACCGTGCTCATCCAGGGCGAAAGCGGCACCGGCAAGGAAGTCATCGCAAAGGCCATCCACGCCAACTCGCCGCGCAAGGACAAGCCTTTCGTCCCCATCAACACCGGCGCCATGCCCTCGGAGCTGCTTGAGTCCACCCTCTTCGGCCACGTCAAGGGCGCGTTCACCTCCGCCGTCGCATCCAAGAAGGGCCTCTTTGAGGTCGCCAACGGCGGCACGCTCTTCCTCGACGAGATCGCCACCATGGGCATGGACACGCAGGCCAAGATTCTGCGCGTCCTCCAGGACAAGCGCTTCATGCACCTCGGCGGCATCCAGGAAATTCAGGTGGACGTGCGCATCCTCGCCGCCACCAATGTCGATCTCCGCCAGGCCGTCCGCGATGGCCGCTTCCGCGAAGACCTCTTCTACCGGCTCAACGTCATCACCGTCGATCTGCCGCCCCTCCGCGCCCGCCGCGAAGACATTCCCCTGCTCGCGCAGTACTTCCTCGACTTCTACGCCAGTGAAAACGGCCTCGCCCCGCGCCGCCTCTCGTCCGACGCCATGCGCGCCCTCGTCGACTACGACTGGCCCGGCAACGTCCGCGAGCTTGAGAACTGCATCGAGCGCGGCGTCGTCCTCTCCTCCGGCCCCATCATCGGCTCCGACCTGCTCCCCGGCCACATCACCGGCCGCAGCTTCCAGGACGCGCTGCTCGAGCACAATCCCAACGCCTCGCTCTTCGACATCCTCGAGGACATCGAGCGCCGCATCATCGTCGAGAAGCTGGAGCGCTGCAACGGCAACCAGACCGAAGCCGCCGAGCAGTTCCGCATCCCGCTCTCGACCCTCAACCAGAAGATCAAGCGCCTCAACATTGAAATCCGCAAACGCGGCCGCGAGTAACTGGCATCTTTATCCGGGAGCGGCTACCATGGGTACACTCTGAGCAAGAGGAGAGCACATGAGCCACCTCGACCGCATCACGCAGGACCCGGCGATCATGGGCGGCAAGGCCTGCATCCGCGGTATGCGCGTCACCGTCGGCACGCTCGTCAATCAGATCGCCGCGGGCCACTCCATCGATGAGGTCCTCGCACTCTACCCCTACCTTGAGCGCGAAGACATTCTGCAGGCACTGCGCTACGCCGCGTGGCTTGCGGAAGAACGTGAGATCGTTCTGGCCTGAGCATGAAACTGCTCGTGGACATGAACCTGTCTCCGGTATGGGTCGAGTTCCTGGCCGCATGCGGAATCGAGGCCGCGCATTGGTCTTCACTGGGCCCGGCGAATGCTCCCGACCCTGCGATCTTCACTTTCGCGGCAAATCATGGCTGGGTTGTCCTGACGCACGATCTCGATTTCAGTGCCATTCTGGCAGCCACAGGCAAGGACAAACCCAGTGTCGTTCAGATTCGAGCCGTGGATCTCAATATCGAGGCCATCGGTTCAATCGTTGTCGCTGCGCTGCAGCAGATGCAGACAGAGCTTGAGGCGGGCGCACTTCTGACCATTGATCCGAAGCGCACCCGTGCGCGCCTTCTGCCTCTGCCATCTCGGCAGTAAAGCCTTCACCTGTTCTCCGCCCACCGCCGCAAGAACATCCGCACGCCCTCCGGCGGCTTCAGCCACACATCCGCATCCGTCATGCGCTCCACGCGCCGCATCAGCACGCTCAGGTGTGGCCCTTTAGCCGCATTCACCGCGCGAAACGCCGCCTCATCCGTCAGGTCGTCGCCCAGATACGTCACCGCCGCGCCGGCATCGTTCTCGCGGATGATCTGCTCCACGGCCCCGCCCTTGTCCCGGCCCGCGCGCAGTTCCACGCCGCCGTCAAAGTCCAGCAGCCGCAGCCCATCCATCTCCGCCAGCGGCCCAAACAGCGCCATCACCTGGGCTTTCACCTCTTCGGCCTGTGCCGGAGCCAGACCGCGCCAGTGCATCACCGCCGCATTCGGCTTGTCCTCGAACAGTCCGCCCAGCGCGTCGCTGTGCAGCTTCTTCCGCAAATCCTCCAGCGCCTGCCGCACCGCGGGCCCCTGCTCTTCCAGTTCGCGCCGCCCGTCCGGATGCAGCCGCTCGGCTCCGTGCAGACCCCACACCTCCACCGGCTGCGCCAGCTTCAGCATCGCCGGAATCTCCTCCGGAGGCCGCCCCGTAATCACCTTGATCCGCGTGCGCCCCTGCGCCTCGATGCGCCGCAGCAGTTCCGTCACGCCTGCCCATGGCCGCGCCTTGAAGCGGTCCACGCGAAACCCCGCCAGCGTGCCGTCGTAATCCAGCAGCAGCAGCGCCTGCGGCGCTTCTGCAAGCGCCGCGAAAAATGCGTCCAGTTTTTCCGTGGTGTTGTCTGTCAAAACCGCGCTCTCTTTAAGCCAGCTTGCTCTGCGCCATCTCCGGCGGCGCTGCGGCCACGGGCAGCCCCGTGCCCGCCTCCGATGCATCCTCCAGCCGAATCTCGCTCAGGTCCTTCATCACGCTCGCGGCCCAGCGGTAGATGTTGTACTCCATCACCTGCCGCCGCATGCGCAGCATACGGTCTTGCCGCTCCGTGCGTTCCATCTCCAGGCCCCGGTGCATCGCCTCGGCCACGCCCGCAATGTCATACGGGTTAACCACGAGCGCATCGCGCAGCTCCACCGCCGCGCCCGTGAACTTGCTCAGAATCAGCACCCCGTCCTCGTCGTCGCGCGCGGCCACAAATTCCTTCGCCACCAGGTTCATTCCGTCGTGCAGCGAGGTCACCAGGCACAAATCCGCCGCGCGATACCAGCGGTCCACTTCGCTGTGGCTGCACTGCCGCTCAATCAGCACAATCGGCTTCCACCGCGCCGTCTGGAACCGCTGGTTGATGCGGTCCACCTCCGCGTTCACGCGGTGATGCAGATCGTCGTATGCGGGAATGCGCGTGCGGCTTGGCGCGGCAATCTGCACCATGGTCAGCCGTTCCCGGTGCCAGGGATGCTCCTCGAGCAGGTGCTCCAGCGCCAGCAGCCGCTCCACAATGCC
>DASZRQ010000168.1:0-1861 GCA_035549115.1 Occallatibacter sp. | reverse complement strand
ACTTTGGCCAGGAGGATGACATTACCGTCCTCACCCTCACCCGCCTCATGCCCGGCGAAAAATCCGTCAGCGAGCTCATCGCCCCGACCCTCGCCCGCGCATAAACAGAGTTTCCGCTCATCGTCCCCGAATCAGGTTTTTGTGCCGGGGCACGGCTTGAGCGGTGCCATGCAAAGGCCCGCAAATTCCAGTGGCCATATCGAGGGTGCCTCCGGTCCCTTGTTTGTGAGGGCCGGGGATATGGATAAAACCGCGAGCGGGAAAAGAGCGGCTGCGACGGCTGCGCAGCTACCTCAGCCCTCAAGAAAGTGGCGCTCCCGTGACCGCAAAAGTTGCGTGCGCTGTACTTACTTCTGCGCGGCGGCGTGGAGGGCGAGTAGGGTTTCAAGCAGCGGTTTCAGGTTCTTGAGGTCCAGCGCGTTAGCCCCGTCGGACCTGGCATGCGCCGGGTCGTCGTGCACTTCGAGGAAGAGCCCATCCACTCCCGCCGCCACCGCGGCCCGCGCCAGCAGCGGAATGAACTCCGGCTGACCCCCGCTCACGCCATTGGCCGCCGAGGGCTGCTGCACCGAGTGCGTACCATCGAAGACGACCGGGGCCATCTGCCGCATCACCGGCAGCGAACGGTAGTCCACCACCAGCGTGTTGTAGCCGAAGCTCGCGCCCCGCTCCGTCAGAAACACCCGCTCATTCCCCGTGGACCGCACCTTTTCGACGGGATGATTCATATCCCACGGCGCGACGAACTGGCCCTTCTTGATGTTCACTGCCCGCCCCGTCTTTCCCGCGGCTACGAGCAGGTCTGTCTGGCGGCAGAGAAACGCCGGAATCTGCAGCACATCCACGGCTTCGGCGGCTACGCCGCACTGCGCGGGCTCGTGCACGTCGGTGAGCACGGGCAGGCCGGTGTCCTGCGCCAGACGGCCCAGAATCCGCGTGCCTTCGATCAGCCCAGGCCCGCGGAAGCTCTTGACGCTGGTGCGGTTGGCCTTGTCGAAGCTGGCTTTGAAGATGTACGGGATGCCAAGGTCGCCGGTCATGCGCTGGATGGCTTCGGCCATGCGGCGCACATGCGCCTCGGACTCAATCACGCAGGGCCCGGCGATAAGGAAAAGTTTGCCCTCTCCCACGCGCACCGGGCCAATTTCAAACGAGTGGCTCACAGACTGGATTCTATCGCGCCCAAGGTTCGAGGCGAACGGCAGCCAGCCGATACCGGTTGCCGCTCGCCCTGAAGCACTTACACCAGCTCCCTCTGTCCGGCGCGCACCCGCGACCACTCCCACAGCGCGCGTTCCAGCGCGTGCAGCGGCGTGGGGCCGGGCAGATCGGCCTGCGGCTTCACCAGTCCCTTTTCGGCCAGGCGGCGGCAAAAGGCAACGTACTCGGTGTAGAACTCGACATTGTGCCGCTCGTGCCCGATTGCTTCCAGCGTCCTGAAGTCCAGCACGTTGTAGCGGTCCGGGTGGATGCAGGCCAGGATCGCCGAGGCGATGGGCAGGTCCACGCCGCGCAGTTCCATCAGTGCCTCGACAGCCTGACGGGTGGAGCAGTCGGCTTTGGCGGCAACCGCCAGCACCTGGCGAATTTTCGCTTCGCTGTTGGCAATCAGGTAGTGCACCACGCGCTCGGACTTCCAGCGCACGACCGCCTCGAGATTGGCTAACGTATGTTCTCCGTTACGGATGGCCGCACCAGCCTCGAAGGCCGCGCGCTCCAGTTCGTGTTCGCGTTCGCCGGCCTGCTGCCAGCACTGATCCGCCAACTGCTGCAGTTCCTGTTCGGCGGGTTGCAGATTGAATTGAGCCATGATTGTGGGGGTCCTTCCGGCCCTGAAAAACCCCGCCACGATAGGCCCGGC
>DASZRQ010000167.1:0-32522 GCA_035549115.1 Occallatibacter sp. | reverse complement strand
AGCGATGTTCTGGCGGGCGCACCGGGGATTCGTGGTGAACATCAACCACATCCGCGAAGTGGTGCCGTGGTTCAAGTCGAGCTACCAACTGCGCATGAACGACAAGAAGCAGACGGAGATTCCGGTGAGCCGGGCGCAGACGCGGCGGCTAAGGGAGCTGTTTAATCTGTAGCTTCGGCCGGACTGAGCCGCGGACTTCTCTTTCGTGTTCGCGCCCAGGCAAGGGCCGCGAACGTACCCATCACGAAAACTGAGACCAGCGCGGAGGCGTGCAGAATGTCTTCGACCCGCCAGAGCTTGCCGGTAGGATCGGCGGCGAAGGCAGGCGATGTGTGTGGTATGCACTGCGCGACGTTGCCCGCGCCGCAGAGCGCGTAGAAGAGCACTGCCGGGAATACCGGTGCGCTTGTCCCTACAGCTCTGGGTTGGTGCCGCAGATGGGTTGCGAAGAGCACATAGATAAAGAACACCGTGCCAAGCCAGCCGAGATAGTTGGTGAGCGGAACGCCAAACCACGCGCCGCCATCGCGCCAGACCCAGCCGTGCAGGACGGTGGCCCAGACGGGATCCTGCGCGAGATCCCATGCAGTCATGATGCAGGCGGCAAGAAACGGCGTCGCGATCCAATGTGAGCAGGCGATGGCACACGCAAGCACCCACGAAACGTAAGCCATGCCGATGTAGGCGAGACCGAGCAGTACGGGAACGTGGAAAAGCTTGGGGCCCATCAACTCGACGAAGTAGTAATGGCCAAAGGGAAAGCCGGTGACGACGCCAATGTTTTCGATCACATTGCCCACGACAGCACAGATGCCGGCAAAGACAAGAATGCCGCGCAGGCCGTAACGGCGTGCGCCATCGACGAGCGCAAAGGCCATCGCAGAAAGAACATCAAGTGCAACGATGGCGGTACGAGAAATGGGAGGCTGCGCGATCTCAAGCATGCGCGCAGTGGCATAGGCGATGAAGATGACCGAGAGGGTAAAGCTGCGCGCTGATGCGGCGGGGCGATGCATGCGCACCAGTATGGCATGCGACCGCGCTAGTCGTAGCGCTCGGAGACGATCTGCTTGCGGTGCCAGCCGAAGCGCTTGAGGGTGTCGCGGACGGCGGTGATCATATCGTTGAGGCCGCAGGCGTAGGCGTTGATGTCGAAGGTGAGCTGCGCGGGCGGGATGCCGGGCCCAAATGCCGGATTTTGGACCGGCGGCGGAGCGCCAAAACGCGCGATGCGCTCTTCGACGATCCGCGCGACGTGCTCTTGCACGTAGCCACGCAAGCCGGTCCAGTTGTCTTCCGCGCGGGAGAGCGTGGGCAGGTAGTGGAAGTTGGCGTGGCGGGCAGCGAGGGTTTCGAACTCGGCGCGGTAGTAGAGCTCGGTTGCGTGGCGGGTGCCGTAGACGAGCCAGATTTCCTTGCCGTTGCTGCGGTCGGGACCGTTCTCCGGAAAAAGATGCTGCAGCATGCTGCGCATGGGCGCGACGCCGGTGCCGGTGGCGACGAGGAGCGAGTCGGTGAGCGGCTCGCGGAGGGTGAAGAAGCCGTTGGGGCCGTAGACACGGACGAGGCCGCCGATGGGGACATCGGGCAGGTCGGCAAGGCGGTTGGAGAAGAAGCCGCCCTCGACGCGGTTGAGGCAGAGGTCGAAGCGATTGCCACGCGGGGCCGAAGCGAGCGAGTAGGCGCGGGTCTGCTCGTGGCCGGTGCGGTCCTCAGCGACGGCGGAGATGAACTGGCCGGGGATGAAGGAGAAGGTTTCGAGGTCGTCGAGGACGAATTCGAAGTGGTAGGTCTGCGCGGGCTCGGAGATGCACTCCTTATGGAGGAGCCGCGCGGTATGGAATTCACGCTCCAAAAGATGTCTCGCCTGGGGAAAATGCAGCGCTTACGCGCCTAAGGCGAGTATCGCGGGCCGGGGCGGGGGCTGGCAAATGCGCTCATCTCATTCGCCTCTCTCCCCGGCCCCGGATTTTTGTTCGTGGCTGGGATCAGGCCGTGGTTTCCCCCCATGCTGCGCATGGATGGGGCAGGGAGCATCAGGCGAGCAGGGCGTCGATGGTGGCGGCGAGGGCGAAGTCCTTCTCGGTCAGGCCGCCGTCGCTGTGGGTAACCAGGGCGAGGCGCACGCGGTTGTAGCGGATGTCGATGTCGGGGTGGTGGCCGGCTTTCTCGGCGGCCTCTCCCACGCGGTTGACGAAGGCGAGGGAGGCAGCGAAGTCGGGAAAGCCGAAGGTACGGGTCAACTCGCCGGACTCGACGCGCCAGGCGGGGACGGTAGGGATGAGGGTAGCGATTTTGGCCTCAGAGAGCTGGGGCATCGGAAAGTCTCCTGCAGACCGCGGTAGCGCAGCCCGCCCGGCTGGAAGCCTACTCCGTTTGATTCGGGCCGTCGAGGATGGGATGGTCGAGGCAAAGAAGACCACGAGCGCGAAAGCGATGAGCGGCTTCATGATCGGGGTCAACTGAACTCAACTGCACTATACGGCACCGCGCCTGGCGGGAGGCCCTTATGGGCCGCTCATTACTTTTGTGTGACTCGGGCTGGTGTTAGCAATCGCTTGCGGCGAGCGGCCGTGCTTTGATGAAGCTGTTCTCCTGTATTGGATATGTACCGCGAGCCTGCGAAGGGTCATGACTCCGCCGGAGGGTCAGGCGCGCGGCGATGCACTCCGATGCGGGTGGGCGCGCAGAGAGCCGCCGCACCGAGCAGGCTCCTGCTCCTCCCCTTCTCCCCGGACGTACCAGATTGGATTGCGGCAGGCCGGGCGGCCTGCATCCGTTCCCCGTGTTCACGACGCCGTAATGCATGCGGCGGCACACTGGGATACACCTTGCCCCGTCCTGACCGGAGAGACCATGCGAGATCGACACGCACGAAATCCCCTCCCCCAACTGATGCTGATGGCAGCCTGCCTGTGGTGCTCGCTGAGCCTCCTGACAGGCTGCTCCGGCTACTCCGTGACCGACCCGAGCTACTACGCGGCCATCACCTCGCCCGCCAGCTCGATCCGCGTGACGCAGCAGATGCAGATCGGCAACAACGCGAAGATCACGGGTATTCCGCTCACGTATTACGTGAACGGCATCCAGGGCGGCAACGCCGAGGTGGGCACGATTGACGCGACCGGCCTGTATACCGCGCCTGCGGTGGTGCCGGTGCCCAACACGGTGACGATCACGAGCGATACGGGGAACGCGAAGTATCCGCCGGGATCGCTGACGCTGGCAGTGCTGAATCCTATTCCGGTGATCAACACCGTGACGCCGACGGCCTTTGCCGAGGGCACGGAGCTGGTGACGGTGGCGGGCTCGCAGTTTGTCTATGGCGCACAGATTTTGTGGAACGGCACGGCCGTGCCAACGACCTACATCTCCGGCACGCAGCTTGCGGCGGAGATTGCCGCGCCCAATGCGGGTACGTATCCACTGACGGTGGCAAACCCCGATCCGGGCTCGGCCAATGCAAAGACAGTGCCGGTGGTGGTATCCGCAGGGCAGGTGCAGTTGACGCTGCAGACGCCGGCGGGCTCCGATGTGCGCGTGCGCAACACGCTGGGCTTCTCCGTGATGGTGACGGGGACCAACAATACCGCGGTGAATGTGATGATCAACGGCATTGCCGGCGGAAATGCGCAGCTTGGCACGGTAGTGGCGAACGCGGATGGGTCGATTACCTACACCGCACCGCCGGTGGTGCCCTCGCCCAATGTGGTGCAGTTGAGCATTGTGAGCGTGGACAACCCAACGGTTTCGCTCAACCACAATATCGCGGTGCTGAACCCGATTCCGATTCTCAACACGGCGTCGCCGGACACGATGAATGTGGCCGCGACGACGGTGGTGCTGACGGGCTCGGACTTCATCAACGGCGCGACGGTGCTGATGAACGGAGCGTCGATGCCGACGACCTTCAACAGCGGCACACAACTGACGGCGACAATTACGCCGACACAACCGGGCAACGTGGATCTGCAGGTGCTGAATCCGAGCCCCGGACCGGCGACCTCCGCCGACCTGATTGCCGATGTGCAGGGTACAGTGCCGGTGCCGCCGGTTTCGTTCGAGGATGCGTCGCGTTTCCTGGATCAGGCGACCTTTGGCGCGACGGACTCCGACATTCAGCACCTCTCACAGATTGGCTACAGCGCGTGGCTCAATGAGCAGTTCAACATGCCGCAGACCATGGCCGAGCCCGCAGTGGAGCAGGCTCTGATCCTGAACAACCCGGCCTGCGCGGCGGGCGACCTGAAATGCAATGCGGCGCTGTTTGTGCAGAACAACCAGAGCGATGTCTATCTCGAAAACCAGTTCTGGCAGCAGAGCCTGACGGCGAGCGACCAGTTGCGGCAGCGGGTGGCCTATGCCCTGCTCTCGCAATACGTGATCTCGGAATCGACGCCGCAGGTAGAGAACATGCCGCGCGGCGAGGCCAACTACTACGACCTGCTGGGCAAGGACGCGTTCGGAAACTTCCGGACACTGCTGGAGGATGTGACGCTGAACCCGGTGATGGGCAACTTCCTCTCCATGCTGGGCAACGACAAGGGCAACGCCACGACGGACCCCGACGAGAACTACGCGCGCGAAGTGATGCAGTTGTTCACCATCGGGCTGTGGCAGTTGAACGACGACGCCCGCCAGCAGCTGGACGGGAACGGACAGCCGATCCCGACTTACTCGAACACCGACGTGCAGGGGTTGGCGAAGGTATTTACGGGCTTCAGTTGGCAGGTGCCGGGCGATACGTCGGATGCGGCGTGGTCCAACTGCTGCGAGTATGTGGGCACGGGTTTTGGCGAAGACCTGCTGCCGATGACAGCGTACCCAAGCCATCACTCGACGGCAGAGAAGGACTTCCTCGGGGTGACGATTCCCGCCTCCGGCTCGCCGGACCCGACAGGCGACCTGAAGATCGCGCTGGACACGCTGTTCAACCACCCCAACGTGCCGCCCTTTGTGTGCAAGCAGTTGATCCAGCACCTGGTGACGAGCAATCCGAGCCCTGGATATATCAGCCGCGTGGCCGCGGTGTTCGAGAACAATGGCTCCGGCGTGCGCGGCGACATGAAGGCCGTGATCACGGCGATCCTGACCGATCCCGAAGCGCGCAATGCCGCGGCGGACCTGGCGAATCCGCAGTATGGCAAGGTACGCGAGGCGTTGCTGCGCTACACGGAATGGGCGCGCGCCTTCACGGCGCAGTCGCGCAACGGCTTCTATAACCTGGGCAGCACGGAAGACCCGATCTGGGGGCTGGGGCAGATGCCCTTCCGTTCTCCGACGGTGTTCAACTGGTTCGCGCCGAACTATGTTCCGCCGGGCACGAGCATCGAGGCGGCCGGACTGGAAGGCCCCGAGTTCCAGATGACCAATGTGACGACGGTCGTGGGTTACCTGAACTACATGCAGGACGCGATCGGCAGCGATGCAACCGGCGGCTCGGACATCTACGCGAACTACGGGACGGAGATGGGACTGGCCGCGACGCCGGACGCGCTGATGGACCGCATCAACCTGCTGCTGATGGCCGGTGAGATGAGCTCAACTCTGCGGGCCGAGATCGAGGGCGCAGTAGAGGCGATTCCGATTCCGACCGGCGACCAGGATGCGATCAACGCGGCGCTGAAGGCCCGCGTGCAGACGGCAATCTACCTGACGATAGCTTCGCCCGACTTCGCGGCGCAGTACTGACGAGAATCTGGAGAACGAGAATGAAGACATGCACCTGTAATCACTCGCGGCGGCAGTTTCTGCGCACGGCATCGTTTGCGTCGATGGCGGGCATCTCGGCGAGCCCGCTGCTGCTGGGGCTGAACTCGCTGGCGGCCATGGCGCAGACGACCAACCCCACGGACTACAAGGCACTGGTGTGCGTCTTTCTGCAGGGCGGCAACGACGGGCACGGCACGGTGATCGCCACCGACCAGGACTCGTTTGCAGCCTTCACGGCGGCGCGGTCCGGCGCGCCGGGACTGGCTTATCCTCTGGCGGACTTGCTGCCTATTACGCTCAAGACTCCGCAAAGCGGACGCACCTTCGCGCTGAATCCGGCGCTGGGCGGCGTGCAGAATCTCTTCAACGCGGGGCGCGCGGCGGTGATTGCGAATACCGGCACGCTGGTTGCACCCGCGACCAAGGCGCAGGTGCAGGCCAACTCCGTGCCGCTGCCGGACTCGCTCTTCTCGCACTTCGACCAGACGGCGGCGTGGCAGGCCATCGCCTCCAACGGCGGCAGCAGCGAGCATGTGGGCTGGGGCGGCTCGGTGGCGGACCTGATCGAGAACATGGGCATGAACACGAACTCGATGTTCACCTGCATCTCGACGGCCGGCATTGCGCTGTTTCTCTCCGGACAGACTTCGTATCAGCTCAACGTGACCTCGGCCGGGCCTATTCCGATCTCCGGCCTGGCGCAGCCACCCTTTGGCTCCGCGGCCGGCACCAACGCATTGAGCTCGATTTTGAGCGCGGATGAGCAGAACCTGTTCGCGAAGGAATACGAGGTTGTGGTGCAGCGATCGATCCAGGCGCAGGCCATGCTGGTGAATGCGATGGCGCCGGCGGGGCCGACGGGCGTGCCCGACCCGCCGCAGTTCCTGGACCCGATGACCAACAAGCTGGCGGACAATCAACTGGCGGTTTCCCTGCAGACGGTGGCGCGCATTATCGCCGGACGGGAAGCGCTGGGCGTGCGGCGGCAGATCTTCTACGTGCAACTGGGCAGCTTTGACACGCACGACGGCCAGGCAGTGCAGCACGCGCGGCTGCTGTCGCAGCTTGGCGCGGCGCTCGAGTACTTCGACGGGCTGATGAGCGCCGCGGGCATCGGCGACTCGGTAACGACCTTCACCGCGTCGGACTTCGGGCGCACGCTGACCTCAAACAGCGACGGCACGGACCACGGCTGGGGCAGCCACCACTTTGTGGTGGGCGGCGCGGTGCAGGGCGGCGACATGTACGGGCAGTATCCGGTTGTCGGCGCGAACCAGGCCAACGACGTGGGCGCGGGACGGCTGATTCCGACGACCGCCGTGGATCAGTACGCCGGCACGCTGGCGCGGTGGTTTGGGCTTGCCGATGGGCAGGTTCGAACCGTGCTGCCGAACTTCGGCAACTTCGGCTCGAACCCGTACCTTTCGTTCCTCGGCTAGCTACTTGAGCGGCTTGCCCTGGCAGTCCGCCGGGCCGTTGACGGGATTGCAGAGCGCGACGGCATCCTCGGGCAGCGCGACGAAGTAATGGCCGGGCCAGCGGGCTGGCTCGCTCACCGGATAGTCCGTGCTGAGAATCTGCGCGCCGCTCTTCATCATGGTGTCGCGGGTCGTGGTGTCGTCCGTGCGGGCCTGACGGGTGTCGGAGTCCGTGCGGGCGCGGATGAGATAACCCTGGCGCACGAGATTCTCGATATCCGATGCAGGACCGTCGTTGCGCTCGATGAAGGCCGCATCCGGCGCGCCGGGCGTGGAGTTGGTGAAGAGCACGCGGCCGCGCAGCGAAGGGTGCCCTTCCAGATACACCGGACCGACCGGACGCTGATCCATTAAGAAGATGACTTTGCCTCGGGCGCTGGCGAGCGTGGGCCAGTTGCCGGCGAGCACGGCAGCGTTGAGCGTGTCGTAGCTGCCGCGCACGTCATCCGGTGTGATGAGTTCCGACGGCGGAAAGACAGAACGAATTTCCGCATCGAGTGCATCAAAGACGGCAGGCGTGAAGGGCTCGGGCACGGTGAAGTGCAGGCCAGGGCGGTCCCGCTCCGCGCCCTGCTTGGTCTCCACCAGAATGAAGATGGGAATGTGATTCGGATGCGCGTGCGACCACGCGCGCACCTGCTCAAGGCATGCGACGAAGGGCTGGCAGGTGCTGCGATAGTCCACATCCTGCACGTGCATGACCTTGAAGCCGGGCTTGAGCATCAGGCCATCCGGGTCGAAGGGCGGATCGGGCGGCAGATGTGCCTGGGCAACGAGCTGCGGACCAAGCGGATGCGCATAAAGGCCGCCTTTGGTATCGGCGTAGACATCAAGCTCGATCTGCCGGACGCCCGCGTCGAACTGCGCAGGCAGCGGCTGGTGCTGATAATCGAGACCGGCGAAGGATTTGGGCGAGCGCTCCTGCCAGAGCTTGGCTTCTTCCGGCGCAATGCCGGCGTGGTAGCTGTTGTGGGTGCCGATGACCTGAATCTGATTGAGCTTCAGATGCTCATCCGGCGCAGAAGACTGCGCGCCTGCCGTGGCAAGCGCGCCGAAAAGAAGGGCAAGAACGGAAATTTTCCGAAACATGGATCATCCTGCGCCGTAGCGGCGCGTGCTGGGCGTGCGTCTCAGGCGGAGTGGTAGGGCCTGGCGTAGTGCGTGGACCACTCGACGAGGTCGGCGTTGATAAAGCGCCAGGTGCCGCTGTGCGTGTCGACTTCCATGAGCATGTAGGCATTGGGATCGTAGCGCGTGGCGGCCATGATGTAGTGCTGCGGGCCATAGGTGTGCGCAAAGTCGATCCACTTGTGCACGTGGCCACAGACCACAAGCTGGATCGTGTCCTGATGCGTGCGCAGGAGCGGATGCAGGCCGTAGTCCTTGAACTCTGTGGCCTGCACGGAGAGCAGCGGGTAGTGGATGAAGACGAAGGTGGGCTTGCGCTCCTCGAGCTGCGCCTCAAACCAGTGAAGCTGCTCCTCGCCGAGCGAGCCGATGCCGGGGTTGAAGTCGGCGGACTTGTTGTCCTGCGTGCTGCCGAGAAAATTATTCAGGTGGATGAACTTGTAGCCCTTGTAGTCGAGGACCATGTAGGGCTCGGCGTTGAACTTGGCCTTGAAGAGCTGATGGCTCATCTCGCGAGGAACGCGGCGCACGTCGTAATCGTGGTTGCCGAAGCCGAGATGCACGGGCATGCGGAAGCCGTCGCTGATGGCTTTGGCGTTGTCGAGGCGGGTGGTGTTCTTGAAGTAGAAGTCGTAGTCGGTCGACGGGTAGTTGTGGAAGTAATCGCCGATGAGGAAGACCTGCTCGATGGCGGGGTGGAGGGAGTTGATGAGATCGCGCGCAGCGGTCATGCGCGGAGTGGTGACGAGGATGCTTTCGTTGTCCTCGACGCCGTTTTCGCTGCCGGGGATGTAGAACTTGTCGATGATGTGGGTGTCCGCGATGAGCGCGAAGTAGAAGTAGCGGCTGCTGCCCGCATGCGCGGCCACCTCACGCGCCCAGAGAGAGCGCGTGAGTGAGGCCGCGAGCGTGCCGGCGGTGAGCGTTGAGAACTGACGCCGTGTGAGATTCATACTGGACTGCTCCCGTTTGGTTAGAAGGATAGCTTGGCGGCCACCTGCAACTGACGCGGCGGGAAGGATGAAGTGATGGAGCCGAAGCCGCCGTCGCTGCGGTTGGAATCGGGCGCCATGTAGTTGACGTGGTTGAAGAGGTTGAAGGCCTCGCCGCGGATATCGAGCAGAGACTTCTCGCTCCACAGGTGGAAGCCCTTGTGGAGGCCGAGGTCGAGCTCATTGTAGGTCATGTCGCGCAGCGAGTTGCGGCCGGCATTGCCGTAGGGATGGGTTACATCCGTGGGAATGCTGACATTGGCCGAGTTGAGGAAGCCCGTGAGCGCGGTCGCGGTCTTGACGCGCGCGCTGGAGGAGTTGACTGGGTTGCCGGAGACGTTGGGACGATAGGCGAGCAGGTCGCTTACGTCGAAGGCAGCCGACTCGGAGTAGGTCAGATTCACCGGCTGGCCGCTGGTGGCGGTGTTGGAGGCTGTGAGCTGCCAGTCGCCGAGGAGCATGTCGACGGCGCGCGGAGCGCTGCCGCCGAGCAGACGGCCGCGGCCGAAGGGCAGGTCCCACACAACGGTAAGCGTGTCGTTGAGCGGCTGATCATACGAGGACTCGCCGATTTCACCTTTGAGGTTGGCCAGGTTCACGCGGGAGTTGTCGCCGTTGCTGGTGTCGAGGTGGCCCGAGGCATTGTCGATTGCACGCGACCAGGTGAACGAGTTGAGCAGGTAGAAGCCCTGCGAGAAGCGGTGTTCCAGCTTTGCCTGCAGAGCGTTGTAGCGCAGGAAGCCGGCCGGCAGAGAAACTTCAATGCCAGTGAAGTTGGTGATAGGGCGGCGAGCCTGCAGGCTGAGCGCCTGACCGGTCTGGTTCGGCACAGCCTGGTTCTGGTCGGCCAGCACCCAGAGGTGCACGCCATGCTCACCCACATAGGAGGCGGTGAGGACGGTGTTCTTCGCGATTTCGCGCTGCACATCGAGATGCCATGCCTGCACATAGCCCGTGGAGATGTCCTTGGGAATGTAGCGGGTCTGCGCCAGCAGCGTGCTGAAGTGCGAGGGATCGGCGAAATTGTCCGGATAGCCCTGGGCTACGGTACGGAAGCAGCCGGTGTAGTTGTCGCCGGTGCAGAGAGGCTGCGGCGTGCCCGCGGAGGGCAGCGCGAAAGGAGAGACCTGCGTAATGGACGAGTTGACGATGTAAGGACCGTTGTAGGCGAGCAGGTTTTCGCCGCCCTCGCGGTTGAACTGGTCAAAGCTGATGCCGTAGGCCGAGCGGATCACGGTCTTGGGCGTGAGCTGGTAGGCAAGGCCTAAGCGCGGCGCGAAGTCAAGCTTGGGCGTGTGCACCAGAGCGCGGTCATAGAGCGAGCCGCCGCTGGCCTGGATGAGCGAGTTGGTGGTGGGATCGAAGTTGGCCAGGTGGTTGCCGTCCACGTACTGCGGCGTGACCAGCTCATAGCGCAGGCCGGCGTTGATGGTGAGCTTGGGCGAGAGCCGGAAGTCATCCTGGACGTAGAAGAAGTCCATCATCTGGTGATAGTTGACGATGCGGAAGTTATTCAACTGGTAAGTATTGCGCGCGCCGAGCAGGAAATCCGCAAGATACGGTGCCTCGGCAGCGGCCTTGTCGCTGGGATTGACGGGAACCACCGCACCACCGTCGCACTGGTCGAGATAAGTGCCGCCGGAGTTGACCACGCACTGGCTGAAGCCGGCGCTGAAGTTCTCCGAACCGTAGACGGGGTTGAAGTCGTCGACCTCAGTATTGATGGACATGAACTCCCAGCCCACCTTGATGCCGTGGCGGCCCTTCTGGATCGAGTAGTTGACCTTGGGATCGATGACGAAGGGGTTCTGGAACTGCGGGTTGGAACCCTGCGCGCCCCACGAGGTATAGCTCTTCACGTTCTCCGAGCTTAGTGCGCGGACAACGGTGGGATCGGTGGGCAGGCCCGGAATGCCGGCCTGCACGTTCAGGCTCTGTTGGCCCACGAGGTATGGGCTCTTGCCGCCCTCGGTCCAGGTAAAGCCGAGACGCGCATCGAGCACCGAGGAGGCGCCGAAGGTGTGAGTTACGCCGGACGCAATCTGGCGGTTGTAGACGTGAATGGTGCCGTTGCCGCCGCCGCCCGCCTCACCGGGAATCGACGAGGCATCGACGATGTTGCCCTGGTGGTCGCTGTAGCGGCCAAACATGGTGGTCTTGGGGCTGAGGAAGAAATCGACGCGTCCGTCGCCCTTGTCATCCACGAGGCTGGCAACAGGCAGTGAAGCGTAGTTGTTGGAGACCGCGCCGGGAACGTTCTGGCCGGGCAGAGCGTTGATGACCAGCGTGGCCAGCGGCGTCCAATCCGTCTGCGGAATGATGCCGTCGGAGTAGACGGTGCCGGTGACGGGGTTGCGCAGGGGAACGGGATTGCCCAGCGTATCCTCAAAGGTGCCGGTGCGCTGCAGGTCCGTGGGGATGGTCGCGGTCTGGTAGCTGCCCTGGACCTGGCGGTTGCCTTCGTAGTCGATGAAGTAGAAGAGCCGGTCGCGGAGGATGGGGCCGCCGAGCGCGCCGCCAAACTGGTTGCGGATGAGCACGGGCTTCTGCGACTTGCCGGTGACGGCGCTGACCGGCGGCAGGAACGGACCGTCGGCGTTGAGCACGGTGTTGCGGTGATACTCCCACACGCTGCCGTGGAGCTGGTTGGTGCCGCTGTTGATGGAGACGTTGATGACGGCGCCGGAGGCGCGGCCGAACTCAGCCGAGTAATTGTTGGTCTCCACACGGAACTCGTTGATGGCGTCCGGCGAGGGCGGAATGGCCTGGTTGGAGAAGCCCTGGTTGGAGGTGCCGTAGGCGTTGTTGTCGAGGCCGTCGAGAAGGAAGTTGTTGAACTCCGAGCGCTGGCCGTTGACGTTGAACGACGCGTCGCGGCTGGTGACCGACTGGTTCTCGAGGTTGTTTCGGCGGACGCCGGGCACGAGAGCCATGAGATCGCCGTAGGCACGGCCGTTGAGAGGCAGGTCGCGGACCTCGCGCTCGGAGATGATGGTGCCGGTATCGCTCGACTCGCTCTCAAGCTGTGTGGCCGCACCGGAGACAGTCACGGTTTCAGCAACACTGCCCAGCTTGAGCGTAACGTCGACACGCTGGCGGGAGCCCACGTCGACGGCGAAGGGGTCGGTGACCGAGTCACTGAAACCGTTGGCGGTGGCATCGATCTTGTAGTGGCCGACATGCACGTCAGGGAACTGATACTGGCCCTGGTTGTCGGTGGTGGTGGTGACGGCGACACCGGTGGCGGTGTTGATGAGCTTGACGCTGCTGCCTGCGACGGGCGCGCCGCTGGAGTCACGCACAAAGCCGAGGACAGCGGCCGTCTCAAACTGCGCAAAACCGGGTGTGGCCACCAGCAAGAAAACAGCAAGAAGGAGAACAAGAGAGGAGAAACGCTTCACTTTAAGCTCCATGTGCAGAGTTGTGGGTTGCGTTTATGAAGTCGGGCGAATCTGAGGGTAAAGGGGATGAGATGTCCGCAGGCGGACCCGGATCAGCACTGACCGTGTTCGCATACCAAGGGGATAAAACCGGGGTCTTGCGAGTAAGCAAAAGAGGCAAAAGCTGCCTTGCCCCTCAGTCATTCAAGCAGAGAAGTTTGGGGAAAACGGTGGGGTTCATGGAAAATTCATAGCCTTTTAGCAGAACAAATCACTAAGGCAATATGCGGTCAAATTTTTCGATAATGTCATTACATTTAAGTACGCGCGGCGAAAGAATCATTTCCCCTTCAAACACTTGCCGGTGGAGAGATGAGATGATGCACTCACGGCCGGTCTGATTTTTGGCGCGCGAGGATTGCGCACACGATCGGCGCGGTAAGTAAGCTGGGCATATTCCGGGCACGGCCCGGCGGGCAAGGTCGATTCGATCATCATGATCCTTGAAGTTTGTGTGGACTCCGTGGAGTCCGCGCTGGCCGCACAGGCCGGCGGGGCGGAGCGGATTGAGTTGTGTTCCTCGCTGCGCGAGGGCGGCATTACACCGAGCGCGGGCCTGATTCGCGCGGCGCGGGCGGCGGTGTCGATCCGCATGCATGTGATGATCCGGCCCCGCGGCGGCGACTTCTGCTACAGCGACGACGAGATGCGCGTGATGCGCAGCGACATTGCCGAGGCCCGCGCACTGGGCGCGGACGGCGTGGTGCTTGGCGTGCTGGCGCCGGACGGGCACGTGGACGTGCAGCGCACGGCGGAGCTCGTGGAAGCCGCACAGCCGATGCAGGTGACTTTCCATCGGGCCTTTGATGTGACCGCGGACCTGGACCGCGCGCTGGAGGACGTAATCGCCACCGGCGCGGACCGGGTGCTGACCTCTGGCGGCGAGCATGACATTGTGCACGGAACCGAGGCCATTGCGCGGCTGGTGGAGGCCGCGGGCAACCGCATAGCGGTGATGGCCGGCGGCGGCGTGCGGCGCAGCAATGTGCGCGAGTTCATTGCGGCCACCGGAGTGCGCGAGGTGCATGCCTCGCTGCGCTCGCGCATGACCAGCCCGATGCGCTTCTGGAATCCGCGGGTGATGCTGGGCTCACTGGCCGAGGACCCCGCGCGCCACACGGTGCGCGAGACGGATGTGCGCAGCCTGCGCGAGGTGCTGGACTCGATCAGCACCGGGGTGCGGCACACGCTGGTGCAGTAACCGGCTAGCTGCCGCGCATGGCCCGCCACAGTGCGCCGCGCACCGGATCGGCTGGCTCTTCGATGAATCGAATCGTTGGATAGCGTTCGCGCAGCGCACCCTCAAGGGCGTTGCGCTCGAAGGCGACTTTGGTGACGATGCTGCCGGCGAAAGCGACCGCCGGCGGCTGAAAATTGCCGGATTCGGCGTCGCGCATGCGCTCGATGAGCAACACTGCCAAATAGGCCAGATCGCGGCCGCCTTTTTCCAGAATTTCGATGGCCACGGAATCGCCCTCGTGTGCAAGGTGCACGACGGAAGGCGCGAACTTGGATGCGTAACGCGCGGCGGGCTGCGCATTGGCGAACTCGATGAGCGCATCCTCCGTGGGCAGGTTCCAGAGCTGGCGCGCAGCCTCCAGCAGACGAGTGGGCCGCTGCTCGTCGCGGGCCAGAAAACCCCGGCGCAGCCCCTCCATGCCGATCCAGTGGCCCGCGCCCTGATCGGCAAGCATGGGGCCCCATCCGCCCGCGGTGACAATGGCTCCGCCGGCCATACGCGCGGCCACATTGGAACCCGTGCCCGCCAGCACCAGCACGCCACGGCCGCCTCGAAAAGCCGCGTCGAGCGCGATCTCCACATCGCCGAGCAGAAGCAACTCTCCACCAACATGCCGGGCAAAGCTGCGCCGGAGCCAGTCCGTGACCAGGGGCACGGTGTTGCCGGAGGTACCGATGCAGGTGCGCGCGATCTGGCTCATGCGGACGCCGGTGGCGCTTTCCAGTTGCGCGAGAGCATCCGTCAAGCTCGCTTCCGCAACGGACTCATCGGCGTTGACCCGTTTGAGCGTCCCGGTGACGGCGCGGGCAAGCTCGCGCTCTTCATCCGCAAGCAGGAATTCCGCCTTGGTTCCGCCGGAGTCGACGGCGAGAAAGTAGGCCATGCTCTGATCATATCGTCCGCGCGGCCCTAAGGAAGCGTGCCCGTGAGCAGGAACTGGCGCACGCGCGAGGAGACGGCCGCCGCATCGCAGCTCATGATGATGTGCGCACAAGGGCCATGCGAGATGTATGTCGGCGCGCCGAGAGCCGCGGCCCAGTCCAGCGCGGGCTGCGGATTCACGAGATGGTCGTTGGCGTTAACGATGATGAAGAAGTGTGCGGTGGAGGCGTGCGCGGCCTGGGCCAGGGTGCGATTACCGATGACATCGTGACGGATGATGGCGCGAATCTGTGCGACGCGGTCGTTGGCATCGATGGACTGCGGGGCTTCAGCCTGCGCCAGAAACTCGGCAAAGTCCGCGCGGGTAGTGTGCGCGTTGCGGTACTCGGGCGTGGTGACGGTGAGCGAACCGAAGAGATTCGCGAGTTTGAGCGCAGGCTCGGTGGTGTAATGGCCATCGTGAAAATCGGGATCGATGAGAATGGTGCCGAGCTGAATCTGCTTGGTCTGCAGATCGAATGGCGTGAGGCGCGGCGTGCCGATGATGGGCACGGCAAGATCGAAGAAACCGGGATAGGCCGCGGCCCAGGCGAAGGTCTGCTCACCGCCCATGGAGAGACCGACAACGGCGTGAAGATGTTTGATGCCGAGAATCTCCGTGACCAGACGATACTGGGCTGTGACCATGTCGCGCGTGGTGATGGCGGGAAAATCGGGCCCATGCTGCGCTGGAGCGGCGTTGGAAGGTGAAGTGGAAACGCCGTTGGCCAGCGCGTCCACAGCGATCCCAAAGAAGTGCGCGGTATCGACGAGGCGCATCGGCGAGCTATCCGCGCCGAAGAAACCGACGAGCTGGGCGCTGGTGCCGAAGAGCCATGTCGGCATGAGAACCGCGTTGTCGCGCGCGGCATCGAGATGGCCGAAAGTGCGATATCCCACGCGGCACGGCGAGAGCACAACTCCGCTCTCCAATGTGCAATGGCCAAGATTGGCGAACTGCTGCGCGCCTTCCTGCGCCGGCGCAACGGCACACACCGCAAGCATTGCCAGCGCCACAATGAAGCCTGTTTTCACGATTGCTCCCTGCCCCGATCCAATGGCAATTCATTATCGCCGCCCGCGCCGGGTCCATGCCATACGAGTTTTTACGCAGCGGCAAGCCACATCCACATCGTGAACCGATTGCGGCGCTGTGGAATAATGACCCCTGAACGATACGTACCAAAGCATTCCCCCTCGGCACATCATTACCTGGATCGCACTCCATACAAGAGGTGCTATGAAGCGTTTCGCGTATCTGGCTGTTTTGTCTCTGTGCTCTGCCGCGCTTGGCGCGCAGCAGTTCGCTTCGGTTCCGGGGCAGGGCCGCTCCATGGTCGTGTCGAAGCTGGGCATCGTCTCCACGCCGCAGTTTCTGGCCTCGCAGGCCGGCGCGCATGTGCTGGAGGAAGGCGGCAACGCCGTGGATGCGGCCATTGCGGCCAACGCCGTGATGGGCGTCGTCCAGCCCTACGTCAACGGCATCGGCGGCGACCTTTTCGCGCTCTACTACGAGGCAAAAACCGGCAAGCTCTATGGCCTCAACTCCAGCGGCTGGACGCCCAAGGCGCTTACCATCGACGCGCTCAAAGCCAAAGGCGTGACCGAGATCAACCCCATCGGCGTGGAGACCATCGACATTCCCGGCGCAGTGGCCGGATGGGACGCCCTGCGCTCGCGCTTTGGCACATTGCCCTTCAGCAAGCTCCTCGCGCCAGCTATTTATTACGCGCAGAACGGGTTTCCTCTGGCCGAGCGCAACGCCCGCTACTGGGTCTCCAAACGCCTGATGAACCAGCCCGGCTACAAGGAAACCTACATCCTCTGGCCCGAGGCTCCGAAGCCCGGCGACATGTTCCGTAACCCGGCACTCGCCAACTCGCTGCGGCAGATTGCCGCGCATGGCCGCGATGCCTTCTACAACGGCCCCATGACCGAAACCATGGTCAAGTTCCTCGACGCCCACGGCGGTCTGCACACGCTCGAAGACTTTCGCGACTTCCAGCCCGAATGGGTCGAGCCCGTCTCGACCACCTATCGCGGCTGGACCGTCTACGAGCTGCCGCCCAACGGCCAGGGCATTGCCGCGCTCTCCATGCTCAATATCATGGAGCACTTTCCCATGGCCCAGTACGGCCACAACTCCGTTGACGCGCTGCATGTGATGATCGAGGCCAAGAAGCTGGCCTACGCCGACATGTACAAATACGTTGGCGATCCGCGCTTCACGCCCATCCCCGTCAAGCAGCTCATCTCGAAGGAACTTGCGGACAAGCGCGCCAAGCTCATCGACATGCAGAAGGCAAGCTGCGAGGTGGTGCCCTCGGATATTGAGACGGAACTCGACAAGCACGGCAACTCCACCATCTACCTCTCCGTCATCGACAAGGACGGCAACATCGTCTCGCTCATCCAGAGCAACTATGCGGGCTACGGCACCGGCTTTGTCGCGCCGGGGCTCGGCTTTTCCTTTCAGGACCGCGGCGCGGGCTTTCAGCTCACGCCCGGCCTGCCCAACTCACTCGACGGCCACAAGCGTCCGCTGCACACCATCATCCCCGCGTTCATGGAGAAGGGCGACATTCATATCGGCTTTGGCATCATGGGCGGCTGGAACCAGGCTCAGGCTCATGCGCAGTTCGTGGCCAACATTGTGGACTACGGCATGAATGTGCAGGCCGCGCTGGAGCAGCCCCGCTTTACCAAAGAGACCTTCAGCGGCTGCGATGTGGAGATGGAAGAGACGATTCCCGCGGATATTCGCGCGGGGCTCACTGCGCGCGGCCACCAGATCAAGCTGCTTGAACCCTTCTCCTTCACTGTGGGCCAGGGCGCGGCCGTGGTGCGCGACAGCAGCCGCAACGTGAACTTCGCCGCCGGCGATCCCCGCTCCGACGGCGCCGCCATTCCCCAGGAACCGGCTACGCCATAGAGCTTCGGGTCGGCCAGAAAACCTTTCGGACCGCCTGTGAAAACGGACATTGGGAATCCGCGCATTGGATGATGCCTGGAATGCAGGAATAGAGTTGTTGGCGGGAAATGAGAGGGGGTTGGTTGCGGAGGCTTGCAACGTCACGAACCTGCCCTTCCGTCGCTCCCTTGCCGAATATGCTGTCTGATGTTGACACACATACGTGTTCACGGATAAGTGCGATGAACTCTAGGAAACCCTCGACTCGGATGTCGATGTCTTGGAGTGAAATAGCAATCGCGACCATTGTTGGAAGCTTTCCCGTTTCGAAGTGATGGATTGAACGAACCCGTTCATTCATGGAGTTGTTCCGCAATTTGCTTTGCTGTGGCTTTTTTCCACTTCCTTCCCAAGAAATCTCCGCAACACTACCTCTTCTTACGAGAACCCTTTTCTTGGTTGGGCGACTGTTGATTTGCGCCAGGAATCTCCGGCAACGGAAATTTTCCGGCTTCGTACCTGGCCAAATTTAGAGCCCCTGAAGTATCGGGCAATATGGGCGCAATCCTCCGTGAGTTGCCAAAATCGAACGCTGCAGTCAAATCCCCGAAGGTACTTCTTCGCCAATCACTAATGTTGCTCTCCCGCACTCCAGTGAACTTTTCCAGAAATTGCAGTACCGACGTGTGATCAAATGGCTGGCCGCACACCCATCCCCCAGCGGTCCATGGAGAAACTAAAATACACGGCACTCGAAATCCTCCGCCAATTGGAAGACCTGCGACAAACTCGTGTGGTGTGCCCGCAGGCGGAACTGGCGGCGGCACATGGTCAAATAAACCATCGTTCTCGTCGTAACTTACGATAAACACTGTCTTGGCCCATACATCGGGATTGGCTGCAATCGCATCAATCTTGCTGGCAATAAAAGCGGCGCCGGCGGCGGGCATCGCATCCGGATGCTCGGATTCGGCGTGGGTTGGCATGATCCAGGAAACGGCAGGAAGCATGTCATGGATCGCGTCATGCTCAAACTGACCGATCGGGCCTGGAAGAAGCCCTTTGATATAGAGAGGTGAATTTGTTGCCGCCTCTTGAAATGTCTTGAAATTCCCCAGCATGTTGTAACCGAATTGCTGCTCTACGGCGTAGACCTTCCAGCTTACGCCGGCCTGTTCTAGCCGTTCTGCGTATGTTGTCCACCTATACCCACCCTTGGGCACCGTATTCTTGATGATAGGTCCGCCGCCAATTCCATCTGGATCGATCGTCCCCGTCATCCAATACATGCGGTTTGGCCAGGTAGGCCCCATGACCGAGCAATGGTACGCATCGCAGAGTGTGAATGCCTCCGCGAGAGCAAACTGAAAGGGAATATCGGCTCGCTTGTAATATCCCATACAGTATAGACCATGTTCTCCGTCTGCTTTGCGATGAGCTGGGAGCCATCGGTCCATTTGACCGGCATGCCAAGCCTCGTGTTGCACTGCCCACGCGTGGCTGGTCGATGGAATTTTCTGTGCGCTGCTGTTGTGCGTATCCAAATGAAAGGGCAACATGTAGCCATTGGGATTCTCGACATCTTGCTGATAAAAAATAGATCGCCCATTTGCCTGTTTCAAGGCCTTAGGATCATCGAACCCCCGAACCCCAGCCAAGGTCCCGAAATAATGATCGAAGGAGCGATTCTCCTGCATTAATACGACCACATGCTTGATATCGCGGAAGGAACCATGTCTTGGTAGTCCTTGTGCAAGTACACGCTGCACGTTCGCAGGCATGATGGTCTGGGCAGCGGCGGCGGCTGTTAATCCAGCCGCCCCCTTGAACAACTGACGACGGGTAAACATGTCAGTCAGAATGGAATTGCGCTTAGAAGTCGGAGCACTCATGACGGTCTGATGCCTTATCTGGATAATGTTGGTGTGGGTGGCGGCCTTAGAAACTCGTGCGGCGCTAAAACTGGAGCTTCAGCATGAACTGCAGGGACCTCGGCCCACCCTGCTGATACAGAGAACTCAGGCCGCCCAAGCCATTATTCAGCGTATTCGTAGCCTGTCCCATCGTCTCGTTGTTACAGGTCGCGCCCGCGGTGGTAGGACCGCAGTCGGTGTCCAAGGCCCCAAAGCTCGGGTGATTGGTCAGGTTAAAGGCTTCCCCGCGGAATTGCAGCATTGCTCCTTCAAACAACTGGAAGTCCCGTTGTATAGCGACGTTCGCTTGAGCCTCCCCGAACGCGCGCAACATGTTGCGCGGCATGGTGCCTATTCCTAACGACGAACTCGTTATGCTGAAGACGGTTGGGTTAAGCTGCTTGCCTCCTGGAATTCCATGTTTATACACATATGGATTTTGGCCATTCCAGTCCAGCTCTCCCGTAACTTCTGCCCCCGAGACAGGATCGATAGAATCCGGACCTGCAGGCGTATAGGGAAAAGCAGTGCGGGCAACAGCTATGACGTCTGCAGTCCAGCGGCCCAGAATTGCTCTCTCAAACCGGCTTTGGTAGTTGGTCGGCAGGTTATAAACCGCAGCCACCGTGAAGTTGTGGCGAATGTCGTGATCGGAATTTCCGCGCTGAATGTTAAACGTACTACCGGTATCGTCGCTCTTAGAATCGATTGCGTGCGACCACGTGTAGGATGCCAAAGCCTGGAACCCATGCAACATCTGACGCTGGTACTTCACCTGCAAGGAGTGATAGCTGGAGCCCGGCCCATTTCCATACAACTGAAGGGTTCCAAGGTTCGGGTTCAGTTTCTTCATCGAATATTGCCGTTCTGTCTCGAGATCGAGTCCCAGCGCGGCAACATAGCCCATTGTCAGTGACTGTTTTCCTCCAAGCGCCTGTTCAAGAGTGAAGTTCCATTGAATAGTCTTCGGCGGAGTGAGGTTATGATCAGGGTAGCCCGCGAAGCTGTAGGGAGCCAGCGGCGGATTGGGAAGCGCCGGAATGATATTACCTCCGCCTATATTGAGCGGATATGCGCTCCCTGTCAGCGTCACAGTTTGCGATGTTCCTACAGGTACGAAATTATAGAAGCTCATCAAAGATGAAAAGACGCCGGCGCCCGCGCGCAGGACAAGTTCATGACCGGAGGTATTGTGAATGGCATATGCCATTCCAACCCGAGGAGAAATATTCTTGTAGTCCGTCGGATGGAGTGGCGCATTTGCGGCAGACAACCCCAGCGATAATGGATCGGTTATCTCTCCTGTATAGCCGTATACCGGCCCGCCAGAGAACCGGGGCGCAGGGTTGATGTCCCAGCGCAGCCCGAGAGAAAGGCTCAGCCGAGGCAGAGCGTGCCATTCATCCTGCGCGAAAAATCCCATCATCCGATTCGTCTGATCTTGCCGCAACGGTTGGTCTTCTATTGTGTAGGTCGATGTCTTGTTGTTGAGGATAGCGGAGGCCGAAGTGTAATAGCTATGAATATCCAGCTTTTTAGCTAGACTTCCGCGATTCTGATAATTTGTCGATTGCAGGTAAGACGCACCAAACTTAAAGAGATGCTTTTTATATGTCCAAGTTAACGTATCGCTAGGATTCTCCTGGTGCTGCAACGTCCCATAGTTCTGCTGATCGATCTGACTTGTTTTCGGCAGCTTGGTTTCGAAGATTAACTCTCCCTGGCCCATTAGCCCCTGTGCCTGAAAGAAATCGTACGGAACCCCTGCTCCTCCGAGCTGAATCGGGTTGTACACATTTGCTGTGACCGTAGGCGAATACTGAAGCCGCAATTCATTCGATATACTGTCGCCAAACGCGTTGTCTGCACCCAGAAGGTAAGCCCTGGTGCGACCAGGCTGATGTTGGCTGAATGGCCCATTATTCGCTACTTTGTCCGAATCGCTTGTCGTGTCGGCATAGCGCACAAAGAGGCGCATTGAAGAGAAAAGTTGATAGTCAACGCGGGCACTAACGGCATTAATTTCTCCGGAGGATTGTGGGCTTGAAATATATGGACTACCGCCCTGGGAGCCGTAATCGATGCACTGCGGACTAATGCCCGTGTTGCAATTCGGCAGAGGGAAGGAGTTCATAATCGGCTGCAATGCTGCAGAAGCATATTTTCTAAGGTTGCTATTTTTGTCTGTATCGGGATCAGATGTATAAGTCCCATTCGAAGGAACCCAGTAGATGGTCACAGGCTGAGGTTGATCCAGACGCAACCCCTCATAGGCAAAGAAAAAAAAGGCATGATCCTTACCCGAATATAGATGGGGAATTGAGAGCGGACCGCCCAGGGTTCCGCCAAAATCATTTTGGCGTTCCGCAGCCACCGGAGTAATCGGATTTGTGTAATCGTTGAACCAGTTATTCGAGTCGAAAACGGAGTTACGGAGGTAGTCGTAAAGCGATCCGTGGTACTGATTGGTGCCTGATCGGGAACGGAAGCTGATCTCCGCTCCGGGATGCTGTCCATACTCTGCGGAATACGTAGAGGTGTTCATGCGGAACTCCTCCATCGCATCGAGCATCAGCATTGCCTGAGTCGTTCCAAGCGCCGTCTGAGACGGGAGCGCGCCCCCAACCCCTCTGGCGCCATAGGAGGCGTTAACCCAGTTGTTCGCCTGGCCACCATCCACAGTAAATCCATTGGAGTCGGTACGTTGACCGTTGACACTGTACTGACCAGATTCGTCGCCGTTCGGATTGTTCGTGACAACGCCGGGAGAGAGCAGAATCAGTGTCTGGAAGCTCCTGCCATTCATCGGGATGTTTTCGACAAACTGGTGATCGACGATGGTGCCCACCGACGCGTCCGTCGTGTTGATATTTAGATCGCCCCCATTCACTGTTATCGATTCCGAGGAGGAGCCTACTTCGAGTGTGAAATTGCGGGCCACCTGGTCCTGCGTGTAGAACGTGAGTCCGGTTACGTCCACCGACTGGAATCCTTGCCGTTCTACGCGCATGAGGTACCTGCCTGGCTTAACCGTGGCAAAGGTATACATGCCGGCATTGTTGGTCTCTACTTGGGAAGTGGCGCCAGTATCAAGATTCCTTAGAGATACTGACGCTTTTTGAATCACTGCACCGGCATGATCCACGACGCGACCTGAAATAGTTGCAGATTCTGTTTGTGCTCTCCCATACGTAACGAGAGCGAGAAAACACACAAATAGGGCAAAGCTACGC
Organism: Occallatibacter sp.; assembly: GCA_035549115.1. Taxonomy (GTDB): domain Bacteria; phylum Acidobacteriota; class Terriglobia; order Terriglobales; family Acidobacteriaceae; genus Telmatobacter. The sequence goes on along the minus strand of DASZRQ010000167.1, from coordinate 9,554 downwards.
AAACGATTCATGAGAATTTAGCCTCTACTGACGTATGCCTGGCAGCAAGGCAATTTGCCCAAAGTATTCTGTGAACATTGAATGAAAACAGGCATTGCAGGGATGAGGGAAGGCTTTTGCTCAAATTGAGTCTGTGAATTCCGCAGTTAAGCTCAGCGCATAGCCGCAGCGCCCAGCATCACAATCGACGCGCACAGCACTTCATTCACGAAACGTTGTCAATTTCCGCGGCAACTAGGGATGATTCGCCTGGCCGCGGAGATAGGCATACATGAGCTGCGCTCCCTTGGGATGTTGGAGAGCAGCATTGGACGATTCCAGCGTCACGAAGACAGTATCGATTTCACTAAGAACCTTGGGATCGTCACATTTAAAGACCCATCGATGTTCCGTTTTGTTATCGGAGTAGAAGATTCCAAGGCTTCTCGCCGACTGCGGCTTGCCTTGCTGTTCACCCCAGATGCGATAGTCATAACGCGCATCCTGAAGCCGCTTTTCGTTCAGGTCGTAGGCATAGAAGACGAGTTGGCGATCCTCGGCAAAGAACACGCGTCCAAAGGCTCGCTTGGTCTTTCCATGAGGATCGGTGTCAACAACATCGACGATGTGCAGATTTCTAGCCGCCATCATGTCACGCATATCTTTACCGGCAACGAGCATCTCCTGTTCCCGATTCACGGCCTGGCGTTGTCGTGCGATCTGATCAGTGAGGTCATTGATCTCGGCTTGTGCCACAACGTATTCCGCCTCTCGCGAGTTGGACTGAGCCTGCAGGGCGGAGACCTCATCACGTAAGCTGGCAATCGTCTGTTGAGAGCTGGATGCAGTCTCCTGTAGCTGAGCAAGTTCGATCGTCTTTTCCTCTAGCTGATTGTTGAGCGCAGTTCGATCTGCATCTGCCGCAGAGAGCTTCGCCTTGAGGATGGTGAGGGTGTTCTCAAGCTCCTGCTCTTTCGATTGCAGATGGGTTACTACCGCAATCTCAGGATTGGAAACAGACCGAGGAACTGTGGACGGAACGGTGGAAACCTTAAGCGGCACTTGCGCTGCCACCGGGGCCTGCGGCAGAAGTTCACGCTCTTTCGAGCGCCGTCCGAGAACTACCAGCAGAACAAGGCAAGCAACCGTCGCCGCTACACTCCACAGTGGAAGCCAGAAAGAACGTGCGGCAGAACGTGACGCGGGCGCAGGCCTGTTCGGCATCTTCACCGTTGCGGCAGAGAAGTTTATGCCTTCCTTTTGTGCTCTCTCGAAAAACGACTCTCTCAGTCTTGTTGTGTCCATGCTATCAACCTTCTCGTCATCGGAAGGCATGTTTTCATCGATTAGCCACAACTGCGGAACAACAAACTGCGAGAATTCCCGATACTCACGACGGCAGCTTTCACACTCCTGCAAGTGCTTTCGAAGTCTTGCAAGTTCCTCCGGGGAGGTATCGCCAGCCATAGCTAAAGCACACAACTGCTCAAACTCTTCATGTTTACGCATGGTCCACCTCCCATGCTTGATTCTTCACAGCAGGTCGGTCCTCACGAACCGAACGTAGATGGAGCTTGAGTGCAGCTAGTCCACGATAGTAGTGATGCCGGACGTTGCTATATGTCTCGGTGGTGCGTTCCGCAACATCACGGAGACTCATTCCCTCGAAGTGGACCATTTCAATCGTCGCCCGCTGCCGTCCGTCCAGAAGAGCTAACGCCTCGCGCACAAACCGAACGCACTCTTGCGGAGGCAGTGTATAGATGCGCATCGCATCTTGTTCCGCTTCGGTCAACTCCTCGATGACTGAACCGGAGTAGAACTGACGAACCATCAGATAATTTTTCCGACTGATGCTGCGATGATACGCATATTGCATAAGCCACACTAGAAATGTGCCTCGCGCGGGATCGAATTGTGCCGCCGACTTGAAAATTTCGAGAAAGATATTTTGGACAACGTCCTCAGCTTCGCCGCGGTCGCGCAGAATCCGAAGCGCGATACTAAGCACGAGGCGGTGGTAGCGTTCAAAGAGAACGGCAAGCGCGTCGCCGTCCCCTGACTGCACACGAAGCATGAGAGCTTCATCGTCCGCGGAGAGCCGTACATCCTTTTTGGGGCGAAGACTGTTAAACCACATCCATTTGTCCTATGGCAGCAGTCAAGCACAGAAAGAAAGAATCTATCTACCGCCAATCAGGTTCGAAAAAATAATATTGAATGGTGGGACAAAGCACATTTGAGCGAGGCATTTATTGAAGTAGACAGGCTGAATGTTGGTCTTCCTAACAACAAAATAGGTGACTCTGAGGGTTAATTCAGCTTGTTCAAACAGATCTCTCCAATCGCATGGGAGAGCAATCGGGACACGTAACGTCCTTAAAGAGCAAATGGTTGCAGGTAATGATTTGAACCTGCGTGCATAAGTGATTGATTCTCTTGAGCACGCATAAATATTGCTTGCTGAAGAGCCCTGCAAGGGCAATAATATACTTGACAAAATAATCCAATAAGCTCATTCTTTATGTATGAAGCTGCTCAATACCCTGCAAGACGCGATGGTTTTCTTCTCTGACCCGATCCGTTGCCGCAAATATCTGGTCGACCAGCGCTGGCCTAATGGAGTGGAGTGCCCGCGCTGCGGGTCCAAAGACGTTCTCTTTCTGGAGAAATACAGCCGTTGGCATTGCCGCGCCAAGCATGACGCTCCGCAATTCACCTTGAAAACTGGCACCGTCATGGAAGATTCGGCCATCGGCCTCGATAAGTGGCTTCCTGCGTTCTGGCTCCTGGCCAACTGCAAAAACGGGATTAGCAGTTACGAACTCCATCGCGCAATCGGCGTGACTCAGAAGTCGGCGTGGTTCATGCTGCATCGCATTCGCGTTGCGATGGAAGCGACTGGCGATTTCAAGTTAGGCGGCTCTGAAGGCGGTCCCGTAGAAGTCGATGAAACCTTCGTGGGTCCATTGCCTCAGAAGATGCACAGAGACAAGCGCGAAGCCCGTTACAAGGCTATCAATGCGCGTCCCAAGGTTCCGGTGATGGGAATGCTTGACCGCGAGCTGCGCCAAGTGAGGGCAAAGGTTGTGCCGAACGTTCGTCGCGAGACTTTGCAGAATGAGATTCTCAATCAGATCGAGAAGGGTTCAAAGGTCTATACCGACAGCGCCCCAGCCTATGACATGCTCAAGGCGCAAGAATTTATCCATGAGGCCGTGAACCACGTCGAAGAGTACGTGCGCGGCAATGTGCACACTCAGGGAATCGAGAATTTCTGGAGTCTACTCAAGCGCGGCCTTCGCGGAACCTACGTTGCGGTCGAACCGTTTCACCTTGACGCATACGTGACCGAGCAGGTTTTCCGCTACAATAACCGCACCACCAAAGACAATCCGCTGGACGATGCGGATCGGTTCATGCTGGCAGTATCGCTAATGGTTGGGAAGAGATTGACCTACGCAGAACTGACCGGCAAGGTGGGAGAAACGAGCGGAGAGGTTTTCTAGCTGGCCTCGGATGAGGCGGCAGAATCGCGGGAAGCGGAACGTTTGAGACTCGTTCGCTTCGCCGCTTTCTCTGCATCTAGCTTGGCTTTGATCGTGCTGTGCGGGACCGAAAGAATACGGCGCGTGAATTGATCGAGAGCGGCGGTCGTTCCTACTACATCCTTGGCCGGGGTTGTGGGACCATTCGCCATACGGAACCCTCAGAAACGAGGGTATACCTGTGGTGTGTTCGAGTCAACGTGCCGCCTCCGAATGGGTTCGTGATCTTGTTTGTTGCTATGAGCGAGAAATTCGTCTCAGGAGGATAGCCCTTATGCTCCAGGGATATGCGGATGACAGCGGAAGCGACGGGAAAAGAATGCCATATGTTTTGGCGGGTCTCGTCTTACCTGTTGAACAATGGGCACAGTTTGCGGATGATTGGAAGGCTCAATTAGCCCGATCGCCAGCCATTGAGTATTTCAAAATGTTTGAGGCCGTCGAGAGAATAGGCCAATTTCAAGGCGTCCAGCCAGAGATAAGAGACCGTAAAATTCGAGACCTACTCGAAGTTGTAGATGCCCACAAGCCAAAAGGTATTTATAGCGTCCTTCGATGGGACGAATTTCGCACTATAATGGCTCCCACTCTGACCGGCTACTTGACCAATCCGTACCCCTATCTCTTCGGTTTATTGTTTGACGCGCTCGCCAAGTATCAGCGAGACGCAGGGATTTTCCCCGAAGAAACCGATTTTGATTTCGACGAACAGGGGGAAGCCGGCAAATATTGCCTATCTACTTATGACAAATTGAAGTCTGCGTTGACCGAGGGGGCTCCAGAGAACTCGCGCATGATGGGAAGAATTCCAATGATGCTTAACGACAAGAGAGTTCTTCCTCTGCAAGTGGCCGATATGTTCGCTTGGGCAATGAGGCGCTACCGTGATCCCACAGCCGAAAAATCGAAGTGGCAATGGGTAATTGATCGCTTCATCCTACACGCGGGATGGGGTATGCAGTACGATGCTAGCAGTTTTAGATTCTTACTGGAAGAGAAGAAGAAATGGCTAGATGGGAACTCTATGTCACCTGGGGTTTGTTGATTATCATCGCACTCGGAGTCTCTGGGATAGCGAAACAAATCGAGAACCTACGCGCCGATTTTCAAGATTACCGCGACAGTAAAGAGCCTGATCGATGGGATGAAAATTACAAGGAAGGACTAGACTAGCGCAAACTGGCAGTATCCATGCGACTAGCGCCAGCAACAGCTTGTCGACCTAGCGAGTATCGGACGCGTTCATGTTTCGGAATTGGAGAATGGGAAGCGGGAGATTGGCTTAGGGATGCTGGAGCGGATTGCAGAGGCGTTTGATTTAAAGGCCCACGAACTGCTTAAATAAAGCTCAAATATAAAGAGCCCCTGCCGGGGGGCTCTAGACTTGCCGATCTCGTCCTTTGCGAATCATCGCACAGGATTGTCTATGGCACAAGACTCATTACGCGATTGGCCTCCAGCACTCACCCCCCAAGAGGAAACCATCTTTGTAGGTTCGATTCCAGCGGGAGCTAGCGCTCAGAAAATTTTTGATATAACCCTCGCCGAAAAACGTCGTCGTCTGAACGTGCGAGCGCGGCGAGAAGAGCATCCTCAAATGGACGATTGTTTGTTTGTTGACGTTCGGTTTCCCCAAGTTCGGTGAGAATCGATTGGGCAATCAGCAGGCCAACGAGCGTCTTCCCGCCGCCGGTGTGCAGCTTCAGCACATGGTCAGTTTCTGTGCGACTGGCAAACCAGGCTTGCAAAACCTCCACCTGGCTCCCGTAGAGGTCCTTGATGCTGGCGGTCTTCGGTAGTCTCCGAAAGATCTCAACCGGATCGATGACCGGAGGCTGCTTCTTTGCCGCGCGGAGTTTGTTCAGGTCAATTGCCATGGTGCGAGTCCCAACTCAAGAGCATGTCTTGAACAGAATATGGAGAAACAAATTATTGTATTTCCTTCGGCCGCGCGGGATTTGGCGCGGCCGCATCAGCGGCCTACTGCCACCGCCAGGCACTGACTACCTATGGCCGAGAGGCTGGACACATCTTCCTCAATCGGTAAGGGCGTGAGATGGCTGCCCTCGGCAACCTGCAGAATATCTGGTTGCCGGGCGAACAATTCCAGCATGAATGGGTAGTCAGCGTTCGTAGGTTTCTGGAAGCGATAGAACTGCCTCTCGCCCGTTGATTTCTCCTGAATTTCGTAGCCGCCAGCTCTCACAAATTCCCAAAATGTTCGGACAAACTCGCCGTCCAGCGCTTCAAGATAGAGAACAATGTCGAGATCCTTTGTAGCCCTAAAGGCGAGGCCGGCATTGGTCATGGCGATATCGCATGCGGCACCGCCAATAAGTACATAGTGGTCGGCGAAATTTCGGAAATGCTCTCGAAAGACTTCCAAGCCCTTCACCATTTGAACTTCTCCATCATTTCTTCCAGTGCGGATTCCGTACGCTCGTCTTGGTCTGCCCTGAGAGAAAGGTAGAGGGACAACCGGTCAACGATACCCTGCTCGGCAAAGAGTTCAGGTGAGTACCACCAGACCTGAATCTCGGTAGCATCGGGATCCTGAGCTGATAGTTTTATGGTCCTATGTCGCTTACGCAGCTCTTTCCAATTATCCCGGCTCAGTGCATAGGTCGTGTAAGCAGGCGCTGCCAGGATGCTGTAGTGTGCCAGTGCGGTAAGCCCAGCGCGGATGGCGTCGGCTGGGTCTTGGGTACGGTGGATGAACATTCGTTTATTTACCGGGTTGCGGAGTAACGGCTGAGTTTTCTCCCAGATTGTTCTTCGGTCATCGTTGAATCGTAGGCAACGTTCTCGGCCGCGGACCGTTACTTCTGCAAGGCCGGCGGTCTCCAACTCATCAAAAGCGCGGGTCATTGTCATTGCCGAATATCCCACCAGAGGGGCCATTTCTGTTGGAATAAGTATTTGCGGTGCATCGCGGAGTAGTGTGTAGAGAACAACCACCTGAGTCGAAGGGCTGAAGGCGGGGATCTCCTGGCGGATTCTGCGAAAATTCTCGCGCAAATCAATCGCTAGCATGGGCAAGTACATCTGGTTGCCCGGAACGATAAAGGGTACTTTTTGCTCGATCAAGCGCTTCCTGTTGTACGCCGGCACCCGGTTTCGGACGTAGATAAGGTCCATGTGCTCCTTTGTATGGAGCATGTCCATGTGTTTACGCACCATGGCTGGCGGCTGCTCATCAGGATCGGTGTCGAGGACCAGTAGGGCTTGGAGTCCTAGCAGCTTCGCTTGTGCGAACGTATACCTTTCTCTGAGGAAGGGCGGCAATCGGCTGGCTCCGCTCCAAGGCGTAGTCTTCAGGGAAACGCCCAAGGTCTCGTGAATGTAGCGTTCGAGTTCGGTCTGGCCACGACGCGTTCGGAAATCTTCCATACTTAATGCACAATAACACATTGAATGTTATCGTGCAATATTATGGTTATTGTTCTTGCCGCCGAGAGCTAAGCCATGATCGCGGCTAACCCCCTACCCAAGTCTTCGGCGAGAATCCGCGACTCCGGCGAATCCATCCTCAAACTGAGGTTAAATCTCGATGTGAATATACTCGCATGTGAGTAGAAGATCGCATACAATATTGAAAAGGCAAAGTTGATTGGATAAGCGATGAAGAAGCGTGCATTAGCGGCAGATCAAAACGTCAGAAACCAAGCCAAGCGGCGGACATTGAAGGAGATGGCTCGCGTCAATGGGCAACGGATCCGTGAGCTCCGCGAGAAACTTGAACTGACCCAGGGAGCTTTCGCTACCAAATGTGGGGTCAGCCGCACGGCGGTACCTCTCTGGGAAAATGGGAAAGCGAATCCTTCACAGCGATGCTGGAGCCGTATGGCGTTGCTTGCTCGAGAAGCACCTGCCATTGATAAGACGTGGTTTTTCCAACAGGCCGGCCTCGATCTGGAATATCTGTCAGAGCTGTTTCCAGAATTCGGGCGAATTTCAAGAGAATCCGAATTACGGGCAATCAACATGGCGGCAGCAATGGTAGAGGACTCCACCAAGGGCGCGACCGCCGTGCCCCTGCTGCGCGTTCCTGCCAACTTTGGCAGACCCCTATCGGCACGAACTGAAGAGATCGAAGGCTGGCTTTCCCTTCCGGCAGAAATGATCGAGAAGGGCCCCCACGTTATCGCTATGCGCATATCCCCTGTGTTTGTTCGCCCAATTTTCGGACTTGGTGACACGCTCATTATCGATAGTGCCGACCGGGACGCAACGAACCTACGTGATGCGCTTGTGGTCGCGTCCTACAAGCCCAATGCGTCAACGAAGGCCGCGGCGGAACATCTAAGGCGCGGCCAGCCCGGCGCGGAATATATCAAAGAAGGGATTTGGCCACTTCTTCCAGAAGGTCTCTACTTAGGCTGGCTCCGCTCCGATCAACCGGCACCTACAACTGAAGTCCCCCATCTCACACTGGTCGCTCCAAGGACTGATGAATCACCGTCGCCAGTGTTCTCCGTTCTTCCTTTTGTGATTCCAAGTGCGACCTACGACAAAGCGCATTCAGAAAACAGACTTTTGACTGAAGAGCCGGAGGCAGTAGTCCTGGGCAGGGTCCTTGCCTGGATTGCCAGCCCCAAAACCCTTAAAGGAGATAACGCTGATCATGGCTCGGATCAGGTAGTGCCGTCGGGTTATGAGGTTTTCGAAACGGAAAAGCAAACGCAGTCACCTAAGCAGCAACGACAGGGGCGCAGGGCACGACCAAATCTGGGTCGAGCAAGTGGAGGGAACTAATGACGCTCCGAGAATGTGTTCTTTATGCGCGGGTATCCTCACGGGAGCAGAAGGAGGGCTATTCGATTGACGCCCAAATCCGTTTGCTTCGCGACTACGCGATGAAACTCGGCTTGATGATTGTCGCGGAGTTCATTGACGTTGAGTCCGCTGCCAACCCTGGGCGAAAGAACTTCGGGGAGATGGTCAAATTCTTCAAGAAGCATTCCAGTTGCCGGATCCTCCTTGTCGAGAAAGTCGACAGGCTCTATCGGAACAAACGCGACCCCATTACAATCGAGGACCTTGACATTGAAGTTCACTTCGTTAAGGACAACGAGATCATCTCAAAGGAGTCGCGTTCGGGCACCAAATTTATTCATGACATCAGAATCGCGATGGCTCGCAACTACTCTGCGAATCTCAGCGAGGAAGTCATCAAGGGAATATGTTTACTATCGGTGCACCGAACGCCGCAACGGTAATTGTGAGCTACCGAGATTTCGCGAGCAGGAGATCGGCAAGAGGTTGAGTGAAGCCATAGCAGCCATTCATCTGCCCAAGGACGTTTCTCAAATGATCGCGACCACGCTGCGTGCCGAGCAAGATCACACTCAGAGCCACATAGACGCCGAGAAGGCTCGGTTGACGAAGGAGCTTAATTCACTACAGACACAGCGGGATGAAGCCTACACAGACAAACTGAGAGGCGAAATCACAGTGGAGTTTTGGCGGGCGCGGCAGGCCAAGTGGGCAGAGGAAGAGGTGGCAATTAAAGCACAGCTCAGCAGCCTAGAAGATGAGAAAACGCCCCGTCGTTTCGTTAATCTGCATTTTACTTTAGAACTCGCGCAAACCATTGACTCTAAGCTAGTTACCGCAAATGAATTCGAAAAGGCCAATTTGGCGAAAATCGTACTTTCGAACTCGAAAATCGACGCCGTAAGTCTTTATCCTACATATAGAAAGCCCTTCGACGTTATAGTCAGAAGGGCCAAAAACGAAGAATGGTTGCGGGGGCTGGATTTGAACCAGCGACCTTTGGGTTATGAGTGAGAGTATAAACGTAGTTTCAACGAGTTACGGCACTTGATCGGTAGCCTTAAGTACCTCTAAGTTGTTGAAAGTAGGAAGGCCTAATTCTTATTTGGGGTTGGTTTGGGGTTGAGCGTTGGATTTGAATCGATCGGATTCTTATTTGGGGTTGAGCTTGATTCGAATCCACCGGACAGGCACCCTTCCACATCCAGCCATCACGTCAATTTCATTCCATAATGGATCTAAATTGACGCC
>DASZRQ010000166.1:0-18430 GCA_035549115.1 Occallatibacter sp. | reverse complement strand
GCCACCGAGGCCATGTACCTGATGGCCCGGCACGTCTTTGAAAACCTTGGCTACCGGCGCTACGAGTGGAAGTGCAACGCGGAGAACGAGCCCAGCCGCCGGGCAGCGCTGCGCTTGGGCTTCACCTATGAGGGCCTCTTTCGCCAGCACATGGTAGTGAAGGGCCGCAGCCGGGATACTGCGTGGTTTTCCATGCTCGACACCGAATGGCCCGCCCGCAAGCGCGCCTTCGAGGCCTGGCTCGATCCCGCGAATTTTGATGCCTCAGGAAAGCAGCGGAGTAGCCTGGCCGAGTGCGCAGCCGGCTGATTGCCGCGCGGCCTTTTCCTTCAAGCAGAAAAAGCGCCGCCTGTTTCCAGACGGCGCTTTTCTCAATCACAAAGACAGAAATCAGTCGCCTGCCTTGGTTTCGATCTTCATGCCATAGAAGGATTTCCGCACGAAGAACATCGACACCAGGAAGAAGGCAACAGCAAGGGACGTGGCGAGCACCGGGTTCTGCGCGCTGAGTGTCACGGCAAGCTCGACGGCGAGCAAGCCGAACAATGTCGTGAACTTGATGACCGGGTTCATGGCCACCGAGGACGTGTCCTTGAACGGATCGCCGACGGTGTCGCCGACCACGGTCGCGTCGTGCAGAGGCGTTCCCTTCTGCTTCAGGTCCACCTCGACGACCTTCTTCGCGTTGTCCCATGCGCCGCCGGCGTTGGCCATGAAGATGGCCTGGTACAGCCCAAAGACCGCGATCGAGATCAGGTAGCCGATAAAGAAGAACGGCTCAAAGAACGCGAATGCAAGCGTGGCGAAGAAGACGGCGAGAAAGATGTTGAACATGCCCCTCTGCGCATACTTCGTGCAGATTTCCACCACCTTTTTGCTGTCCGTGACCGAGGCCTTCTCCACACCTTCCAGCTTGATGTTTGCCTTGATGAACTCGACCGCGCGGTAAGCGCCAGTGGTGACCGCCTGCGTGGAGGCACCGGTGAACCAGTAGATCATGGCTCCGCCGGAGATCAGGCCGAGCATGAAGGGCGCGTGCAGCAGAGACAGGCTCTGCACGTCGTGGGTCAGGCCGCCGGTCAGGGCCATGATGATCGAAAAGATCATTGTGGTCGCACCCACCACGGCGGTGCCGATCAATACCGGCTTTGCCGAAGCCTTGAAGGTGTTCCCGGCTCCGTCATTGGCTTCCAGCAGGTGCTTGGCCCGCTCGAACTTCACCTCGATGCCGAAGTCCTTCTTCAACTCGGCCTCGATGCCGGGCACGTTTTCGATCAGCGACAACTCGTACACGGACTGCGCGTTGTCCGTTACCGGCCCGTAGGAATCCACGGCAATCGTGACCGGGCCCATGCCCAGGAAGCCGAAGGCGACCAGGCCGAACGCAAACACGGCCGGCGCCAGCATCAGGTCTCCCATGGAGGGGCCGGTCGTAAAGTAGTAGCCCGTTCCCATGAGCGCGACCATGCACAGCCCCAGCCAATAGGCCGAGAAGTTGCCGGCCACGAATCCCGACAGAATACCGAGGGAAGCGCCGCCTTCCTGCGCCGATTTCACGACTTCCTTCACATGGCTCGAGTTGGTGGAGGTGAAGACCTTGACCAGTTCAGGAATGATCGCGCCGGCCAGGGTTCCGCACGAAATGATGGAAGCCAGCTTCCACCAGAGCGTCCCGTCTCCGAGACCCGGAATGATCAGGTACGAGGCAACGTAAGTCAGGATGATGGAAACGATGGACGTGATCCAGACCAGCGAGGTCAGAGGCGCCTCGAAATCCATCTCGTCGGCGTTCGCGTACTTCGCATGCGCAATGGCGCTGTTGAGGAAGTAGGCTCCTGAGCTGGAGAGCAGCATGGCTACGCGCATCACGAAGATCCAGACCAGCAGTTGAACCTGTGTTCTGGGATCGTGTACCGCCAGCAGGATGAAAGTGATCAGGGCCACGCCGGTGACGCCGTAGGTCTCAAAGCCGTCCGCCGAAGGGCCGACCGAGTCGCCCGCGTTGTCGCCCGTGCAGTCGGCGATGACGCCGGGGTTGCGCGCATCGTCTTCCTTGATCTTGAAGACGATCTTCATCAGGTCGGAGCCGATGTCGGCGATCTTGGTAAAGATGCCGCCGGCAATGCGCAGCGCCGCCGCGCCCAGGCTTTCGCCGATGGCGAAGCCGATGAAGCAGGGGCCCGCATAATCGGCCGGCACGAACAGCAGAATGAAGAGCATGATGAGCAGTTCAATCGAGATCAGCAGCATGCCGATGCTCATGCCCGCCTTCAGAGGAATCGCGTAGCAGGGATAGGGCTTGCCGCGCAGCCCGGCGAACGCTGTCCGGGAGTTCGCAAAAGTGTTGACGCGAATGCCAAACCACGCCACGCCATAACTGCCGCAGATGCCGATGATGCTGAACAGCAGAATGATCGGCAGCGTCACCGCAATCGACTTGCCCGGCACTGGCGCCAGCACACCGAAGTAGAGCGAAATGATGACGGCAATGAAGACCCAGAGCAGAACAATGAACTTTCCCTGCGTCAGCAGATAGGTTTTGCACGTCTCGTAGATCAGCTCGGATATCTCGCGCATGGAGCGATGCACCGGCAGGTTCTTCAACTGCACATAGATCGCCAGGCCGAACAACAGGCCGCCAACGCAGAACAGCAGTCCGATCATCAGCAGGGCATGGCCGTTCATGCCGAGGAAGTTCACGCTCTTCAAATCCGGCAGAATCAGGTTGGCTTCTCCACCGCCATGCTCCTGCTGCGCATGCGCGAGCGTGGGCAGCAGCAGAACCATCAGGGCTGCGATGGCCTTGTTGGGCCGCTGCAGGAAAGCCGCCGCGCCCGCCTTGAAGACTCCCGCAAAATGCCGCACGGCAGCAGCGCGAGCGCCTGATCTGAGAACCTGGCGCGTACCGGGCAACGCGGCCAGAAGCATAAGCACACTTATGCCTAAAGAAAACTCAATCCAACCCTGTGCAATCACAAATCCTCCCTCGTACTTGGTTGAAGACCAGATTTCAAAGAATGCCGAGAAAACCCGACCTCGTGATACTCGGGAATAAAATCACCGGAAGCCTATCACCGCACTGTGGGACTGTCGAGTGATTGCAGTCACAGGCGCAGCGCGATGACTGCCAGGGGCTAAGATTCGCGGATTGTGAAGATGCGGATAGCAACGCCGGGCAGGACAAACCAGACCATCACAGGACGCGATGGGCGCAGGTCGATGCCGCGTTATTCGGTGGGAGTATCGATTTTGTCGTCCGGGAGGGGTTGCTGCAGGTTCTCGTCTCCCTCGTCGCGCACGGTGCCCTGGGGCAGCGGGTGCAGCTTGAAGAGCACGAGCACATTGCGCTCGGGGTGGTCGAAGGCATGAAAGCTGGCCACCTGCTCGAGGGAATAGCGTGTGTGCAGATCGGCAAGCGTGCCTGGGTCGAGGTCGTTCCACGCGGCATACCAGCCGGGATTGTAGGCGGCCAGTTCCTGCGGCAGGTCCATGGTCCCGAAGTCGTCGCACAGCGAGGGCAGATGCGTTGCCATGGTGATCTGGTCGCCGCTGATGGAAACCAGGAGCCGCTTGCCGTTGGGATGCGTGTCGATATAGCGGGTGAGGCGCTGGGCCGCGTCGAGGAAGGTGTACTCGGGAAAAGCCACGTAGCTCAGGGTCCAAGCCGCGTTGGTAACGGCAGCGATTGCGGCGGCAGCCGCAATGCCCCAGCCCATGGTGCGGGCCAGGTTTGTTTGCGGCAGCAGCGCTGCGGCCCCCTGCGCCACCAGGATGAAACAGAAGACCGCGACGACAGCAAAGTAACGGGGCTGCGGATGGTCCTGCATGGTCATGAAGAGGATGTAGCCCGCCACCGCCAGAATGGACGCGCCAAAGACAGGGTCAATGCGCAGGCTGCGCGCCCATGCGGCGCGCCAGGCAACCACCGCAAGCAGGACGACGATGCCCGCCAGCGGAATGAGAATGCGGTCGACCCACAGGCCTCCGTGGAAAGACCACCAGAGACTCTCAAGAGGCCACCAGATTCCGGAGGGTTTGTCATAGGTATTAATGAAGAAGAGATAGCGATAATCCGGAAGTAGGCCGCGCTGGATTACGAGGAGAAGCCAGCCGCCGTAGGCGGCCGCTGCTGTGGTTGCCGCAACAGCCACACAACTCAATGCGCGCTTCCACTCCCTGCGCAACGGCAGCGCCATGGCCCAGACGAGCGCGGGGAACAGAAAGACCGCTGTTGTCTTGGTCAGCATCATGGCGGCGAACACGATGCCAATGAACGCCGAGCCCCTGATTGGCCTGCGCATACCCGGCAAATGCACCGCGAGGTTCAGCGCCGCGAGTGTGAGCGTGATCAACAGCGGCTCCAGAATAGCCAGGCGGCTGAAGGCATAGAGAAACGGGCTTGTCGCAATCAGCGTGAGGGCGATGAGCGCCCGCCAGAGCGGGCCGCTGGAGCGAAGAAGCAGATACGTCAGCCCGAGATTGATAAAGAAGAGCGAGACGGCCAGCGCACGCGCGGCCTCCAGCGACACGCCGGAAAAACCGAATACGATCCACTCAAGAAAGGGCCAGACAGGCAGCGCGACCGCGGGGTTGAAGTCGCCGGGCAGGTACCAGTTGCCGAAGAGACGCGCGCGCACCGCCGCATTGCCGTACCAGCCTTCGTCGGTGTACTTGGCCCAGTCACCGGCCCAGGGCGAGTGGTTGGGAAAATCGGCGCCAAGATGCACAGCATGCAGCACGGCAAAGACACAGATCAGCAGCAGCCATGCCGCATACAACCAGCGTTGAAAGCGTGTCTGCACGTGCGGGCTCTCCGGAGCGTGTCAGGAATGTCTGCTCGCAGTTCAGGGGATGGTCCAAGTATAGCGTTGCCGCGCGAGGCTCCCGCTACTCGTATGCCAGCGCGTCAATCGGGTCCTTGCGGGCCGCCATCCACGCGGGATAGAGCGCCCCCAGCAGCGAGCCGGCAAAGGCGATCACCGCGCCCTGGCCGATCCATTGCGCCGTCAGCTCAAAGCTGAAGGTTGGAAACTTGAGGCGGAGCAAGGCTCTCACGCCATAGGTTGCAATAATGCCCAGCAGCACGCCGGCCACAGCCAGAACGCCAGTCTCACGCAGCACCACGCTCACGATTGTCAGCTTGGAAGAGCCCAGCGACTTGAGAATGCCGATCTCGCGCGTGCGCTCCAGCACTGCCGTATACATCGACTGGAAGATCACGAGGAAACCGACGATCACCGCGATGGTGATGACGACGTTGAGCGCCAGATTGAAGCCGGGGAACCGCGCCGGCGTATAGAGCGAGATGATGTCCGCCATGGTCTGGACCTTGTAGTTCTCGAGGCCGCGCGTGGCGTGAATCTCGTCGATGATCTGCCGGTCGTTGGCCGGATCATCGGCCTTGAGGTAAATCACGGATGCCTTGCCGTCGTTGCCGGTCAGCTCGCCCATCGTATTGATCGGAATCAGGCGGCGGCCGCCCTTGCCGCTTTCCACGATGCCGCAGATGCGGAAAGAGTGATTCAGGATGGTGATATGCGAGCCGACGGTGCGGCCGGGAGCTCCCTTGGCATAGATGTCGTCGACAATCACATCAAAGGGTCCCTGGAACGGCCCGCCGGAGAGAAAGACGAAGGGCTTGAGGGCGTTGAACGTGGGATAGTCGATGCCCCACAGGATTTCGACGCTGCCCGACATATTGAAGTTCGAAATGGCCGGCGAGGCCGCCGCCACATGCGGCATCTTGCGGAAGACATCGGCCAGCTTCACCGACATGGGAGCTCCGCTGACGCCGTTCATGAAGCTCGCATTCGAGGGCGCGACTACAATGTCCGCGCCAATGCCGTTGGTGCGCTGCTTCTGGTCGTCGAGCATGCCCATGAAGATGGCGACGATCGAGAGGATCATGACCACCTCAATGGCGACGGCAAACACGCTGATGACGGAACGCAGGGGGCGGTGCAACAGGTTGGCAAAAACAAGCTTATTCATGTCGGGGTGCGCAAGCCCGCAGGGAGTGACCCGCGGAACAGCATTTAAGTGTAAGAGTATCAGCCGGGGAGCGCGATCTGGCGGGCGCACTGTGCCGAATTGGGTCAGTCCTTCCCGCGTTTTCCACAATGCACCCAGATATGACGGAAATCACCAGAGAGGCCGAAAATCGGCGTTATAGTGCGGCAATCAGCCAAACCAAGAATTTCGTTACTTCAGGTTAATGAAAACAAAGGGGAAGCCGATAAAAGACTTTGACCGGGGGTCCGGCACGGGTTTATGGTGATTGTGGAAATAGGACCGGCACACTCCCACAAAGTGGTTACTGATGGGTACTTTTGGCGAGGATCTGCGCGCTGAACGGCTATCCCGGGGCATCGCGCTAGAGGACATCACGGCGGTTACGAAAATCAGCCAGCGCCATCTGATCGCGCTTGAGCAGGACCGGTTCCGTGTGCTTCCCGGCGGCATCCTGAGCAAGGGAATTGTGCGCGGCTATGTGGGTGCCGTGGGGCTCGATATCTCTGACTGGACCGACCGCTTTGTGCGCGCCACGGCCTCAACCGGCGAAGCCGTGGACGAAGACCGCAGTTGGACAGCCTTTGCCACCAATGTGGGCCGTGTGCGCATGGAGCGCCGCGAGGCGGCTGCCATGCGGCTGCGCTGGGCTGGGGCGATTGTTCTGCTCTGCGCCGCGGCTGCGGCGGCCTTCATGACCGTGCGCTACTTCGGTGTCCGCGCCGGCTGGTGGGACAGCCTGATGCCCATGCACGCCGTTTCCGCCAAAACTCACGCCATGTTTGTACACGCTTTCAGCCTGTTCAAACACTAGCCCCTCGCATCTTCCTCTCAATTGTCTGTCCCAGCCGAGCGGCTCATCGCAGGCTGTATGCCTTTGAGCAGTCATTCCTCCCCATTCGCTGCAGAGCTTTGCCCCAACCGGCCGCGCCCAATTACCATACTGAAGTGCACCTTATGGCCAATTCCAGGTGTGCGGGCGTGTCTCCCCTGAGGATGGAGAGGCAGTCAGGATCAGGTTGCATGGCGTTTCTCAAAGGCCAGCGCCAACCGGGCCCGGCCCATCTCACTGAATTTCCCTTACGGGGAGGAATGCGAAGTTGAGCGACCGTTTTTTGTTTACCTCTGAGTCCGTGACCGAGGGTCATCCGGACAAGATTGCCGATCAGGTTTCCGACGCGATTCTGGATGCCTGCCTCGAGCAGGATCCCTACAGCCGCGTTGCGGCTGAAACGCTGACGGCGACCGGCCTGGTGGTCATCGCGGGCGAGATCACGACCAAGGCTTATGTGGACTTCCAGAGCCTGGTGCGCGGCGTGGTGGCCTCCATCGGCTACGACAATGCCCTTTACGGCTTTGACTCCAATACCTGCGCCGTCATCTCGACCATCAACAAGCAGTCCGGCGACATTGCGCAAGGCGTGGACACCGGCGGCGCAGGCGACCAGGGCATGATGTTCGGCTATGCGACGAACGAAACCCCGGAGCTGATGCCCGCGGCCATCTCGCTGGCCCACAAGCTCACCCGCCGCCTCACCGATGTGCGCAAGAACGGCAAGCTGCCCTATCTGCGCCCCGACGGCAAGAGCCAGGTGACGGTGGAGTACGACGAGCATGGCAAGCCCGCCCGCATTGACGCCGTGGTCATCTCCAGCCAGCACTCGGACACGGTAAGCAATGAAGAGCTGCATGCCGATGTGCTCAAGCACGTTATCCAGGCCGTGCTGCCCGCGCAGTGGCTCGATGAGCACACCAAGTACCACATCAACCCGACCGGCCGCTTCGTCATCGGCGGACCGATGGGCGACACGGGCCTGACCGGCCGCAAGATCATTGTGGACACCTACGGCGGCGCGGGCCGTCACGGCGGCGGCGCCTTCAGCGGCAAGGACCCGACAAAGGTGGACCGCTCGGCGGCCTACGTTGCCCGCTACATTGCCAAGAACATCGTGGCCGCGGGTCTGGCCGACAAGGCGGAGGTGCAGCTCGCCTACGCCATCGGCGTGGCCGAGCCGGTCAGCGTTCTTGTGGATACCTTCGGCACGGGCAAGGTTGGCGAGGCAAAGATCACCGAGGCGGTGCGCAAGAACTTCTCGCTCACGCCCAAGGGCATCATCGAGAGCCTGAACTTGCGCCGGCCCATCTACCAGAAGACGGCAGCCTACGGCCACTTTGGCCGCACCGAGCCGGAGTTCACCTGGGAAGCGACCGACAAGGCCGCCAAGCTGGCTGCCGATGCAGGCGTTGCCGTTGCGGCCAAGTAAATCTGCAGTTGCACAAAAGCCAAAGGGGATCCTCCATCAGGGTCCCTTTTGCTTTTGTGCGTGTGCCGATTTCGGGCCGCGCGCGTCCATGCAATAGAATTTCTCGGGACTCGCTGCACGTCCTTCGATTGAGGAGAGAAGCATGCGCTTTTACTTTGTTGCCGCGCTGGCCGCGAGCATGGGTGCGGCTCTGGCCGCTGCGCAGACCGGCGCTCAATGGGATTACACAGGCAGAACCGGCCCGGTGAACTGGGACAGGCTGGATCCGGCCTACAAGGCCTGCGGCGGACACGAGCAGTCGCCCATCGACATTCATGGCGCGCGGCTGAACAAAAAGCTCACTCCGATCGAGTTCCACTATCTGGCCGGCCCGGTCACGCTGGTAAACGATGGCCATACCATCTCGGCGCACATGGCGCATGGCGGATACATCGTGGCGAACGGCGTGCGGTACGACCTTGAGTCCTTCGAGTTTCACCATCCCAGCGAGCACGCGGTCAAGGGAAAGCTGACCGATCTCGATGTGCACCTCATCCACAAGAGCGCGGACGGGAAAATCGCCATCATCGCGATTCGCTTCGCCATGGAGCGCGGCGATCCAAACAGCCTGCTGGCCGCGCTGTGGCCCCACCTGCCGCGCACCGCGGGCGCAACGGAGAAGGTGACCGGCTACATAAACCCCGGCGGCTTCCTGCCGGAGGATCGCGGCTACTGGACTTACACCGGCTCGCTCACCGCGCCGCCCTGCACCGAGGGCGTGCAATGGTACATCATCCAGCAGCCGCTGACGGTCAGCCTGGAGCAGTTGCATGAGTTCCAGTCCATCTTCAGGATGAACTCGCGGCCGCTGCAGGATGCGCATGGCCGGCACATCGAGGCGGACGAGTAGCGCGTAATCAACGCGAAAGCGGTGTAAAGCTGAGCGTGAGGCCATTGCTGCCGGCATGGACGGCAATGCCGGTAAGGTCGCGCACCAGGTAGTGCGCCGCGCTCAGCGACTCCACAGAGTGCGAAAAGGTCGTCGCAATCACCGTGCATCCGGCGGCGTTGCCCGCCAGCGCGCCAGAGGCGGAGTCCTCGAACACCACGCACTCTGAAGCTGGAAATCCCAGCAAAGCCGCGCCAGCTCGATACGGCGCCGGGTGCGGCTTGCCTTCCGCGACATCGTCCGCGGTGATAATGCGCTCCGGCACTGGAATGCCACCCGCGGCGAGCCGCACGCGGGCCAAAGGCTCGGTCGCACTGGTGACCACCGTCCAGCGCTCGCGCGGCAGAGCATGCAGCAGCGCAAGCACCCCAGGCAGGACTTCTATGCCTTCTGTATCGTCAATCTCGATCTGTTCGATGAGGCGGTTCTCGGCCTCGGCATCGAGGTCGGGACGCAGTTCGGCAACCGTCTCGATGCTGCGGCGGCCATGCGCGATGCCGAGCGCTCGTGCCGGGTCAATGCCGCGCAGGTTCGCCCACTTCGTCCAGCTCCGCTCCACAGAGCCCAGCGACGAGATCAGAATTCCATCCATGTCGAAGAGAAGCCCCTGGCAGCGAAGCTGAACCGGGGAAGAGATGACCGAAGACGCCATTCTTCGATTGTAGCGGGATAGCGGTCAAGACTCAGCGTTTCGCAGGCGGCTGGGCCACAGCGGGAAATGCGATCGTGGGCGGCTCTCCGAAACTGACTGCGGCATCAACCGTGGATTTGCGGCTGCCAAGTTGCACCACGCTCTGCTTAAGCGTCACGCCATCGTGGCCAATCGTGCCATCGGCGGTCCAGCGGGAGAAGCGCGCGAGAACCTTCGGCCATGCTGCCGCTCCTGGTCCGCTTACCGACCCGTTGCGCCACTCGAAGTGCAAAGTACCTGCCGCGGAGCTAGCAAGATCTTTCGCTGCGAATCCCGTGAGCGTCAGCTTGCCGTCCGCGTTAATGGGGCCGCCCGTGCAGCGCAGCCGGAACAGCGCGCATAGCGCCGGCGCTGCCGCTTTGTTCACGCTGCCTTCAAGGGTGTACGCAGGCTTGTCGCCGCTGGCGAGCGAGCCCGTAAGATGCACCTGCCCGCCCAGCAAGCCCGCATCGATGCTCGTGAAGTCCGCGCCCGTGGCGTGCAGGCTGAAAGACATCGCAGCCTTCTCCAGCGTGACAGGACCAAGCACGACCGAGCCCGCCTTCGCGGTGCCGTCGATTCGGGGCCACGCAGGCGCGGAGGCCGCGGTAAAGCGGTCGATCAGCGCGGAGAGTACACTCCCCTGCTTCGGAGCCCCCAGCAGAGCGGCCTGCAACGCGGCAAGATCGAGCTGGTTGAAGCTGAGATCAAGCTGCGGCGGACAGGTTTCTCCCGCCGCACACGTCAGCGGAACCTGCAATGTTGCCGTTCCCTTCACCGGACCGTAGGCAAAGCTCACCGGATTCCACTCGAAAGCATCTCTGGTCAGATGCAGGGTGGCCGCGGGCAGCATCACCGGGCTGGCGAGCGCCTGCGACTTCCAGTTGGCATTTTCCAGCGTAACGGTTCCGGTCAGTTGGTCCGCTCCTACGGCGGTTCCATTCAGTTCCTGATAGGACGGCGGCAGCCATTGTCCCTGCGCGGTCAGGTCAATCATGGCTGGATCGCCTGCCAGTCCATCCAGAGCCGCGGCATTGCCTAGCCCTGCAACGTGCGCCAGCTCGCGCAGCTTGGGCAGCGCCGCAGTGCCATGCGCATTGATCTGATAACCGCTCCGCGCAAGCTGCAGCGTGAGCGCCAGCGGCGACGCGCCCCCGAGGGGAATGGATGCAGTTGCGTTGAGCGCGGGCGGCTGGTTTGCCTCGGCAGGTGCAGGCGTAAAAGTCACCCTGGCAAGCTGGATGGGCTGCGTGAGGCCTCCGCCCTCAAGCTGGAATCCATCGATCGTCAGATTCCCCTGCAGAGGGTTCGGCAGCGCGTCATTCGCCTTCGGCGCTTTTTTCCCGCGCCGCACGGCGGATGGCGTTGGAACAGGCTGCGCCTCATCGGGGTTATACGCAAGCTGGCCGCTGATGGTGCCACGCGCCTCCAGGTCATCCGGAACACCGCTGCGCAGGGTACGCAGCATGTCCAGGCCCGCGCTCAGGGGTACGCGCTGCACATTCACCGCAAGCTTGTGCGGCCCGGATGCCGGCATATCGCCGGTAACGCGCAGATGTCCCTCGCCCAGCGGCGAGTCGCAGGCCAGATTCTCGATGGACCGCGCCGAGTAGTGATAGACGAGCGTGCAGTTGGCATCGAAGTCCAGCGCGTCGGCGGGCGCAAATTCCGCACGGTGCACGCCGGTTGCACTCAGCCGCGCCTTGATCTGCGCGGCAGCCGCGGTGCCATCGAGCTGCATCTCTCCGGTCAGGTCGCCGCGCCAGCCCGGATCGGAGCCAAGAATCAGCCGGCTGAGCTGGCCCAGTTGCGCCTCGCGCCACTCCATCTCCACATGCAGCGGCATCTCGCGCAGCTCCGGGGCGCTCTTCAGGCGCGCCTCCAGGCGCACAATGCCGGTATCGGCCAGCGCCAGACTCACATCGGTGCGCGCGGGCTGGCCGCGCAGCCGCAGCCGCCAGTCGCCGGGATTCTCCTCCCAGAACGAGACATCCGCGTTCACCAGCGAGAAAGGCAGTTTCTCCAGGCCGTTTTTGATATTGACGCGCGAGTTCGTCGCTTCAAGATACGGCAGCGGCACCGCAGCACGGTGCGCGGCATCGGCGTTGTGCGTGTGCGCGGCGGCAGTGCGGAACAGCGGATCGAGATTCCAGCGGCCATCCGTGGTGCGCACCAGGTTAAGGCTCGCCTCATCCACACTGATGCGGCTGATCTCGATCCTGCCCCGCCACAGCGAGCTCAGCCGGATGGCCGTAGTGACCGTGCTGGCGTGCAGCACAGGTTCGGAGCCGTAGGCAGGGTCCTCGTCCACGGTCAAATCGGTGAGCACAAAGCCGGGCAACGGCAGCAGCCGCAGTTCCACGGACGAGAGATGAACAGGACGGCCCAGTGAAGCAGAGACGATGCTCGCGATGCGGTTCTTATACCGGCCGATGGAGATCATCGGCGGTATCACCAGAAACGCGAGCAGCAGAGCAGCCAGCACTACGGCCAGCCAGAGTCTCTTTCGGGTTCGCCGCCTGCGTGCGGCAGCGTTCTGGCGCTCTGCCTCTTCGGTCATGCTCTACTATGCTACTGCGCCGCTTCAGCGCGTCATGTGGAATGTGCGGCTCCAGCGGGTATCCGTGAAGAAGTGCAGAGCCACATGGCCCATCCAGGCCACGGCATGCCCCAGCCCGGTTTGCTCGTACTGGTCTTCCGGAGTCTTGAACGACCAGTAGTTGAACAGCGGCCGGCCCACGATGTTGGCCCTGGGCACGAGGCCCCAGTAGCGCGAGTCGAGCGAGTTGTGCCGGTTGTCGCCCATCATGAAGTACATGCCCGGCGGGACAACCAGATCGCCATCATGAATGAGCTTCGGCAACAGAATCGACCAGCTCTCCGTAGCGCCCAGATCGGGCGTCATGGGAACGGAAGGAAAGTCGTCGAGATAATCGCGATAGTTATCCGGCGTGGTGGGCACGGCATGCGGCTGCACCTGCGCCACTCCATTGATGTAGACGATGCCGTTGCGCAGATGAATGTGGTCGCCCGGCACGCCGATGAGCCGCTTGACCAGAAACAGGTACTGCGGCTTGCCGTCGGCATCCACGGAATCCGGCACCGGCTTGATGAAGACGACAATGTCGTTGCGCTTCGGCTCGCGATAGTACACCAGCGGCATCCACTTGGCGGGCGGAGCCAGCGTGATGCGGTCCACGATGAGATGATCGCCCACCAAAAGCGTCTTCTCCATGGAGCCTGAGGGAATCACGAAGTTCTGGGCGAGAAAGGTGAGGATGAACAGCCCGACCACCAGCACCGTGCAGTAGTTGGCCACCGCTTCAAAAGGTGTCTCTTCCACGCTCTCTTTCACTGGTTCCTTGGGGACTTCGGACGGTGGTCTGATGGGCGTAATCTTCTTGGTCATCCTGTCGCTCTTCGGCCAAAGGGCGCTCGAAAATCGCCCCACACATCCCTACGCGGAGAAGCCAAATCAGGTTCCGCGCTCAATGCACTACGTGAAAGATGCGCCGCCAGCGGGCAAAGCCAATCAGGCGCGCCGCAAGTTCTCTTTCGTGTCCGAGTCTATCATCCGCGGCCTGCCGCACATCGGTGGTCGAGGGACGCCTGAGCGAGAAGTAGATCACCAGCGGCCGCGCTACAATCGCATCCCGCGGCACCAACCCCCAGAAGCGCGAGTCGAGGCTGTGATTGCGGTTGTCGCCCAGCATGAAGTACTCGCCCTGCGGCACGACCAGCTCGCCGTTCTGCGTGAGCTGCTGCATCTGGCGCCACCAGATTGGGTCCACGCTCGGATCGGTATAGAGCCGCGCGGGGAAGTTCTCGCGGAAAGGGCTGGCGGCGCTTGGCTCGTAAGCGGCGTAAGGCTCATCGAGCGGCGTGCCGTTCACGCTTACCTGCCCCGCCTCGATGCGGATATGGTCGCCCGGCAACCCGACCACACGTTTGATCAGGTAAGGAGGGTTGCGATGGTGAAACACGACAATGTCGCCCCGCTCAACATTCCGGTACGGCATGATCTTGTTCAGCAGGCTGCCCGGCGGCCCTTCGGGCGCGAAGATCTGCTTGTTCACCAGCAGAAAATCGCCCACCAGCAGCGTATGCTCCATGCTCTCGGATGGAATCAGAAACGGCTGCAGCACAAAGGTGAGCAGGAACAGAGCCACCACGATCGTCTGCAGCAGCGAGGCCAGCGCTTCAGGCACCGTGGGCAGATGGCGGCCCCGCCGCAGCGGCATCTGGTATGGCCGGTTCACGTAATGAGCCTGGACTCTCACGAGCTGGCTGACTCCTCGATCTCGGCATCGGCTTCCGGAGCGGCAGCCTTGGCCGCATCCGCCGTCAGCCGTGTCAGGGCACGGCGCGCCGCATCCTGCTCGGCGTGTTTCTTCGTGCTCCCCGAGCCGCGTGCCAGCGGCTTGCCGGGCTCGCCGCCCGCCGGTTTCAGCCGGACCTCCACCACAAAGCGCTTGCGGTGGTCGGGTCCGCTCTCGCTCTTCACCTTGTACACAGGTGTGCCCGCGCGCGCGGCCTGCAGATGCTCCTGCAACGCGGATTTGTAATTACCCAGCGCAGCCCCGGATTGCAACTCTCTGGCAAGCTGCTCCATCGTCTCGCCCATTACATAGCGGCGCGCAAAGGCCCGGACCGGATCGAGGCCGCCATCGAGAAACAGCGCGCCAATCACGGCCTCCATGGTGTTCGAGAGCACTGTGGATTTGCTGCGCAGCCCGCTGCGGTCCTCGCCGCGGCTCAGGCGCAGATGCTCACCGAGATGAACCGCATGCGCCACCTCGGCCATGTGCTGGCGGCTCACCAGTTGCGCCCGCACGCGCGTCAGTTCGCCCTCGGACCACTCCGGATGCAGCAGAAACAGCGCCTCGCCCACCACCAGGCCCAGCACGGCATCGCCCAGAAACTCCAGCCGCTCGTTATCGCCACCGGCCGCGGCATGATTGCCGCCCGCCGGATGATCGGCCGGGGCTAGCCGCTCCTGCGCCCGCTGATGAGCCAGCGAACGGTGCGTGAGCGCGCGCACCAGCAGCGCGGGCTTGGCAAAACCATGCCCGAGTGCTGTCTCCAGTTCTGCAAGAGAAGTCTCCACAGAGTCCTCGGCGGGTGCGCCTGCAACATCATGCCGTCCCGGGAGCACGGCTGCCCCCGGAACCGTCAATTTCTATTAGACGCCATCTCCGGCGGGTCCGCGCACAGGGTTTCCGCTACCGCAGTTGGGGCGTCCCTGATTGGCTACTGGTTTGGTTCGCGGCCGGTTTCGCGGGAGCCGGGCCGGGATCGTCGTCTGAATCGTCCTCGCAACTGTGGCCGTTCACGGCATAGGCTGTCTTGACGCCGCGCTCCGCAGCCAGCCGCGTGTCCTGCGCGCCATCCCGGTTGGCCAGCGCCAGCTTGTACTCGCTCACCGCCTCATCGCGCTTGCAGTCCAGGTCGAGCATGCGCCCCAGATAGATGTGCGACCACGCCAGCAGCCGCGGGTCCTTGCTGGTGGCAATCGTCTTCTGGAAGCGGTCGATGGCCTCCTCGGGATGCCCGGTCATGATGGCCGCGCGCGCCAGGATGAAGTTGGCGCGGGCGCCGTTGGCCACCGACTGCAGCGTGTCGTCGTGCACCGTAAGCGACTGCCGCGCCAGCGCGCTGGCCGTAGCCAGGTCGCCGGCCTCCAGCCGCGCCTCGGCCAGATCAAGCCCGGTCAGCACGCGCGGCTTGCTGCGCTGCAGCACATCGCTGTCCGCTTGTGTATCGAACACCGTCTGCCGGGCCCGGTGCACCTGCTGGTCGATGTCCATCGAGTACACCATCTCGCCGATGGTGTCGCTCAGGCTGGCCGGCTGCTTCTCGAACTGCACCATCTGCTCGTAGAAGTACTGCGTGAGCACAAAGCCCTGCGCCATATCGTGGCGCACCGTGGCCTGGCGCACAGCCTCCATCTTGTCTTCCACAACCTGCTGCTCGTGCTCGTAGCGCGGCAACTGCGAGCGGTCCACGCCCGGAGGCAGCTTGAACGACGGCACACCCGTATCCATGGTGCGCGCCTCGATGGCCTTGATCAGGCATTCGACGGTGAGCGCCACCGTGTCCGCCCGGTAGCGGAACTCCATGGGAGCATCGCGAACTTCCTTGAGAATCGGCTGCATGCGGTCGATTGCATTGCTGCGTGTATAGAGCAGCGGCTCGATCACATAGTGCAGATAGATGTGCCGCACATCGTTCATCGGCACCGTCCCATTCACCGGAGACACCACAACCACATAATCCGCGCCGTAGACGCGGGCATTCACCATTCTCGGCGAGAGCATCGGCTCGATCACGACAATGAAACGCCTGCCGCTGTAGGTGGAGGCCGCCATCTTGAGATACAGGTTCGTGTTCACGATCATCTTCGAGAGCGGATCGTGCAGTTTGTCGATCTCCTCGTCGTAGATGTGGTGCACCGTCAGCCAGATGCCGTGCAGATCGACGGCGGCGGCAAAGTCGCGCAGCAGCGGCGCAATCTCGGCCACCTGCGTCGAATCCGGAGGCATCTCCGTCAGATCGACGGTAGTCTCGAGGTTCGGCGGCGGGCTCAGGTAGAGCGCCAGCGAAATGTACTGTGAGATGTCCTTTTCCGTGCCCGTAAGCCTGTGCTGCGCAATGAAGAGGCACACCTTGTCGCGCTTGGCGCGCGCATCCTCGCTCTTGGCCAGAGTCGCATTGATCTCTTCGCGCACATGCTTGCGCACCGGCTCGCCCTCGTTCAGGCCCTCGTCATATCCGCAGGCGTTCAGCGCCGCGGCCATGATGAAGACCTGCTCGGAACTCACCAGCGAGATGGTTGGACCAGCCGGGTCGACCAGGGAAGGCGCCTTCTCGCGCGGCACGGCCATCTGCGAGGACGAGGAAGACGAGGAGGAAGAACTCTGATCCTGCGCGCGCACCAGCACGCTGGAGAGCAGGACAGGCACGCAGACCATGACGGCAGCCATGGCCATGAAACGACGAAAGAAGGAAAACCGCATCAAGGAAACCCTGTCTGCAAGTCTAGTTAGACAGGGGTGGAGGGTCAAACGGAAGCGGAAGAGTGAACTCTCGTCCACCAAATATCCCGCCTCTGCTCATCCGAGGCCGGCGATTGGCGGTGCGCGTATAATCGAGCCGTTTTCGGCTGCGAATTCAATATCCGGCCCAGGGCGCGCGCAAATGAACAACCAAAATCCAAAGGTAGATCGTGTTTTAGCTCATCAGGAAAAGTGGCAGCAGGAGTTCCAGACGCTGCGGACCATGATCCTCGGCTACCCACTGACCGAAGAATTCAAGTGGGGCCAGCCCTGCTACACGCTTCAGGGCAAGAACGTCGTTCTTATCCACGGATTTAAGGAATACTGCGCGCTCATGTTTTTCAAGGGAGCCCTCCTCAAAGACCCGCATCGCCTTCTTGCCACTCCTGGGCAGCATCAGGCTGCGCGCCAGATGCGTTTTACCGGCGTCCGGGAGATCGTCCGGATGAAGTCCACCGTGAAAGCCTATATCCAGGAAGCCATCGACGTGGAAGAAGCGGGCTTGAAGGTGAAGTTGAAGAAGACGGCGGATTTCAACATTCCCGATGAATTCCAGAAGAAACTCCATGAGATGCCGGCCCTGAAAACTGCCTTCAATGCATTGACTCCAGGACGGCAAAGAGGCTACCTCTTTCACTTTTCTCAACCGAAGCAATCCAAGACCCGAGAGGCGCGGGTGGAGAAGCATATACCGCTCATTCTTGCCGGAAAGGGACTGAACGATTAGCACCCTCGACGGGAACGGCTCACTCCAGCCCGATCCCCAACTTCATCCGGAAACGCGCGCTTGAAAATGCACAAGCCTCTGCACTCGCCCTGCAAGGATGAGGAGCAAAAATTTTCCCTCTTTTGAGTGATCGGATGGAGGCACGGCGTCTAGCCGCGGACGGAAACTCCGGCAAAGGAGAGCACGGCGAGTCCGCGCACCGGCTGGCCGAAGAAGCGCGCAGGCTCAAACCGGCTGGATACCAGCATGTCTTCGACATGCGCCCGCGTCGCGGCGTCGTTCGGGCCGGAAACGATCTGGAAGTCGTACACCTCTCCCTCACCGTTCACATAGGCCTCCACCACCACCGGCACGGCCAGTGCGCCAATCTGGTCGCTGCTGGTGCCCGCGCCGCTCGATAGATACAGCAGGCGGGGCGCCGTGGCATTGCCCAGTGGCTCGTCATCCTTGGCCTGCGCCACCTCGGGCTGGGTAAACATGCCCACCAGCACGGTTACAGTACCCAGCAGCAGCACGGCGCTGGCAAAGCCCGCGCCAGCCTGCAGCAGAAACGGCCCCACGGTGTTCTTCCAGGCAAGGCGCAGCCCTGCAAACGTGCCTTTGTGGCGGCGCGCCCGCTCCTGGCTCAAGGCCACACGGATGCGCAGCACCAGATCATCCGGCTCCGGCACAGGCTTGAGCGCGGCCAGAGAGGCGGCATTGTGGCGCAGCCCCAGAAACTCCCCGGCGCACTCCGGGCAGCGGTCCAGGTGCGCGGCAATGCGCTGCATCTCCCGC
>DASZRQ010000165.1:0-17553 GCA_035549115.1 Occallatibacter sp. | reverse complement strand
CGACGACAAGGGCCCCATCGCCGCCACCTCCACGCTGCCTGTCGAGCGCCTCGCTCCGGGCATCATCGACCGCCAGCCGGTGCGCGAGCCCATGGCCACGGGCCTCAAGGCCATTGACGCCATGATCCCGATCGGCCGCGGCCAGCGTGAGCTCATCATCGGCGACCGCCAGACGGGCAAGACCGCCGTGGCGCTCGATACCATCATCAACAACGCCAAAAACGACCTCATCTGCATCTACTGCGCCATCGGCCAGAAGCGCTCGTCCATCGCGCAGGTGGTGCAGACGCTGACGGAAAACGGAGCGATGGGCCACACCATCGTGGTGGCCGCCTCGGCCTCGGAGCCGGCGCCGATGCTCTACCTCGCGCCTTATGCCGCCACGGCCATCGGCGAGTACTTCCGCGACAATGGCAAGCACGCGCTGGTGATCTATGACGATCTCTCCAAGCACGCCATGGCCTACCGCGAAATCTCGCTGCTGCTGCGCCGCCCGCCGGGCCGCGAAGCCTACCCCGGCGATGTGTTCTATCTTCACTCCCGCCTGCTCGAGCGCTCGTCCAAGATGAGCGACAAGCGTGGCGGCGGCTCGCTCACGGCTCTGCCCGTCATCGAGACTCAGGCCGGCGACGTTTCGGCCTACATCCCGACCAATGTCATCTCCATCACCGACGGCCAGATCTTCCTCGAAACCGACCTGTTCAACTCCGGCGTGCGTCCGGCCGTGAACGTGGGTCTCTCGGTCTCGCGCGTCGGCTTCTCGGCGGCCATCAAGGCGGTCAAGCAGGTAGGCTCCACGCTCAAGCTGGACCTCGCGCAGTACCGCGAGCTCGCGGCCTTCGCGCAGTTCGGCTCGGACCTCGATCCGCTCACCCAGAAGCAGCTCAACCGCGGCCAGCGCCTCACGGAGCTGCTCAAGCAGCCGCAGTTCCAGCCGCTCACCTGGCAGCATCAAGTGCTGATCCTCTTCGCCGGCACGCAGGGCTATCTCGACGACCTGAAGGTCTCCGACATCCGCGCCTTTGAAGACGGCCTGCACAAGTACTTTGAGGCCTCGCAGTCAGCTCTGCTCGAGGAAATGACAAAGAAGAAGCAACTCGACGACGATGTGCGCAGCAAGCTCCACGCGGCACTCAAGGACTACAAGGCAGGCTTTACGGCGGAGAAGGCTGAGGCCGTTACGGCATAAGAAAGGGTGATCGGAGATGCAGCGCCCGGTGCGCGGTCTCCGACCACGGATCACTGAGAACTAAACAATGGCAAACGTCCTCGATCTCCGGCGCCGTATCCGCAGCGTGAAGAACACGCGGCAGATCACCAAGGCCATGAAGATGGTCTCGGCGGCCAAGCTGCGCCGCGCGCAGGAGCGCGCCCTGGCCGCGCGGCCCTATGCGCAGATGATCACCAGCGTGCTCAACTCGCTGGTGCGCCGCGTCTCCATCTACGACGAGCAGACCGGCAACCTCAACCATCCTCTGTTCATCACCCGGCCGGAGAAGCGCGTGCTGCTGGTGGTGGTCAGCGGCGACAAGGGCTTTGCCGGCGCCTTCAACGCCAACATCCTCAAGACGGCCTATCAGTTCATCGCGGGCAACACCGACAAGCAGATCGACATCGAAGCCGTGGGCCGCAAGGGCCGCGACCAGGTGCGCCGCCGCTATCCCATCGCGGTCTATACCGAGACCACGGATGCCGAGAGCCACACCCACAAGGCCCGCGAGCGCAAGGCGGCCATCGAGGTCACCGGCGACCACCCCGGTATGCTGGAAAAGCTTGAGTCCAGCCGCGTCTTCAATCTCGCGGAGAGCATCATCTCCCGCTACGTGCACGAGGAGATCGACTCCTGCTACATCGTCTACAACGAGTTCAAGTCGGTCATCGCGCAGCGGCTCGTCGTGGAGCAGCTTCTGCCGCTCATCAAGATCGGCGGGCAAACACTTGCCGGAGCCGTGGAGCCCAGCCTCGAAGAGCGCGAGCGCGCCGCGGAGGCGGCCCGTTCCGCGGGTATTGAGCTTGAGGCGGCCGACACCCGCGAGGCAGACGAGGAAGCTGAGAAATTCGGCACCGCCGATGTCGACTACATCTACGAGCAGTCTCCGGAAGAGCTGTTCGCCGGCCTGATTCCGCAGTACGTTTCGTCCATGCTGTTCCACGCGATGGCTGAGTCTGTCGCGGCCGAACACGCCGCCCGCATGACGGCCATGGACTCGGCCACCAACAACGCCTCCGACATGATCGACGCCCTCACGCTGCACATGAACCGCGTGCGCCAGGCCGCCATCACCAAGGAGATCATCGAGATTGTTTCCGGCGCCGCGGCGCTCTGAAGAAAGATTCTGTGGGGATGGGATCCCCGAGGTAGAACATGGCAGAAAATATCGGCAAAGTGATTCAAATCTCCGGTCCGGCGGTCGACGTGCAGTTTGAAGAAGCGACGATGCCACCCATCTATCAGGCGCTGCGCGTCACCAGCGAGGGCTTCACCGTTCCTGCGCCCATCGATGTCATCCTCGAGGTGCAGCAGCACCTGGGCGAGGGACGCGTGCGCACCGTGGCCATGGAAGCCACCGATGGCATGGTCCGCGGCATGAAGGCCATCGACCTAGGCGGCCCCATCAGCGTGCCCGTGGGGCGCGAGACGCTGGGCCGCGTCATCAACGTCATCGGCCAGCCGGTGGACGAGCTTGGCCCCATCGGCGAGCACCAGCGCAAGCCCATCCATCGCCCCGCGCCGCTCTTTGACGAGCAGTCGACCCGCGAGGAGATGTTCGAGACCGGCATCAAGGTCATCGATCTCATCCAGCCCTTTTTGAAGGGCGGCAAGATCGGCCTCTTCGGCGGCGCCGGCGTAGGCAAGACGGTCGTCATCATGGAGCTCATCAACAACGTGGCCAAGAACCACGGTGGCTTCTCGGTCTTTGCCGGCGTGGGCGAGCGCACCCGTGAGGGCAACGACCTCTGGCTGGAGATGTCCGAATCGGGCGTCATCAAGCCGGGCAAGTTCGAGGAATCCAAGTGCGCGCTGGTCTACGGCCAGATGACCGAACCCCCCGGAGCGCGCCTGCGCGTGGCCCTCACCGGCCTCACCGTCGCCGAGCACTTCCGCGACCAGGAAGGCGCGGATACGCTCTTCTTCGTCGATAACATCTTCCGCTTCACGCAGGCCGGTTCCGAGGTTTCCACGCTGCTGGGCCGCATGCCCTCCGCCGTGGGCTACCAGCCCAACCTGGCCACGGAGATGGGCGAGCTGCAGGAGCGCATCACCTCCACCAGCAAGGGCTCTGTGACTTCGGTTCAGGCCGTTTACGTGCCCGCCGACGACCTGACCGATCCCGCGCCGGCCACGACCTTTGCCCACCTGGACGCCACCACCGTGTTGAGCCGTCCGCTCTCCGAGCTTGGCATCTACCCGGCCGTCGATCCGCTGGCCTCCACCTCGCGCATCCTTTCGGCGCGCGTTGTCGGCGACGAGCACTACGACGTGGCCCAGGGCGTGAAGCGCATTCTGCAGCGCTACAAGGACCTGCAGGACATCATCGCCATCCTGGGCATCGACGAGCTCTCCGATGAGGACAAGCTTACCGTGGCCCGCGCCCGCAAGGTGCAGAAGTTCCTCTCGCAGCCTTTCCATGTGGCTGAGCAGTTCACCGGCATCCCCGGCAAGTACGTGAAGATTGCCGACACGGTGCGCAGCTTCAAGGGCATCATCGAAGGCAAGTACGACGACATCCCCGAGCAGGCCTTCTACATGCAGGGCGCCATCGAGGACGTGCTGGCCAAGGCCGAGGAACTGAAGGCAACGGCGTAAAGGACAGTTGCCGGGGATCAGGTTTCAGGGATCAGCGTGGCGCTCGCGCCTTGATCCCTGACCTCTGATCCCTGAAAGGTATTTATGGCAGAAGCAACCAATCAACTCCGTGTCCGGCTGGTGACGCCCGAGCACATTCTGTTTGAAACGCTGGCGGACGCGGTCGAGCTGCCGGCGACGACGGGCTATATGGAGCCGCTCTACGGCAGTGCGCCGCTGATGGCGGAGCTGGGCGCGGGCGACGTGACCCTGCACGGCGGCGAGCTCGACGGCGCGATCTACAACGTGAGCTGGGGTTTTGTGGAGGTGCTGCCCGACCGCGTGACCATTCTGGCCAACGACGCTCTCAAGCCCGAGCAGATCGACGTGGCGCGCGCCGAGAAGCAGCTGGAGCGCGGCGAGCAGGAGTGGAAGGATGCCGGCGACAGTGAAGAGGCCTACGACGCGGCCCTCCATCGCATCGCCGAAGCCGAAGCCAAGATCTCCTCGGCCCAGAAGAAGACCGTGGCGGCGCACTAAACAGAGCACCGTGCTGAACGACGCAGAAAACCCCGCTCCTGCGAGCGGGGTTTTGTATTGGCGCACCGAGTGCTCCATGCCTGCAGCACCCTGTGCAAGCGGCCTGCCCTGAGCCTACAATGCAAAGTGTCATGGCGAAAGCGAAGCACACGACGTTTGAGGTAGCCTGCCCCGACTGCGGCGCGATGATCAAGATCGATGGCGAGACGGGCCAGGTGATCAGCCACATGCCCGCGCCGCGCAAGCGCATGTTTGAGGATCTGGAGACCGCGGCCCAGGCCATGCGCGAGCAGAATGAGCGCAAGGAATCCATCTTCCGCCAGAGTGTGGACGCGGAGAAGAACAAGGCTGACCTGCTGGAAAAGAAGTTTGCCGAGGCCCTGCGCAAGGCCAAGGACGCGCCGGAAGGCAAGCCCCTGCGCGAGTTCGATCTGGATTAAGCCCAAGGAGGCCGCGATGAGCGTGGTTCCCATTCCCCGCCGCAGTGCAGCGCCGCAAACTGAAACCGCCGCCGACTGGCTCGGCGTCGCCGCAGCCGGAACCCTCATTGCCGCCGGCGTCCT
The DNA here is from genome assembly GCA_035549115.1 of Occallatibacter sp. Lineage (GTDB taxonomy): Bacteria > Acidobacteriota > Terriglobia > Terriglobales > Acidobacteriaceae > Telmatobacter. The sequence continues at coordinate 12,663 of DASZRQ010000165.1, read as the reverse complement.
GCTGCTGGCTCGCAAGCGCCGCGCCGGCGCCGCCACAGCCGCCGTGGGCACGGCTCTCGCTCTCATTGAACATCGCGACACGGTGCGCCACTGGTGGGCCCAGCTTCCCGGCCTGGCCGATCAGTTGCAGGTGATGCTGCGGCAGATGCAGGACCGCGTGCGCGACCTTGCCGCGCGCGGCGATGAAATCATCCAGTCGGCCGCCAGCCTTGGCCAGCCGCCGGAGACACCGCACAGCGAAGGCTAGATGCCGAGCTGCTTCCGCCCCGCCTCGCTGATGCGATGGGGCGTCCACTTCGGCTCCCACACCAGGTCCACATCCACCTTGCTGATGTCGGGGATGCCCAGCAGCCGGTTGTTTACCTGCTCGAAGATGAGTCCGCTGGCCGGACACTGCGGGGTAGTCAGCGTCATGGTGATCTTCACCCGCTGCCGCGGCCACGCGGGCGTCGAGTTCGGGTCCGGCTCCGTCGCCACGCCGTAGATCAGCCCCAGATCCACGAGGTTCAGCTTCACCTCGGGGTCGTAGCAGTCGCGCAGCGCGGTCAGAATGTCGTCTTCGGAAAGCATGCGCTAGTTCTTGCGCTCGACCAGGTAGCGCGCCACGGACTTCAGTCCCTCCGCGCGGCTGCCATAGGGCGCCAGTGCCGCAAAGGCCTCTTCGATCAGGCTGGCCGCGTCGCGCTCGCTCTGCTCAATGCCAAACACCGCGGGCCACGTGGCCTTTTCCGTCGCCAAATCCTTGCCCGCGGTCTTGCCGAGATGTGCGGAGTCCACGGTCATGTCGAGCACATCGTCGACAATCTGGAACGCCAGCCCCGCCTTGCGGCCGAACCGATCAAGCCGGACCACATCGTCCGCCGTCGCGCCCGCGTACACGCCGCCGGCCACCACGCTCACGCGGATCATCGCGCCGGTCTTGGCGCGATGAATCGCTTCGACCAGCTCCGGCGTGGGTTTTTTGCCTTCGCTCTCAATATCCAGCACCTGCCCGCCGATCATGCCGTCCACCGTGCCCACGGCATTGGCCACCAGCCCGATGATCTGCACCACGGCGGCAGGCGGTGCATCGAGCCCGGCCAGCACCTCGAAGGCGCGTGTCTGCAGCGCATCGCCGGCCAGAATCGCAATCGCCTCGCCAAAGACTTTGTGGCAGGTGGGCTTGCCCCGGCGCAGGTCGTCGTTGTCCAGCGCAGGCAGGTCGTCGTGGATGAGCGAGTAGGTGTGCAGCATCTCGAGGGCCGCGCCCAGTCGCTCGATGCCCGGAGGAACAACACCCGCGATCGTCGCCGCCGCCTGCATGGCCAGCACCGGCCGCAGCCGTTTGCCGCCGGCAAACGTGGAGTGGCGCATGGCGCCGTGGATCGACGCAGGCACCGTGTCGGCGCTGGGAATCAGCGCTTCCAGCGCCTTGTCGGTCAGGTCCGCGCCTTCCTGGATCAGTGATTTGACGTCAGCCGGCATTCATCTCATGATAACCTGCCGCGCGTCCGCCGCCGCTCCAGCGCACACAGGCCTGTGAGCAACGCCAGCGCCAGCAGGCTGAGTCCGCGCCCTGCCCACACATCGGGCGTCGTCGTCCAGTCCACGGTCACCATCGCTGGCCCTCGCGGAATAGGCACCGCCATCAGGCCGTATCCTGCTTCGCGGGCCGCATGTGCCGTCTGGCCGTTCACGGTTACGCGCCATGCGGGATAACTGCGCAGGTGCAGGATCAGGTAGCCGGCATGGTCCGCCGTTCCCACAAAGACTTTGTACTCGGGCTGGTCCGCCATCTGCGAGAAGCTGCCGCCGCACGCGTGCGCGCCGCTGCCCTGTGCTGTTCCGTCAGTTCGATCGGCACTGGAAGCATTCGCAAGATCGTCCACCGCGCAGTTGCCCGTCACCTCGGGCGTCATCAGCGCATGCTGGATGCCGGGTGGAGCGTACTCCGGCTTGCCGGGTGTTCCGCTGCTTTGTTCCGCAGTTTCGAGAGCCGCATCGGTGTTGTGGCAGTTATTGAAACAGATGCCCCACGTTCCGCCTGTGATGAGGAAGAACAGTACCGCGCATGCGCCGGTCAGCGCGACCCGTCCCCAGCGCGGTTTTACCCAGATTGCCGCGGCAAAGAACACTGCCAGCGGCGCATTCATCACCACCAGCCAGCGCCAGGGGAACTGCAGCAGGCGCAGCGCCGGCAGCCACCGCCACAGAGGCTCGGAGAGCGGAAGCTGCAGCAGTAGAACCGCGGCTGGAATCAGCGCCAGCGGAACCCACCATGCCCGAGGGGCCGTCAGCTTGCCGCGTTTCCACGCCGCCAGCATTGCGATTGAGGCCATGCCGAACATTGCTGCCGCAAGCCACGAGTGCATCTCCAGCGTCGTGTTGTAGAGGGTCCAGCTTGGGTCGGTATGCGGATGGAACAGCCATCCATTCTCCACTACATACTCGCGCTGGCTCACGGCGGCCTGGAAGCTGGCCCAGCCGCGCTCGCAGATGGCGGGCACAAGATAGACAGCGGCCAGCGCGCATCCAAGCACGGCGGCCAGCGCCGCGCGCGCCACCGGCAACCACGACTTCTCGAGTGCCGCGGAAACGCACGCCACGGCAGCCAGCAGATAGCTCGCCATGATGCCCAGCGGGCCATTCGAGAGCCATGTGCCGCATAACACCAGGGCCAACGGCACAACGCCATCAAGCGCACGCTGCAGCCGCGTGCCATCGGAGGTGCGTCTGCGCAGCAGGAAGAGCAGCAGCAGAGGAATCCAGAAGCCCCCGGCAAGCTCCGCGTAGTCGCTGCGCATGTAGATGTCCACCAGCATGTTGCCCAGAAAGATGGAAGCGCATCCGGCCAGAGTTGCCGGTCCGCCGGGCAGCATCTGCCGGGCCAGCGCCCGGTTGGCCAGCCCCGTGGCGGCCAGCAGCAGATACACCAGCGCCACGGATACCACGCGCCACGGCATCACGAATCCCAGCAGTGCTCCGGCCATCCATGCCAGCGGCGGATAGAACACGAACCGCGGCTCGCCCGCGCCAAAGTTCGGCCCGCTGGCCCAGTGCGGATACAGGATGCCGTCGAGGATGCTGCGCTGCGCCTCGATCCACGAGACAAAATGGAAGGAAAAATCCGCCCCGCAGGAGGGGCCCATTTTGATCAGCGGCCATACCGCCATGGCGGCCGCGGCCAGAATCACGGCCGGCCCGGCAAGCCGCTGAAACGGCGGGTTGGATTCTCCAGTTTTGGAAGGGGGTTGCTTTCCCTTGCGGACCATTGTCAGGGTCGACGATTTTTCCCCGGACGGGTGTACGCGGAGACAGTATTTTTCTGTAAATGAGATTTGCCTCTGCCCGGAGGCCCGATCACGCGCGCTTCATGATCATCCGCCGTTCAATCCAGCTCAGCCCGATCAGAAGGATCAATGCCGCTGCGCTGAGTCCTCTCCCTGCCCACACATCGGGTGTCGTCGTCCAGTCCGCCGTGATCCGCGAGAAGCCCTGCGCCACCGGCACCGCGATCAACCCATCCTCGCGCTCCGGCAGGTTGCGCAACGGCTGCCCGTTCACGCGCACCGCCCAGGCCGGATAGCTGCGCAGCCGCAGGATCAGATAGCCGGCATGCGGCGCGTTGGCGTCGATCCGCAGATGCTCCGCCGTCGAGCCGCGCGCCGCGTCGAAGGCCGCATCGCAGCTATGCTGCTCCGGAGCCCAGTCGTACATCTGGTACTGGTTCAGCACGCCCAGCTTCGCCGTCGCCGAGCGGGTCAGGCAGCTCGGAGGCAGGTCCTGCGACAACTCCGAGTTGTCCGCATACGGAGGCTCATACTCGTCCGTTCCCGCGAAACCCTCGCCCTGGTGGTAGGTGTCGAGCATCGCCCATACCGCGTCTTCTTCGTCGCAGAACTGGAAGAACACCCGCCCCGCCACCACCGCCGAGGCCACGCAGATGGCCGCGCAGGCCGCGATGGCCGCCGCGCGCCGCCACGGCCGCGTGCTCCACACCGCGCCCGCAAAGAAGATGCCCATCGGCGCCTCCAGCGCCAGCAGCCAGCGCCATGGGAACTGCAGAAAGCGCAGCTTCGGCAGCAGGTTCCACACAAAATCCGAGACCGGCAGCATCAGCACCAGAGCGGCAAAGGGAATCAGCGCCAGCGGCAGCCAGACGCGCGCATCCTTGCGCGGCAGTCCCCGCCGCCAGCACACCGCCAGGCACACAATCGCCACCGCCAGCATCACCACCGCGATCACCGATACGCGGAACAGCTCCTCATCGTGCAACTGCATCGCCGCGCCCGCGTGCCGTGCAAACAGCCAGTTGTTCTCCACCGTGTAGCCGGGGTCGCCGAGAATCTGCTTCATGTCTACCCAGCTCTGTTCCACTGCAGCCGGCACCAGGTATAACGCTGCCAGTCCGATCCCCAGCGCGACCGAGACAGCAGCCCGCAGCACCGGAGCCCACGAGCGGGCTGTGAGCGCCGTAACCGCCGCTGCCGCCGCCAGCAGATAGCTCGCCATCACGCCAACGGGAGCATTCGAGAGCCACGCCCCGGCAATGGCCAGCGCCAGCGGTACAGCCGAGCCATCAAAGGCACGCAGCGCGATCGTCGCGCCGGCCGCGCGCTGCCGCAGAGCGAACAGCAGCACCAGCGCCAGCCAGAAGCCGCCGGTCAGCTCCGCAAAGTCCGAGCGCTCATACGCCGAGAACAGCGCATATCCCGAGCTCAGCGCTATGCAGCCAGCCAGCGCTGCCGCACCTTCCGGCAGCACCAGCCGTGCCAGCGCCCGCGTGGCCAGCCCGCATCCAGCCAGGTAGAGAAACGTGAGCGCCACCGGCACCAGTTTCCACGGCAGCACCGCACCCAGCGCCGCGCCCAGCATCCACGAGATGGGCGGATAGAAGATGAACCGGGGCTCGCCCGCGCCATAGTTGGCGCTCGGCGCCCAGCGCGGATACACGATGCCCTGCCGCCAGCTCGCCAGCGCGTCGAACCAGCTTGCCAGATGAAAATCGAAGTCGTGTCCGCAGGTCGTTCCGCGTATCAGCAGCGGCGTAACCGCGGCCAGCGCGGCCAGCAGAATCACCGCCGTGCCAAGGCGGCGCGCGCCGGTCTCGCTCATGGCACCAGCCGCAGAGTGTGGCTGGTCTGCGCTGCCACCGCCGCGGGAGTGAAGGGCAGCGCGAAGGTCGTGCCGCCGTAGTAGGCGCTCCACTGGTCGCGGAAGTACGGGCTCAGCGGATTGCCGCTCTCGCCCAGCACGATATTCTCCGTCGAGCCGTCCACGCTGCTCCAGTCCATGGTGAACCGCTGCGACGGACCGAAGGCGCGGCCCACCTGCTTCACCGTCACCGTATCGCCGCTCAGCGGCTGTACGCCCGTGCCCGCAATGTTCTCAAGGAAGGGCAGAAACCGCACCAGGGGATGTTCGATCTCCACCACGTGCCAGTCTCCATAGGCCCACTTGCTCACATCCGCCGGAGCATTGCCGTGCTTCATGCCGCGCCGCACGGCTTCGGTCAGCAGCGCGTCCCAGTCCTTGTAGCCGGGGGGCAGCCACGCGGGGCTGTTGCGCATCACAATCTCTTCCTCGGCAAAGTCGCGCTCGCTCCATGCGTACTCCTTTGCCAGTGCGCCCAGCTTCGGCTCCAGGATCATCGGCCACAGCGCCGCGCGCGTCTCGGTCACCAGCGAGGCAGCCGCCGAGTCCATGCTCAGCCGCCCGTCCCAGCTCCGCATCAGGTCTGCTGCGGCGTGCAGCCGCGCATCCCCGCCCGCCGCGTGGTCAATCGCGTAGGCAAAGCGGTGCGCCATCTCCTGGTCCACTTCGCTGTAGATGTCCGTCTGCAGCGCCAGCATGTCCGCGGGCTTCAAGCCATCTTTGCCCTGCAGCGTTTTGTAGATGCGCTCCGCGCGATACGGCTCCGCCCACTCGAGCGTCAGCGGCGTGGGAAACTTCTCGCTGGTCACCCGCGCATTCGCTGTCGCCAGAAAGCCCGAAGGCGGATCGAAGGCATTGGGCAGTTGATCGTAGGGAATGTATCCCTGCCACGCATGCTTGCCATCGCTGACCGGCACGCTGATCAGCTCATCCGGCCGCTGCGGAATCTTGCCCACCGCGTGATACGCAATGTGTCCCTGGTCATCGGCGTAGACCACATTCTGTGTCGGCCAGCACCACGCGCCCAGTGCGGCGGAGAAGTCCGTCCAGTTCGCTGCCGTATCCATTGCGTAGATGGGCAGCGCGTTCAGCGATGGATCATAGAGCGTCCACGCCAGCGCAATGGGCCGCGTCTCCTTCGGCAGCATCGGGTTCAGCAGCGGCCCATGCGCGGTCATCCGCACATCCACCGTCACGTCCTTGCCGCCGCGCACGCGGATCGTCTCGCGGTCCACCGCCAACGGCTTCCACGTGCCGTCCGGAGCCAGGTAGTTGCCCCTGCCGTCCAGCTTCTCCACGTAGAGATCCTGCACATCCGCATACAGCGCCGTAAATCCCCAGGCCACATGCTCGTTGTGCCCGGCGATCACGTAAGGCACGCCCACCAGCGTCACGCCCGCCGTATGAAAGTCCGGCGCCTTCAGGTCCGCCATGTACCAGATGTTCGGCACCGTCAGCCCCAGGTGCATATCGTTCGAGAGCAGCGGCTTGCCGCTGGCCGTATGCGCCCCGGCAATCACCCAGTTGTTCGAGCCCGGCGCGCATCCCGCGCATGCGGGCAATCCCATCGCTTGCCGCACCCCGCGCAGATCGTCCATCGGCGCAAGCCGTGTCTGCGTGCGGTCGTCGTCCTCATCGTCCTCGTTGCTGGGCTGGGGCTCCGCATGCGGCTGGCTCAGGTCCAGCACCTCGCCCGTCGGCGGGCGGTCCCGCCACGAGTCCACCGGATAGAGATCTGCCTCGAGCTTCGCGTTGTGCAGCTTTGCCGCAATCTGCTCGCGCGCCAGCTTCACGTCCCAGTGCGTGTCCAGAGTCTCCACCATCGTCATGCCGATGGACAGGGAATCGGCCGCCGTCCATGGCCGGGGCGTGTAGTGCAGCAGCTTGAACTCCGGCGGCAGCGTATCGCCATGCGCCGCGATGAAGGCATTCACGCCGCGCGCATAGGCATCCAGCCGCGCCCGCTCGTCGACCGGCAGGTTGGCATAGATGCGCTGGGCCGTGCGCCGCAGTCCCAGCACCCGCTCGGCCACATCGTGCTTCACCAGTCCCGGCCCCAGAATCTCCGCCAGTTCGCCCTGCGCGTTGCGCCGGTAGACATCCATCTGCCACAGCCGGTCCTGCGCCGTCACATAGCCTTGCGCGAAAAACAAATCCTGGCCGTTCGCCGCTTCAATGTGCGGAACGCCGTGCTGGTCCCGCAGCACCGTCACCGGAGCGGTCAGCCCCGCCGCGTGCAGATCACCATCCAGTTGCGGCAGCGCCGCCCTTGCCGCCGAGCGCAGCCACAGCAGCCCCGCGCCCGCGGCCAGCGCCAGCAGCACAACCACCGCCGCCGCGCACCACAACAGCCTGCGCAGCCAGCGCCGCGCGCCGTGCGGCCGGGCAGAGATCGATCGGGAAGGGGAGTCGGCAGTCGCCATGCTGTCTCCAACCAGAATACCGCCGCGTTTACCCTGCCGCTGTCGGCATCGCGCCGCGCCTGCGCCCGTACACCAGCAGCGCAAGCCCCAGCAGCAGCGCCGTTGCGGGCACCGCCAGCACGCTGCCCTCTGGTCCCGCCGCGCCGCCGCTCAGTAGCACATTGCCGTGTGCGGTGCTCGTAAACAGGTGTCCCGGCGCGGCAAACCCCGAGTTCGCCGTGCCGTAGAAGTATGTTTCCGCCCAGTCCCACGCTGCATGGCAGCCGATGGCCCACCATGCCGAGCCTGTCACGCGCACGCTCACGCAGAACACCCAGCCAATGGCCGAGGCCGTGAAGATGCCAATCCACATCTCGCCGTGATTGCTGGTGTGGTATGCACCAAAAATTGTGGACGTGGCCCACGCCGCCTGCCAGAATCCCCCGCTGGCTCTGCGGGCCGCAAGCAGGCAGGGAATTGCGCCCAGCACCGCGAACAGATAGACCCCGCCCGTGCCCTGCGCATGCGGACGCAGAGAGACCACGAGGCACGCGCCTGCCACCGTGGCCAGCGCCCAGGCAAAGGTCATGCCGCGCTCCAGCGTGGCCAGCAGCACGCAGCGGAACGAGCCCTCCTCAAAAAGCCCGACCAGCAGAAAATCCACCGCCCAGATCGCCGCGTACTTTGCCGCCGCCGCGCCGTGCAGCGTCTCCGGCCCAAACCGCAGCCACCCTCCGAGCGCCTCCACGCCCACCAGCACCGTGAGCGCGGCAAACCCCGCCGCCGCGCCCGCGGCAAACCGCATTCCCGGAGCGCGGCCGCGCAGGTTGTAGTCCAGCAGACGCCGCTCCTGCACGCGGCTCACAAACAGCCCCGCCGCGGCAATCGCCAGCACCGGCAGCAGTTCTCCCACCAGCATCGACCGCGCCGATACCGTATTGCTCGCCAGCGCCGGGTCCAGGGTGACCGCCACGGTGTCCAGCACAAACGTGATCAGGTAGAAGAGCGCCACGAACAGCGTCGCCGCCCAGCCCGAGCGCAGTCCCTGCTCGCCGGCAAACACCCAGAAGAGGTCATGCTTCTGCGCGGCGGCGTGCGTCTCTGTGCTTTCGGGTTCTTCCGGCGCGCGCGGGGCGGGCTGCGTCTCCATCGGGTCTCCCGTGGTCCAGTATGGGATGAAGCAAGCGCCATTCTATCGGACCGGCAACGCCGGTCCGCACCTGCCGCAGGAAAGCCCCAATTTACCTTGAGGTATTCTGAGGCCCTTGGGAAAGGGGATTGTCAGCATGGCGAAACTCGTCTACGGAATGAACACATCCCTCGATGGCTACGTCGACCACACAAAACTCGGCCCGCCCGTGCCCGCCGCCTTTCATCACTTCATCGAGATGGTGCGCGGCCTGACGGGGTCGATATACGGCCGCGGCTTGTACGAGGTCATGCGGTATTGGGACGAAGACCTTCCGGACTGGGATGAGGAGGCCCGTGCATTCGCGGCGGCGTGGCGGAGCCAGCCGAAGTGGGTTGTGTCGCGTTCGCTCAAGTCCGTTGGCCCCAACGCCACGCTGATTGCGGATGACTTCGAGACGGTGATCCGCAGGCTGAAGGCTGATCTGGACGGCGAGATTCAGGTTGGCGGACCAGCGCTGGCGCAGAGCTTGGCCGACGCAGGTCTGATCGATGAGTACCGGCTCTACCTCCGCCCCGTCGTCCTGGGGAGCGGCAAGCCTTTCTTTGCCGGCCCCCGGTCGTTGCTCCATTTTGTGGCCAGCGATCTGATCGCCGAGGACGTGGTCCGGTTGACCTATGTTCCTGCGTGAACACGTGGCACGCTGGCCCGTTTTGGGCCATGAGCGGCAATCCGAACGGGGATACGGCTCCAGCCGCGCCTGCCTTGACACATCCGCCGCCGCCCTTGATTCTTAACTTTCCGGTTTCTTGCCGGAATATGCGGCAGGGAGCGGCCAAACGTGCGGGTTCGGGTCTTCTATCACGACAAATGCTTTGACGGAGCCTGCTCGGCCTCGCTCTTCACCCGCTTTCATCGCGAGTGCATCGCCAAAGGTGCGGCCTACGAATATCACGGCCTCGTCCATCGCGCCGGTGCGCTCTTCGACGAGAGCGAGTTCACTGGCGACGAGAACGCCATCGTCGACTTCAAGTACTCGCCCTCACCCAAAATCACCTGGTGGTTCGACCATCACCAGTCGGCCTTCCTCACCGAGGCCGATCACCAGCACTTTCTCGCCTGCCAGCGCGACCCGGCCTGCGCCGCGCGCAAGTTCTTCAACCCCGACTACACCTCGTGCACCAAGTTCCTTGCTGACATCGGCGCGGAGAAGTTCGGCTTCGACACCGCGCCCATGGCCGACATGATCCACTGGGCCAACATCGTCGACGGAGCGCTTTACGACAGTCCGGAGCAGGCCGTGGAGATGCCCGCGCCCGCCATGAAGCTGACGCTCATCATCGAGTCCACGCAGGACCCCGCGTTCATTCCGCGGCTCATCCCGCTGCTTACCGAGATGCCGCTGAGCGAAGTGCTCGAGCAGGACTTCGTCGCGCCGCTTCTGCCGCCGCTGCTCGAGCGGCATCAGGAAGCCATCAAGCTGATTCGTGAGCGCAGCGAAGAGAAGGACGGCACCATCTTCTTCGACATCACCGACCACCTGCTCGAAGGCTTCAACAAGTTCATCCCCTACTACCTGCACCCGCAGGCCACGTACTCGATCGGCCTGTCGAAGTCGAGCTTCCGCACCAAGGTGGCCGTCGGTTCCAACCCCTGGACCAAGGCCGACCCGGCAAAGATGGTGAACCTCGCGCAGGTGTGCGAGCGCTACGGCGGCGGCGGCCATGCTCGCGTCGGGGCTATCAGCTTCCCGCCCGACCGGGCGGACGAGGCGCGCAAAGCGGCGGCGGAGATTGTGGCAGAGCTGCGGGCAAAGAATCCGCTGGCTTAAGCTACGGCGGCGGTTCTGCGCCGCTTGACCCGCACAGACCGTGCGGCGGCACTGCGCGTTGGAACGACTGTCAGCCTGACGGTGAATTGCAGCCGTTCGGCAAACTGCATCAGCCGCGTAATGCTGAACCTCGCAATCTGCCCGCGCAACAGAAGGCTCGCGTCCGGCTGGTGAATTCCGAGCGCTTTGGCCACTTGTGCCTGCGTCAGCTTTCTCGCTTCAATGGCCGCGCGCATCGGTTTCCAGAGAGCGTGCTTGATCTCTGTTTCGTGAATCTCTTCAGGAGAGAAACCGAGATCCTCCATCACATTGCCCGCGGTGACATGCGCGGGCTTATTTGCGGACTTTGCGTTTGGCATCGTTTCTCTCCTGTTGCAGACGCCGCTTGACCGCGGCGAGACGTGCTTTGGCGCGCGCCAGATCGTTCTTTTCGGTCTTGCGGCTCTGCTTGGTGAAGGAGTCGAGGATATAGATCGTGTCCTCGACCCGCGCAAGATACACCACGCGATACCACGTTGCCTCATCGGCGGCCTTGAGCTCGAACACGCCCTGCCCGATGGACTGCATGGGCCGCGCAGGCAGGGCTGGCCGATGTCCCTGCTGCAGTTGCAGGAGCGCAAAACCGAAATCGCGCTGAATCTCGCGGGGCCACTTCTTCAGCACCTCTCGCGAGTCGCCTTCCCATGCGATCGTAGCCCAATCTGATCCGGGCATTCCTGCCTCTTCATGATTATAGCGAAATTGCTATAGAATTCAAATTCATTAGCTGACTAGAGATGATGTTTGTGAATTATTTTATGATTGCGGTTTTATTTGCATATTGCCATCATTTGGAAGTGCGATTAGCTGCCTATGAATTTGGTCACATATGTGACATTAAACCTCTGCAGTCCGATGGCGCTTGCGCAGTATTTATGCCTCAGCATCGATACCGAAACGCGCTAAATCTCCCTCTGAGCAAATACGGTGCCGGGCCATTCTGCAAATTCAGAATTCCAAATCATCTTCATGTCAGTGGAGTTTATGCTGTCGCGGTCGATGGTGAATTGAAATATGTGGGAGAATGCGCAGATCTTTCATCCAGATATAACGCCGGCTACGGAAATATCTCTCCAAGGAATTGTTTTAAGGGGGGTCAAGATACGAATTGCCGCCTTAATAATTTGATTTGTCTGGCAGATATGGCTGGGCTATGCATATCTCTGTGGTTTTATCAGACCTCGCAATATAAGGCTGTGGAGGCGGGTTTGCGCTCAGCTTTGAGGCCGGTATGGAATAGGATTTGAGACGCGCCTAGTTGTGGACACGCTGTTCAAACCAGCCTGCAGCGCAATAACGCTACAAATACCTCTTTACAGCCCCAGCTCCCCAGCCCGCTTCTTCATCGCCTCCAGGCAAAACCCGATGTGTGCGTCCAGCTCCACGCCCAGTTCCGCCGCGCCCTGGATCACATCGTCACGGTGCACGCCCTTGGCAAATGCCTTGTCCTTCAGCTTCTTGCGTACCCCGGCCACTTCTACATCGGCGATGGCCCTGGTCGGCTTCACCAGCGCGCAGGCCGTCAGAAAGCCCGCCAGCTCGTCGCAGGCGAATAAAGCCTTGTCCAGGTGCGTGACCCGCGGTACGCCCGAATACTGCGCGTGGCCGAGGATCGCCGTCCGCACCTCCGCCGGCCAGCCCAGCCGCTCCAGCTCCTTGACGCCGACGAAGGGGTGTTCTTCGAGCGAGGGGTGCTTCTCGTAGTCGAAGTCGTGCAGCAGGCCGGTCACCGTGTAGAGGTTGACCAGCCGGGCGCGCTCTTCGCCCGCCAGCCCAAGCCGGTCCGCCTCGGCCTCACCGCAGGCCGTCACGCAAATCTCCACCGCCAGCGCGTGCTTGCGCAGGCTCTCACCCTGGGTCCACTCCGTCACCAGCGCCCACGCCTGCGCCCACCCAAACTGTCCGTCCGCCTCCGGACTCGCCATCTTCTCCGCCTCCGTGTTGACTCCCATGGTTCGTGCATCTTCGGGTTTTCTGGGGTATCATAGGGATTGCTTCGGTTTGACCCTAAGTTTCTACTTGACAATTATGGTTCACTCCCCGACAGTAACACGTATCGCGGCGAGAAAAGTCGCCGTTGAGAGCACGCTCTGGCTCTCCGCAACCAAACTATGGCGACCACACTCGTG
>DASZRQ010000164.1:0-11871 GCA_035549115.1 Occallatibacter sp. | reverse complement strand
CCGCAGCAGGCCAGCGCGGCCGCGGCAAATCGCACTCCCAGGATTTTCATGGAATTCCCCCTCAGACGGATGAGCGCAAACGGTTTCCGAACACGGGAAAACGTTCTCGCCCCACGGCAGCCAAAGCTAATGCGCGGAGCGGCCTCTGTCAAGGGAGGATGCGAGAATTGCTGGCTAAAAAATCGCTTTATTGTGCGCAGCGGTCAGGCGCCGGGCTCGAAGAAATCCGTGAGACCGGCGCGCACGGCATGCGCCGCCATGGAGGCTTGAATTTCGAGCGCCAGCGCTAGCGCATCGCGGCCCTGGCGGGCTGTAACACGGGGCGTGGTGCGGTTGCGGACCGACTCGAGAAAGGCTTCGATCTCCAGCCGCAGCGGCTCGCCCGGCATGACCTCCGGCTTGGCGAAGGAGAGCCCCGGTCCGGCAGGCGACTGGCCCGCAGCCGCGGCAAGCTGGGCAAGAGCGGCAGGGTCGATGCGGCCGCCCGCAAGCGCGGCGGCAATCTCCGCCGGCACACTGCCATCGAGCCGAATGACCAGCAGGTCGCGCCGCGCGTAATCGATGGAGACATACTGGCGCGGCTCAAAGAATCGCAGCTTGCGCACGCGCTCCGTGGAAACGCGCGAGGCGGTAAAGTTGGCCACGCAGCCGGACTCGAACTCGACCCGCACATTGGCGATGTCCACGCGCGGCGAGAGAATCGGCAGGCCCACGGCGCGCACTTCGCGCACGGGCGAGTGCGCGAAGGTGAGCACGATGTCGAGGTCGTGGATCATCAGGTCGAGCACCACGTCCACGTCGAGCGCGCGCGGCGTGAAAACCGAGAGCCGGTGCGCCTCGAAAAACATGGGGCGCCGCAGCCTGGGCTGCACGGCCAGCACCGCGGGATTGAAGCGCTCGAGATGGCCGGGCTGCAGGATGCGCTGCTTTTTCTCGGCCAGTGCAACCAGCTCGTCGGCCTCAGTCAGGGTTGCGGCCAAAGGCTTTTCGACCAGCAGATCGAGTCCCGCATCGAGCAGCGCCGAGGCCACCGCATGATGCTGCACCGTGGGCACGGCCACGCTGGCCGCGTGCACATCGAGATCGGCTGTCAGCAGCTCATCGACAGTGGCGAAGATGGGAATCGCATAGTGTGCGGCGATCTCCGCGGCGCGCGCGGAATCCGGCTCAATGGCTGCTACCAGCGCAACGGGCTGGTCCGCCGACTCAAGCTCGCGGTAGACACGAAGATGGTTGCGGCCGAATGCGCCCGCGCCGGCCACGGCCACGCGCGTGATGGGCTGGCCTGCTATTGCGCGGCCCCTTTGCCTTCGACGGCTTTCAGGCAGCGCGTGTAGAGCTCGAGAAGCTGGTTTACATGCTCCTCCGGCTTGGCCGCAGCCGAGCCGCTGAAGCCGGTGGAACCGGCCGCGGGGCGGCCCACGCCGGTGGTGCCGGCAACAAACTTGAGCAGGTCGAGAGCGATATCTTCATTGCGGCGGGCGCCAAGGCCCGCACTGTTCAGAGCATCCATCGCAGAAATCTTCTCCGAGATGGATGCTACCAGAACCGGCCCGTGCGCTGCGGCTTCGGCTACTGCAATGCGGCGATGATCTGCGCCGTGCTGCGCACGCGTCCCATCCGCGGAAAGACATGCGCGACCGGGAAGGCGTGCACCTCCGCGCTGAGCGAGGTCATGGCGTCCTCGGCAAAGACCAGTTCGAAGCCCTGATCGAAGGCCGCGCGGGCCGTGGACTCGACGCCGATGTGTGTAGCGATGCCGCCCAGGATGATGGTCTGAATCCGGCGACGGCGCAGGTGCTGCTCCAGGTCCGTGCCGTAGAAAGCGCCCCACTGGCGTTTGGTCACGACGATGTCGGTGGGTTGAATGCCGGACTCCGGCACAATTTCGAATACATTCGGCGGCATGGGGCCGCTGGGGCGAGGGAAGGAAACGTCGGTGGGGAGCTGCAGAAACTCCGAGCCCAGGACGCGCACATAGATGACCGTGCCGCCTTTGCCGCGTACCGTTGCCGCAAGCTGCGCCGCGCGCGCCACCACATCCGCGGCCGCATGCGGGGCGGTTTCGCGCATCGTAATGCCGTGTTGCAGGTCAATGAGGACAAGGGCAGTCGAGTGTGGATCAAGTATGAGTTCCATAAGGTCTCCGTGGTGCAGGTTCAAGAAAAAGCGAAATGCCGGACCGCATGCCGGAGCCGGCCTGAGTCAACGGAGGCTGGCATGATCGTTTGTGAGACGTGCGTGACCCTATTTCAAGATGCATGTGTGCCCCCTCGCGATACTCTGAATGGCGATGCGAACGGCATACATCGGGATGGGCGCAAATCTGGCCAGCCGCAGCGGCGAGCCGGAGGCTACTCTGGCCGCGGCGCTGGAGCGGCTTGCGTCTCTGGGGCGGGTGGTGCGGCGCTCTTCGCTCTACTCCACCGTGCCCGTGGGTTATGTGAAGCAGCCGCGGTTTGTGAATGCCGTCGCCGCGCTCGAAGCAACCCATGCGCCATTCGAGCTGCTCGAAGAGTTATTGGAGATCGAGCGGCAGTTCGGGCGCGACCGCAGCCGCAGCTTCATCAACGGGCCAAGAACGCTCGATTTGGATATCCTGCTGGTAGGCGGCCTCGTGCTCCACGAGGCGCAGCTTGAGGTGCCTCATCCGCGGCTGGCCGAGCGCGCCTTTGTTCTGGTTCCGCTGAACGAGATTGCGCCGGAGGCCGTCGATCCCCGCCACAACAAGAGCGTGGCGCAACTGCTGGACGCACTGGCGCGTGAGCGCAAGAGTGAAATCGATGGCGTGGTTCGGATCGAAAGCGAAATTTGGCGCTCTGCTGCTGCCGCTGGCGGCGCAGGCCCTGTGCGCGGTTCCGGCGAGCCTGACGATCACGGTGGAAGACCCGTCTGACGCGCCTATTGCCGGAGCCTCCGTGCAGCGGCCCGCAGGCCGTTTGCTGGGCCGCACCAACACAGAAGGGAAATTGACCTTTGCCTGCGAGCTGCCCTGTCCGGTGCGCGTGGATGCGGAGGGTTTTGTAGGCGGCAACTTCGAGCTGGCCGCCAATGCCACGGTTCATCTGCAGCGCGCGGGCGTCTCCGATCAGGTGACGGTCACCGCCTATCGCCAGCCTCTGGGCGAGCTCGAAAGTCCCGTGACCACGCGCACGCTGAGCCAGCAGGCGCTGAGCACTTCGGCCGCTATCACTCTCGACGATCAGGTGCGGCAGCTTCCTGGTGTGGAGCTGTTCCGCCGCTCCAGCTCGCTCGTGGCCAATCCAACGTCACAGGGCATCAGCGTGCGCGGCCTCGGCTCCACATCCGCCAGCCGCACGCTGGTGGTGGAAGACGATGTGCCGCTCAACGATCCCATTGGCGGCTGGATTCACTGGCAGGAGCAGCCGGAGCTCGCCATCCGGAGCGCGGAGCTGGTGCGCGGCGGCGTGAGCGATCTCTACGGATCGAGCGCCATCGGCGGCGTACTGAACATGATTCCCGTGCGGCCGACGCGCGATGCCTTTGAGCTGCGCTCGAGCTACGGCGGCGAGGCTACGTATGACGAGAGCGCGCTGGCACAGGTGAAGCATGGCGCGTGGGGCGCACTACTTGCGGGCGGCGCGATCGGCACAGATGGCTACATCCAGATGGCTCCATGGCAGCGTGGGCCGGTGGACATTGCCTCGAATGTGCATAGCCAGAACGGCATGCTCGATGTGGAACACGCGCGCGGGCCGCTGCGGCTCTTTGCGCGCGGCAGCGGCATGAACGAGGCGCGCGGCAACGGCACACCGCTGCAGACCAACGGCACACGCCTGTGGCGCTATGCCACCGGCGGCGATTGGAACGGTGCGAACGGCGCCGCAGCCGCGCTGCGCCTCTATGGCTCAACGGAGCACTACCGGCAGACTTTTTCCAGCATCTCCAATGCGCCGAATTTCGGCGATCCTGACTGTACCTCCCGCTGCGGCGAGACGCTCACGCGTTTTACCCAGGTTCCCGTGAATGAACTGGGCGGTGTGGCGCACTGGACGCGGCCCTTGGGCGCAGGCTTTGTGGTTCTGGCCGGCGCCGATGTGCACGATGTGCGTGTATGGGACCGCGAACAGACTTATGGCTCCAATCCGCAGCTCACCAACCTTGCCGACCATCAGCGCGACTCGGCTCTCTACGCCGAGGCCCTGGGGATGCGCGGCGGATGGACGCTGACCGCGGCCGGGCGCATGGACTGGTACCAGAACTACGATGGCCGCCAGACCACATGGAATGGCTCCGCGTGGGAGCCCAGCGCCACGCAGCCCACGCAGCGCGAGGAAAACATCTTCAATCCGCGCATGGGGCTCTCCCGCAAGCTGGGCGATCACTGGGCGCTTTCGGCCTCGGGCTTTCGCGCCTTTCGCGCGCCTACACCCAGCGAACTCTACCGCTCCACGCAGGTGGGCAACAAGCTCACGCTGCCCAACGGCCAGTTGCTCAGCGAGCGCGCCACAAGCTGGGAGATGGGCATCGCATCGCAGCGCCATTGGGGCACTGTGCGCGCCAGCTACTTTCTCACGCAGGTCAACCGGCCTATCGTCGCCGTGACCACCAATCCCACCTCATTGCCGATTCTCCTGGCGCGCGAAAATCTCGGCCAGATCGAGAGCCGCGGCGTCGCGCTCGATTACGAAGTTGCCCCGCTGCGCGGTCTCGCGCTTGACGGCGGCTACCAGTATGCGCATGCCACCGTCAGCCGCGGGTCGCAGGACCTGGGCAACTGGATTCCCGAGGTGGCGCGCAACATGGCCACGCTCAACCTGCGCGCCCACCGCGCGCGCTGGGGAACGCTCAGCCTGCAGAGCCGCATGAGCGGCCGCCAGTACGACGACGATGCCAATGCATATCTGCTGCATGGCTACTTCCGGCTCGATGCCTATGCCTCGCACGAGCTTGTGCCGCGGGTCGAGCTTTTTGCGGCGGGCGAAAATCTTTTCGACCGCGATATTGAGGTTTCCAAAACGCCAAATACGACCCTCGGCATGCCCCGCGTGGCCCGCGCCGGCATCCAGATCGACCTTGGCCGCGAGTAACTTTCCGTAATTTTTTGTCGCAACCAATTTTGCAGGGCTGGGTTCAAGGAATCGTGACCGGCGCAATGCGATGCAAACGCTGCCGCCACGGAGACGAGGATCGCTATGAAATTGTCTACGGCTTTGCTTGCGGCTGCCCTGGTTGCGGCGCCCGCGTTCACCATCGCGCAGAATCCCACGCATCATATCGCCGCCCGCAAGGCCAACCAGCAGCGGCGCATCGGCAACGGCGTGCGCAGCGGCCAGCTTACGCCCCGTGAAACCTCGCATCTGGAGCGCCAGGAGCGCGGCATCAACCGCGAAGAGCGCGGCATGCGCGCGCAGGATAACGGACGCCTGACCGCGCAGGATCGCCGCACGCTGGCCCATCAGCAGAACCAGGAGTCGCGCCGCATCTATCGCGACAAGCACAATGCGCGCGTGCAGTAAGCTGCGCGGTCCAGGCCAATGCACGCGGGCCGGGGCGATGGCGGCGGCCCGCTAGAATGAACAGGTGAGCCTCACCTTCAACCTGATGCGCGCGACAGCCGCGGGAGGCCGCCGCGCGCAGATCGATCTGCCCCATCAGACCGTCGAAACGCCAGTGTTCATGCCCGTGGGCACGGCTGGCAGTGTGAAGGCCGTGGCCCAGGATGTGCTCGAATCCCTCGGCGCGCAGATCATTCTCGGCAATACCTACCATCTTTATCTGCGCCCCGGTCACGAGCCCATCCGCCGCATGGGCGGCCTGCATAGGCTCATCAGTTGGCCACGCGGCCTGCTCACGGACTCCGGCGGCTTTCAGGTCTACAGCCTCGCGCAGTTGCGCAGGGTCAGCGATGACGGCGTGCGCTTCCGCTCGCACCTCGATGGGTCGAGCCACTTCTTCACGCCGGAGCACTCCATGGACGTGCAGATCGCGCTGGGCGCGGACATCGCCATGGCCTTCGACGAGTGCACGGAGTATCCAGCCACGCGCGAGCGCGCACAGGAGAGCCTGCGGCTGACCATGGCCTGGGCGCGGCGCTCTCTTGATCACTTTCGCGCGCATCAACATGAGACGCCATGGCACGAGGAATTGGGCGGCCGCACGCAGAGCCTTTTCGGCATCGTGCAGGGCGGCGTTTACACTGATCTGCGCCGTGAGAGCGCCGAGCGGCTGGTCGAGATGGACTTCGACGGATACGCTATCGGCGGCCTGAGCGTGGGCGAGCCGCGCGAAGCCACGCTCGAGGTCATCTCCGAGGTGCTGCCCCTGCTGCCGAAGGACAAGCCGCGCTACGTGATGGGCGTCGGCTATCCGGATGAGATCGAGCGGTATGCGCGCATGGGCATCGACATGATGGACTGTGTGCTGCCCACGCGCGCCGCACGCCACGGCCTGCTCTTTACCAGCGAAGGCCGCATGAACATCAAGAACCGGCAGTATGCGGAAGATCAGAACCCGCCCGATCCCGCATGCGACTGCATGGTCTGCCGCCGCTACTCCCGGGCCTACCTGCGCCACCTGATCCAGGCAGGCGAGCCCCTGGCAGGCACGCTCAATTCGATTCATAATCTGGCGTTCTATCTTGGCATCATGCGCCGCGTCCGCGCGGAGCTGGGGCAGGGCTGATCAGGCCCCGCTCTCCATTGCTTCGCCCAACAGCGTCTTCAACGCCCGCACATACTCGGCCAGCGCCGCGCGGCCGGTCTCGGTCATGCGATACAGGGTCTGCGGCTTGCGCTGCACAAACCGCTTCTCCAGCGTTACGTAGCCGGCCTCTTCCAGCTTTGCCAGTTGTGCGCCAAGGTTGCCGTCGGTGGAGCCGGTGCGTGTGCGCAGCCAGGTAAACTCAGCCTCCTCCACGGTCGAGAGCAGCGAAAGCAGCGCCAGCCGCAGCTTGCCGTGAATCACGGGATTCAGCTCCGGCAGCTCAGGCATGGGCCGCCCCCAGCTTCCGGCGGCGCGCCTCCCGCGTCATGGCGTAAACGCCGAAGACAATCTGGCACAGGAACAGCGCCAGCAGAAACAGCACGGTCAACTGCGCGTCGCTCACAAAACAGGCCGCGACTGAGATCGCCCACCACACCACCGCACACCCGAACTGGATCTTCCACTTCAGCATCAGAGCGGAGGCGCCATTCGCCGTGCCCAGCATCGTCCCCACCAGGGCCACAAACAGATGCACATCCAGCCGGCCGCTGGTGGCGAGCGCAGGGAAGATCAGGATCATCGATACCCCGACTGCGATCCACAGAGAGATGGCCGCGCGGCCCAGCGTGGTGTGCGGATGCCCACTGTCCATCCGTATGCCGATCAGAGTCGTCAGTGCGGCGGCGACGATCATTGTGACCGGCCACGCAACCGCATTGTGGCCCCACATCGAGAGGCTTCCATTGCCCCACGATGCCCAGAAGATGGCAACAAAGTACGCGGCTCCCCAGAGGAGAAACGTCCAGCCCCAGCTCTCCGTCTTGCGCCGGCCCTCCTGAATCATGCTCTCGATCAGCTCCAGTCTTTCGCGTAGCTCGTGCATCTCCGTCGATTTGTCCATAAAGCCTCCTATCGCTACTCTCGATGCAGAGTACTCTATAAAATAGAGTAATTGATGTCAAGAGTTTTCTGGCCCACATGATTTGGTGCGATTTATCTCATTGAAAAATAGGTCTTAGGTTGCTTTCCACCCGCTCCAGAACCTCCGTCCAGCCGCCCGGCGTCCTCTGCCGGAACAGCCGGGCCGTGGGATACCAGGGTGTCGTCTCAGCCGATTCCATCCACCGCCAGTCGGCAAGATGCGGCAGCAGAATCCACACCGGCTTGCCCATGGCCCCAGCCAGATGCGCGATGGACGTATCGGTTGTAACGACGAGGTCGAGCGTCTCTGCGAGCGCGGCCGTCTCGGCCAGGTCGCTGTCGCCGCTGCAGCCGTCCTGCACGCGCACATCGGCAGGCAGCTCCGCAATCTGCCGCGCTGCCTCACCCTTCTGCAGGGAGATCCATGCGCACTCCCGCATGCACAGCAGCGGCAGCAGAATTTCGAGCCGCATCGAGCGGCGATGATCGGCCTTGTAGCGGGGATTGCCCGCCCAGGCGATGCCGATGCGCGGCCGGTCTTTCGCGAAGAGCGCGCGTTTTGATTCGACAAGCTCTGGATCGGCTGCCAGATAAGGCCCGTCCCATGGAACCGTATCGACTGTTGTGCCGAAGACAGCGGGCAGGCTGAGCAGCGGGCACTCGAGATCGAAGGCTGGCGGCTCCATGCCGAGTTGCACGACGGCAGCCTGTCCTGCGCGCACCACGGCCAGCGATCGCATCAGCCGCAGCAGCGGCTCATGCACCTGCAGAACGATAGAGCCGCCCCGCGCCGCAACGAGCGCGGCATAGCGGCAGAACTGGATCGCATCGCCCAGCCCCTGCTCGGCGTGGAGCAGAATGCGTCTGCCCTTGAGCGGCTCGCCATGCCAGCGCGGCTGGCGAAAGACCATCGGCGTGCGCACCACCTCGCGAAAGCGCAGCCGCGCCTCATAGCGGGGCCAGCCTTCCCGCCAGTTGCCCAGCCGCAGCTCGGTAAGGGCAAGGTTATAGGCGGCTCCGGCATTCTTCGGGTCGCGCTCCACGGCCACGCGATGTGCGGCAAGCGCTTCATCCATGCGGCCCAGATCCATCAAGCTGTTGCCGCGATTGCTTGTTGCGGACCTGCTCCCCAGCGCTTCCGCGCGCTCGAAGACCGCGACTGCCTCGGCAAAGCGATCCTCCGCATGCAGCAGAATGCCCTGCATATTCACGCCTTCCACGTTGTCCGGCTGCTGTTCGAGAGCCTTATGCAGCCACTGCCACGCGCCGGACAGGTCGCGCTGCGCCGCGCAATGCTGGCACCAGGCAATCTGCGTGTGCACATTCTCCGGGTCGAGGCCGATGGCCTTCTGCAGCAACACTTCCGCTTCGGAGAACCGCCGCTGATCGCGGCGCAGCATGGCGAGATTGATGAGGCCGGGAATCATCTCCGGCCGCAGCTCGAGCGCCCGCATCAGCGCGGCCTCGGCCAGCAGTTCACGGCCCTGATCGCGCAGCAGGCAGCCCAGGTTCATCCACGCGGCGGCAAAATCCGGGCGCAGGTGTAGAGCGCGCCGGTAGCGCGTCTCCGCCTGCTGCGTTTCGCCCATCTGCGCCAGCACAAAGGCGCAGGCAAACTCGGCCTCCGCCAGGCGCGGCGCAAACACCAGCGCCTGTTCGTAGCGCGCGAGGGCCTCCGCATCGCGTCCGAGGCAGGCCAGTGCATGGCCCATGCCCATGTGCGCGGCGGGCATGGCCGGCGCGGTGCACAGAGCCAGATCGTACTCCGCCAGCGCCAGCTCCGTGTTGCCGCGTGCCAGGTGCAGCTCGCCCAGCCCCATATGCGCGAGGGCATTCATACCCTCGCGGGCAATGGCTTCGCAGTAAGCCTGCTCGGCCTCGTCCAGCCGTCCTGCGGACTTATACGCCTGCCCCAGCGCGACCCACGCCGCGCACAACCGCGGTGCCGCGGCCACGCCGGCTTGCGCCATCTGGATGGCCGCCTGATGCTGGCCGCTGGCCAGCGCCACAAGGCTGATGCCGATGAGCGCGCCGGGCTCGCGTGGATTATCGAGCAGCGTTTGCTGAAAGCCGAGAGCCGCCTCGGTCAGGCGGCCCGTCAACGGAGGTTCAGTCTGTGTGGGCATCCGGTGCGCAACGCAGCATTGGAGCGCCCATCACTCGCGCAGCAACGATGAGAAGCCGCTAACCTGCGGCTACCTGGCCAGATGTTTCACAAAGAAGGCCGCCATGATGTGGTTGGCTTCGATGGCCTCCGGCAGCCGCGGATCGTACCAGAAAGCATGCGGCAGGCCGTCGTAGATCACCATCTGGGTTTCCACGCCCGCGTTGTAGTAGGCCCGCTCCAGGTTGATGGTGCCGCTCAGCAGCAGGTCGCGGCCGCTGGTGATGAAGAGCGTGGGCGGCAGGCCGTGCAGGTCGCTGTAGATGGGGGAGAGGATTGGGTCTTTGGCATCGGTGGATGCGACGTAAAACGGATCGTGCGCGCCGGGTTCAGGCGGGTCGAGATGGCCGGCGAGCCCGCGCAGCGCATACATGGCCTGCGAGTCGCCGGTGCGCGCAAAGTCGCCCATGCCGCTGAAGATGCCCAGCGCCGCGGGCATGGGCAGCCCAAGCTGCTTGATCTTTGCCGCGACCTCGGCCGTCAGAATCGCGCCTGCCGAAGTGCCGTAGATGGCAATGTGATCGGGCTTGTAGGTCTTGAGCAGTTCCTTGTAGACGGCGATCGAGTCATCGACGGCAGCGGGGAAGGGATGCTCCGGCGCAAGACGATAGAGGACCGCGACCACCTTCATCTGCGCATAGCTTGCTATCGGAATTGACTCGGTATACGAGCCGGAGTCCGAGTTGAAGCCGCCGCCATGCAGGTTCAGCAGCACCTTGTCACTGTTCGCGGCGGGCATGCCCTCGGGCGTCACCACGTGCACGGGAACGCCAGCCATGGTCGTATCCACAAGCGTGTTGGGGCACAGCCGCGTCCACGCCACGCGCGCACGCGCCGTGTAGGCATCGGTCATCCTGCGCCGCTCGTCGAGCGACTGCGGCGGCCCCTGGTCCGGCTCCGCATGACCGATGGCGAGCTGCGCCTGCGGGCTCACGGTCAGCGGCACGGGAATGACGCGCGTAATGTGCGCGGTGCCGTTTGCGTCGATGTAGCTGGTGTCGCGCGTGGGCGCTTCGGCGGCGGCGGTGGGTTTAGGCGTTGCGGCAGGCTGTTGTGCGGCAAGCGAAAATGCTGAGGCAAGGAGAAGAACAGCGGCGGACCGATGCATGGAGACAGGCCTCCGGAAAATCGATTTGGGAGCGGGCGCATCGTGCGGGCGCGAACCCCGTCCACAATAGCAGAGCAGTACGCCGTGCGCGCAGACAGCATTTTCTGGTGCGCACGCAGGCGCGGTGCGATAGAGTGGGAGTCCCATGGCAGCGATCGCAACTCTCGAAGTGCGCAATCTGATCGGTGGACAGTGGCTCGCGCCCGCCAGCGAGCCGGGTCTCGAACTCATCAATCCGGCCACGGGCGAGCCGCTGGGACGCTCGCCTGTGGGCTCCGCGGCGGAAGTCGATGCCGCAGTGCAGGCTGCGCAGAAGGCCTTTCCCGTGTGGCGCGCGCTGCCGGCCGGCGACCGTGTGCAGTTTTTGTTCAGGCTCAAGGCGCTGCTCGAAGAGCATCTCGATGAGCTTGCGG
The DNA here is from genome assembly GCA_035549115.1 of Occallatibacter sp. Classification (GTDB taxonomy): domain Bacteria; phylum Acidobacteriota; class Terriglobia; order Terriglobales; family Acidobacteriaceae; genus Telmatobacter. The sequence goes on along the minus strand of DASZRQ010000164.1, from coordinate 599 downwards.
CCATTATCACCACGGAGAACGGCAAGACGCTGGCCGAGGCCAGGGGCGAGCTGCGCCGCGGCATCGAGAATGTCGAGGTAGCCTGCGGGATTCCTGTGCTGATGCAGGGCTACTCGCTGGAAGACGTGGCGCCGGGCATTGACGAGATCATGGTGCGCCAACCGCTGGGAGTGGCGGCCATCATCACGCCATTCAATTTTCCGCTCATGATTCCGCTCTGGTTCCTGCCCTACGCGATCGCCACTGGCAACACTGTGGTGCTCAAGCCGAGCGACCGTGTGCCTTATTCTGCGGCGCGGCTCATGGAATTGATCGAGAAGACGGGCTTGCCCGCGGGCGTGGTGAATCTGGTGAACGGCGGTAAGGCAGCGGTGGATGCGCTGCTCGATCACCCCCTGGTGCGCGCGGTGAGCTTCGTGGGCTCCACGCCAGTGGCGCAATACGTTTACGCGCGCGGGTCGGCCAGCGGCAAGCGCGTGCAGTGCCAGGGCGGCGCGAAGAATCATGTGGTGGTGCTGCCCGATGCCGATCCGGAGACCACGACGAAGATCGTCGCGGACTCGGCCTTTGGCTGCGCGGGCCAGCGCTGTCTTGCCGTG
>DASZRQ010000163.1:0-12349 GCA_035549115.1 Occallatibacter sp. | reverse complement strand
GCAGAGCTTCAAGAAAAACGCCTACACCGAGCAGCACCTGAGCCTGCTTGCGAACCTTGCCGCCTACACGACAATTGCGCTCGACAACGCAAACGCGTATCAGACCATCAATCAGCGCGAGCAGGAAGTGCGCGAGCGCGCGGCGGAGCTGGTGACGATCAACCGCATCACCCAGGCCCTCGCCATGCAGCTCGACAAGGAACGCCTCATTCAGTTTGTCGGCGACCAGGTGCGCGATCTCTTCCGCGCGCCCATCGCCTACGTTTCGCTGCTTGACCGCGTCTCCATGATGCTGCAGTTCCCGTACACATACGGCGAAGATGCGCAACCTCGGCCTTATGGAGCGGGCCTGACCTCGCAAATTATTCGCACCGGCCAGCCTCTGCTTATCAATGAAGACATGGACGGCAACCGCGCGCGGCTGGGCATCGAGCAGATTGGCCGGCGCACCGCGTCTTACCTCGGCGTGCCCATTCCATCGGGCGGCCAGGTCATCGGCGTCATCAGTGTCCAGTCTGTCGATCAGGAAGGCCGCTTTACGGAGGCCGATCAGCGCCTGCTCTCAACCATCGCCACTGCTGTGGGCGTCGCCTTCCACAACGCGAAGCTGTTTGAAGAGGCGAGCCACGCGCGTGCCGCCGCCGAGCAGGCTGACGCGGCCAAGAGCTCCTTCCTCTCCACGGTGAGCCACGAACTGCGCACGCCGCTTACCTCCGTGCTTGGCTTCGCCAAGATCATTCGCCGCCGCCTCGAGGAGCGTTTATTCCCGATGATTCCAGAGGATGATCGAAAGGTCGCGCAGGCCAAGCGCCAGGTGATTGAAAATCTCGACATCGTGGTGAGCGAAGGCGAGCGCCTGACCAAGCTCATCGACGATGTGCTCGACCTGGCCAAGATCGAAGCCGGCAAGTTCACATGGAATATGAGCAGCGTCTCGATCGCAGAAGTGATCGATCGCGCGGTTGCTGCGACGGCGTCGCTCTTCGAAGCCAAGAAGCTCGAGCTTGTTCGCGGCATCGCGCCGGATCTGCCTGCCATCACTGGCGATCAGGACCGGCTGATTCAGGTCGTCATCAACCTGATCTCGAATGCCGTCAAGTTTACCGAGGCAGGGTCCATTACGTGTTCGGCACGCCAGGAGGGTGCGGAGTTGCTGGTGAGCGTGAAGGACTCGGGCATCGGCATTGCGCCTGACGATCAGCCAAAGGTCTTCGAGAAGTTCAAGCAGGTGGGCGACACGCTCACGGACAAGCCCAAGGGCACCGGCCTCGGCCTGCCCATCTGCAAGGAGATCGTGGAGTATCACGGTGGACGCATCTGGGTGGAGAGCGAGCCGGGCCACGGCAGCACATTCTCTTTCACTCTGCCCATCCTTGAGGAGCCCGCGCAGATGGAGCTCCTGCCCAAGCGCCGCTCCATCGACATTGAATCGCTCGTCAAGCAGTTGCGTGAGCGCGTTGCCACCCATGAGGCCCGCGATAAGTCTGTCCTCGTTGTCGACGACGACTCCAATATCCGCTCGCTGCTGCAGCAGGAACTGACCGAAGCCGGTTACAGCGTGCGCCTTGCCGAAGACGGGCGCAAAGCGCTCACCTTGATTCGCGAGGAAACGCCGGGCCTGGTCATCCTCGACGTGATGATGCCGGAGATGAACGGATTCGATGTGGCCGCGGTGCTCAAGAACGATCCCGCGACCATGGACATACCGATCATTATCCTCTCCATCCTCGAGGATAAGGAGCGCGGTTTCCGCCTCGGCGTCGATCGCTATCTCACCAAGCCCATCGATACAGCCTCGCTCTTCCACGAGGTGGATGCTCTGCTCGATCAGGGCAAGTCGCGCAAGAAGGTGATGGTCGTGGACGAGGATTCCTCCACTCTCCGCACGCTCACCGATGCGCTTGAAACCCGCGGCTATCAGGTTGTCGAGTCCAGAGGAGCGGAACTGGTCTCGCGTGCGGTCGACTCCAAGCCTGACATCATCATTCTCAATTCCTTGCTCTCCAGTGACGAAGCGGTGCGCGCGCTGCGCTTCGAGAAAGGGATGGAAAACGTTCTTTTCCTCATCTATCAATGACGCCTATGAAAATCCTTATCGTTGACGACGAGTCTCACCTGCGCATGCTGATCCAGCAGACCCTGGAAGAGCTTGAAGACGATGGCGTGGAACTGCTGACGGCCAGCAACGGAGAAGAAGCGCTCGAAACCATCCGCGCGGAGGAACCGAACCTCGTCTTTCTCGACGTGATGATGCCCAAGAAGAATGGCTTCGATGTCTGCAATGCCGTGAAGAACGAGCTGGGTTTGAAACACATTCACATCATCCTGCTCACGGCCAAGGGCCAGGAGTTCGATCGTCAGCGCGGCCAGGAAGTCGGCGCCGACCTCTATATGACCAAGCCCTTTGACCCCGATGCTTTGGTCGCTCAGGCCCGCTCTGTGCTCGACCTGCCCACGCCCGGAGTCTGAGGCACATGCCCGGTCTTACGCTCAGGTCTCTGCTTCGGCCGCGTTCCAGCGGCTCCGCAGCAATGACCGCACTCGCGCATGCAGTCGGCGCAGACCTGCGCATCGTGGACCCGCAGGGAAAGCTTCTCCTGGGCGATGCTCTCGAAGAAGCGCCGGATACCACCTCGCGAATCGCCATCGACTTTGACAATGCCACACTGGGCTATGTGCTTGGTCCCCCCGAACCCGCCCAGGCCGCGGCGCAGTTGCTTGTGCACTTCGCGGCTCGCGAATCCGAGGGCCGGGCCATGGCCGCTGAAGTTCTGCATCTCTATCGCGAGGTCCATCTCATTGAGCAGCTTTCCGAGCAGCTAGTGGCGCTGCTCGATTCGCGCGCCGTGGCGGAGTCCGCGCTCGCGCAGGCGCAGCGGCTGATCACCGCGACCCACGGAAGCGTTCTTATCTTCGAGAAGACGGACAGCCTGCTCAATCGCGCGGCCTCCTTTGGCGATGCCACTGGAGACTCCGACCCATTGGGTCCTGCATCCCGCTTCGCCGCATCCATTCTCGAGCGCGGCATCGGAGAGATCGTCAACGACTGTGCCGCGGACCCACGAGCGCACGATACCGTGTGCGCTCTGCAAGCGCTGATCTGCGCTCCATTGCGGGCAGGCCAGCGTACCGTGGGAGTCATCGCTCTGGGCAACAGCGATACGGCCTCATCCTACACAACAGCCGATCTCAAGCTCCTGAACACCATCGCGCTGCAGGCCGCCGCCGCTATTGAAAACGCGCTGCTATGCGCCGAAATGGTAGAGACCGCGCGCGAACGCGCTGCCTATGCGGCGGAGCTCCAGGCCGCCAGCACCGTGCAGCAACTGCTGTTGCAGAGCGCTTCCCACGCCACTCCCGGCTTCCATGTGGAGTCGGTCTATCTGCCGGCCAGCGAAGTAGGCGGTGATTTCTTCTTCGTCGCGCCCGCGCCCGATGGCTCGCTCACTGCCGTGCTGGGCGATGTCTCCGGCAAAGGGCTAACCGCGGCCATGCGCGTGGCCATGATTCTGGGCGCGCTCCGCCGCGAAACATCGCACGATCCGGGCGACATTCTCGCCCATCTCAACAACGTCCTCATTGCGCAGGGGCAGCTTGGCTTTACCACTGCGTGCTGCGTCCGCATCGCACTCTCGGGTGAATACACTCTGGCCAACGCCGGGCATGTTGCGCCCTATCTCGCCGGCCGCGAGCTCAGCACCCCGCCCGCACTGCCGCTTGGCCTCGTCTCCGATCAGACATATAAATCCGTGCACGGCATGCTGGCCGCCGGCGCGCGCATTGTTCTTCTCTCTGATGGAGTCCTTGAAGCACGCGCGCCCGATGGCGAGCTCTACGGCTTTGACCGGCTCCCCAACCTGACCCTCAGGCCCGCTCAGGAGATCGCCGACACCGCACAGCGCTTCGGCCAGGAGGACGACATCACTGTCCTTACGCTCAATCTGGCGCAGGCCTGACGCGGCGTCGCGGCGTATCACTGACCGCCGCCGCAAGGGCAGCGACGAGGTTTGGCAGCGATAGTGCTGAGGATGCTTGAACAGCATGCAAACAACAAAGGCCAGCGCTCAGCGCCGGCCTTTAGTTATTCATGCTCGCAGATACACCAAGTATCCCCTGCTTCATGGCTCCACATGCAGGTTGTCGAACTGCGTATGATCCCACTCCGTGCCCAGGGCAAACATGCCGCGTGTGTGCGCTTCGCTCTCCACCTGTGCGAGTGTTTTGCCGTCGAGCAGCGCGGTCACCGTGGTTCCGCGAAACTCCAGCGCAATGCGGTTCCATTTTGCCTCGCCCAGTCTGGCATAGCCTTCGGCAAGCGTAGCCGTGGGCTGATGGTAGGCCGTTGAGAGCAGCTTCCACTCGCCGTTGGGCCATAGTTCAAGCAGATAACCGCTGGGCCAGAGAGCCTTGTCTTCCGTAAAGACATTGGCCGTGTCGATGCGGCCCATCACCAGCGCCGGCGCCTGCGAGAGAAAGTGCACATCCACGCTCACGCGATAATCGGTCCATGTCTCCGACCCGGCCAGAGTGAAGGGATTGGGCAGCGGGCTCCACGGCACAGGCTTCTCCGTAACCACCTGCTCCAGGCACTGGCCCGTGCGCCCATCGCAGGGATGCACCTCAAACGCACCATCTTGGTCGGCAAGATACTTCGGCGTGCCGCCTGCGCGTGTAGATTCGAAGTCGTCCGAATACGGCAGAGGAAACGGCTTTGCCGGCGGCGGCACGGCCGTACCCTTGCCCTGCCCCGTCGTCGTGGTCAGCGAGTAGAGCGAGTCCGGTTCGAAGGTGTAAGCAAACGCGCCATTCTTCACCGCGACATCGGCCACGCGCTCGAAGGTGCGCGTGTTGTTCGTCTCCCAGATGTGAACCTTCGTGGCCGTGAGCCCATTCGTCAGTTTGAACTCCACTTTCTGCGGCCGCGTAGCGTCAATGGTTTCAAGCACGACGCTCCAGTTCTTCTTATCCGGCGAGCGCAGCGAAACATAACTGCCCTTATCCGGCAGATAGCCCGAGGCCGCATCGAGATACTGCCAGCCTGGCTGCACAAACTGCGTGGTGTGCGCCGTCGCCCAGATGGCTCCCTGCACCACATAGTGTCCTGACCAGGGCGTGTTGGCATACATCAGGCCAGAGCTGGGCGCGGCCAGGTTGTCGTAGTACGAGGTGATCGGGCTCCAGATCTCCGTGGCCGTGAACGTGCCTTCGAGATAGTTGCTGTTATAAAGGTGCGCCAGAATGCGCCCACCCAGCGGCCAATCGCGCGTGACAAACGGGCCGCCGCCGCCGTTGGGCTGGTCCTCGCTGGACCACAGCGGCTTGCCCGTCTTGCGCGCCGCGTCGGTCGTCGTCAGCCGCCCGTTCACCAGCGGATAGTGCACGCCGAGAACATCCACATCGGCAGCCAGCTCCGGATCGCGTAAAATCTCGTCGGCTATCGCCCACTGTCCATCGCCCTCGCCCGGATACTCGTCGCAGCAGATGATCTTCGTGCTCAGGTGCTCGGCCTGCAGGCGGTTGTGCAGCTCCTTCACATAGGCTGTGTCGTAGGGGCGCTCATTCCACACGCCGGTGACGCCGATGTCCAGGCCATACGCGCTCTTCGCGGTCTTGATAAAGTCGGCGACGTACTCTGCCATCTTCGCGGTGTAGACCGTGTCTTCCTTGCCGGGGTTGGGATTGACCCAGCGCGGCGCGCCCCAGGGCAAAACCTCGAGCAGGATGTTGGGATTGCGCTTGTGCGCCTCCGCCATCAGCCACCACTCGTAGCCGCGCGTAGCGTCGTGATCGGTGGGCGTGCGCATAAAGCTGGGCTCCGAGCCGTCGGTTGAGTTCACATCCGCGCCGATCTCCACCTTGAGATGCTGCAGCGCCGCGCCATAACCCGGCTTGAAAAGATAATCCAGAATCTGGCTGCGTTGCGGCTCGGGATAGTCAATCAGCAAACGCGACGACGCGCCCGCGCTGGCCGCGCCCAGTCCGTCGAAGACACGCCCGGTATAGTTCCCGTCGAGCGTCACACGAGTCGGCCGCTCCTGCGCGGCAGCCGTGCCTGCAATAACCCCCAGCGCCAGCAGCGCTGCACAAACTCCCCTCATTCCCCTGCGTCCCATTGAATTTCTCCTATGCATTCTCTCTGCCCATCTCTTCCAGCGATTTGCCTTTGGTCTCCTGCAGCCGCGCGGCCAGAAAGATCGCTCCGGCACAGCACACGCCTGCGTAGGTCCAGAACGTGCCTGCCGCGCCCAGCGCCGCATTCAGCAGCGGAAAGGTGTAGGTGAGCACGAAACACGCCAGCCACAGCGCGGTCACGGCAATCGCCATGGCGCCGCTGCGCATGCGGTTGGGAAAAATCTCCGCGATGACCACCCATGTGGCTGGCGCCAGCGACATGGCGTAGCAGGCAATCGCAGCCAGAACCAGCACCAGCATGGGTATGCCCTGCATGTGCATGCGATACAGCAGGCCCAGCAGCGCGTAAATGATCACAAGACCGGACAAGCCGGTGAGCAGCAGGAACCTGCGGCCGAAACGGTCGATGGTGACAAACGCGACAAACGTGAAGGCCACATTCACGGCTCCGGTGATCACGATATTGAACAGAATGTCCGAGACCTGATAGCCTGCGGCCGCAAAAATCTCCTGCGCGTAGTTGAAGATCACGTTGATGCCGCACCACTGCTGCAGAATGGCCAGCACCACTCCGATCGCAAGCAGCTTCATGGCTCCGGGGGCGCGCAGCTCCTCGCGCAGCGAGCCCTGCTGCTCCTGCTGGCTGGCGGCGGCGATGTCGGCCAGCACGCGCTGGGCGTAGCCGCTTCCGCCCAATCGCTCCAGAACGCCGCTAGCCTCCTGCGTTCTGCCGTTGACAGCGAGCCAGCGCGGGCTCTCCGGCACCAGCAACGAGGCCACGAAAAAGAGCGCGGACGGAATCGCGGTCACCGCGAACATCCACCGCCAGCCCCATTGGCCATTCCACGAGTGGAGAATGTACGCGGCTGTTGCACCTGCAGGCACAGGCTGCGCAATGCGCCAGTTGACCACCTGCGCAAGAAGAATGCCGAAGACGATGGCCACTTGATTGAGCGAGACCAGGCGGCCTCGCAGATGCGCCGGAGAAATCTCCGCGATGTACATGGGCGAAACGCCGGACGCAAGCCCGATGGCGAAGCCGCCGATGATCCGCCATGCCACAAAAACCGTGAAGTGATCCGCAAAGCCCGTGCCCAGCGACGAGATTGCGAAGGCCAGCGCGGCCACCGTGAGCAGCCGCTTGCGCCCGAAGCGCGCGGTGAGTCCTCCGGAGGCCATCGCGCCGAAGAGACATCCAATAAGCGCGCAGCTCATCGCCCAGCCTTCAATCGAAGGCGTGTTGAGATGAAAGTAGCGCTCGTAAAACGGCTTGGCGCCGCCGATGACAACCCAGTCGTAGCCGAACAGCAGCCCGCCCAACGCGCCCGAGGCAGCGACCAGCCACAGATACGCCGCGCGGATGGAGCCTTGTTCCTCCACACGCGCCGCGGATGTCTGCATGCCGGGAATCATGATGCGGATTGCGCCTCGGCCTCGGCTGCCATGTCGCGCGACACCCAGCGCAGCGCATCCAACGCGAGAAGATGATTCGGATCCTCGGCCGCCACCTGCTGCAGCAGCGCGCTTGCCTTCTCGCTCGCACCCAGCCCGTGGTCGGCGAGAGCCGCCAGCACCATGGAGTCGATGCGGTTGCGCTTCTCCAGGTCCTCGTCGAACAGCAGCAGATTGGGCAGCGACGTGGCAAAGTAGTCGATCTTCGGTATCTGGCACGCCTTCTCTGCCGCGAACTGCGCCAGAACCTCAAGAGCCTCGCGGCAGGCCTCTTCTTTTCCCAGAGCGCGCAGTGCCAGCGCCTGGAAATAGCTGTGCGGGCCGGTCTCCGCCAGCGGCGCGGCCGCCGCGTTCCAATAGCCATGCGCTTTTTTCTTGTTCCCCATCTGCTGCGCGGCGAGGCCGGAGAAATAATCGAGATCGCGTTCCAGCGTGAGCAGATGCTTGCCCTCACCCAGATTATGCGGATATTCGCGTGCTGCCTCGAAGTGTTCGAGCGCAACAGCCGGATTGCCCTCTTCGAGAGCACTCAATCCCAGTGCGCGATGCGCGAAGACATACTGCGCCGAGGTCAGGCCTTCGCCGCCCTCCCACGGACTGAACCGCCGCTCGCCGAGAGCCGCCAGTGCCTCCTGCCAGCGGCCCAACTGATTGAGCAGCGTGATGCGCTCCACGCTCAGGTCGTCGCGCCGCGCCACCAGTTGCGGATGCTCATCGAGGACGCGCAGCCGTTCCGCGGGCGCTGCCAGCCCCGTGCGCTTTTTCAGTTGGTCCCACTCGTACAGAATGCGCGCATCGCCGCTATGCGCCGCAAAAGCGCGCTCGTACATATGCGCCGCGGCCTGCGCATTATGCAGCACATTGAATTCAGCAATGCCGAGATTCCGCCAGGACACAGAGTAGGCCGCATCCAGCTCCACAGAGCGCCGCCAGCAGCGAATGGCATCGTCGTACCGGCGCTTGTCGTAGTAGAGGTTGCCCAGGTAAGCCTGCGCTTTGGCGCTTGACGAGTTGAGCGCAATGATGTGCTCAAGCACGATCATCTCTTCAAGGCGCGCGGGAAAACAATACAGCGCAGGAGCCGCCTCGCCCCGTGCGGCGAACTCCGCGGCTTTGGCCTTCTTCGCGGCGCCTGTTGTGAGCCACGCCAGCGTGTACCACAGCATCGGATAATCCCAGCGCTCCGCCTGCATGCTCGCTTCGAGCAGTGCAGCAGCCTCTTCCGCGCCGCCGCTCCAGGCAAGATCGTAGACCACATCGAGAAGCGTCTGCAGATCGCCCTCAAGACTCGCAGTCAAAGCCGTGAAATCCTCTTCGCTGCGGGTCAGCAGAAAGCGCTCGGCAAGCATTCTGAAGTCGAGCCGGTCCAGCGTCAGCGACTCTTCGATGATGCGCTGTGCTTCTTCTTCCCTCTCCAGATGCCTCAGGCACATTGCGCGCAGGGCCCGTGCTTTCAGATTTTCAACGTTCGTGCGCAGGCTCTGGCTGGTCTGCTCAAGCGCCAGATTCCAGTTCTTCCGTTGCGCATTGATCGCGGCGAGCGCATAGTAGCTGGCGCTTTGCCAGGCATAATTCCACGATGCCTTGTAGAAGGCATCGTATGCCTCCTGCGTCTTGCCCTGGTAGATGCGGGCCATGCCGAGATAGTAGTGCGGAGCCCCATCCTGGGGATTCGGGTTGCGGAATGTGAGCCGGTGCACCGCGCGCGCAAAGTGGTGTTCCGCCTTTGCAAACTCGCCCTTGCGCAGATACGAGAGACCCATCGCCTGGTTGAGCCGCGCATCCTCCGGCTCGCGTTGCAATCCCTCAAGCCAGTAGACCTCAGGCTGTCGCGTGGCGTGGCGATACTGCTCGAGATGAAGCCCCGTGAGGTAAAGCTCCTCGATGCTGGCAATCTCCGCGGGCAGCGGCGGCTCGGTGGCCGGCTTGGGCAGTTCGCGCTCCACGCGCCGCTCCGGCTGGTAGCGGATAATCTCATTGCCTTCGGCATCGCGCACCAGAAGAATATGCTTCTCCATGCGCGCGCCGTCTGTCGTGAGCGATTTCAGAAATGGTTTGCCCGGCGCAAGGCTCGCCTGCTGGTCGAGCACAAGGTCGCCGTTGCGCGAGAGGACGATACGCACCTGGCGCCGCTCGGTGACGCACACACCCACGCGCACCGTGTCACCATCAAAGTCCAGATTGACCGCGGCCTCGGTGTTGGCGTTCTTCGCCGGGCCGATCTTCTGAATCGGATACCAGAACTGCTGAAAGGTCTTTGTCTCGTAAGGCTCCAGCCAGGAGAAGTCCGGCTGATTGTCGGTATACCCGCCGGCCATCAACTCCACATAGGGCCCGTCTTCATCCGTCAGATTGCGGTCCCAGGCGTAGCCAAACTCCGCGTTGCCCCATGTCCACAGCTTTTTGCCCGGCGCCACATGGTGATTCGACGTGTGCACCATGCCCGCATCGCGCCCGTGATCGTAGCCGCCGAAGAAATCGTACTTTGACTCGGTAACCATGTAAGACGTGGGCACGGGAATGTTCTTGTACCAGGAGATATCGGTACCCGGCCGGTAGTCCACATCGTAGTAGCGGTTGCGCGCAATGGGAAACGACGACATGGCGCGCTTGGCATGATCGGCAACGAATGTCACATCCGGCGGGAAGAATGCCTGGTACTGGTCGTGCACGCGCACGGCAACATTGGCCCACCACAGAAAGGTCTGCGTCAGCGGCGTGCGGTTGTAGAGCCGCACCTTCGCTTCCACCAGTGATTTGCCGGGATGCAGGCAGATGCCAACCATGCCCTTCATGCGCAGCATCGGATCATGTTCGCTCAGCCACACCGTGCAACTGCCGTCCTCGTGCTTTTCGATGGCAGTATGAACCGGCATGTACGTGGAGGGCCGGTGATGCTGCGGCCAGTTGAACTCGACGCCACCGGAGATCCACGGGCCCAACAGGCCGACAAGAGCGGGCTTGATGACATTCTGCCGGTAGAAAAAGTCGTACTGGTTCGTCTTGTCGAGGCCGGTGTGGATACGCCCGCCGATCTCCGGCAGGATCATCAACTGCACAAACTCATTTTCGAGAAAGATGGCGCGATAACTCTGATCCCGCTTTTCGAGCGCGACCCGATCGGTAAACGGATTGGGATAAACCTTGCCGCTGCTGCCCTGATAGACCCGCTTCTCGAGAAACATCGGGTTCGGATCGGCATCCTGCACTGGATATGTCGGTAGGACCACCTGCTCTTCCCAGCAGCGAACAGGACCCGTCTTGCTCGTGTCTCCCATGAAACTTTGCCCTCAATTGCGAAGGCGCAGCACCCCGCCGCGGCTCCGGCTCAACGAATAACAGTATTCATCGGTAACGTACACGTATCGATGTTTACTGTCAATACCGCATGCACTTCCCTTCGTTACTCGGTCACATCATGGCGGCTTCCGCCGTCTGCGTCCTTTGCCTTCAGGCGCTGCACCAGTGCAGCCTCTTTCTGCGCCTCTGCATGCAGGCCCGCGCGCTGGTAAAGCATGGCCAGCCGGTAGTGCGCCGGGAAATACTCCGGATCGATTGCCGCCGCGCGCTTCATCTCGGCCAGCGCATCCGCATAGCGGCTCTGCGACTCGTATACAACGCCAAGCTGATAATGCGGCTCGTACCACTTCGGATCAATGCGCTCCGCCTTGCGCAGCAATTGCTCGATCTCGTCCACATGCTGCCCCTGCTCGCCGCCGCCGCGCTCCCACAGCGCTAGCGCATAAAAATAGTCTGCCGCCGCATTCTCCGGATAGCGCATTGCAAAATCCTTCAGTCGCGCATCCACATCGGGCGCCAGCGCGGGCGAAACCCTGCTGGCCCTGCCCAGAAACTGCAGCGGACGCGTGTCCTTCGGGTCGAGATCGACTGCCTCGCACAAAATCTTCACCGCATCGTCATAGTTGCTGGCCGCATAGAGCGCCACGCCCAGCCCCACCCGCATGCGCGCAGAGCGCGGATACTTCTCGACACCATACCGGTAGAACTTGATGGCATCGTCCAGCGCGCCGACATATTGTTTGTGCTGCAACAGATAGGTTGCGAGATCGAAGATATGATCCTCAGTTGGCTCCAGCTCCGCCGCGCGATGGTACTCCAGCGCCGCATCCCTGTCGGCTCCGCTGCGGTCATCGATCTCCGCCATCAGACTGTGCAGTTTCGCGCTGTCCTGGCTCTGCTGCAGCGCGTTCACCTGCGCCTTCGCCTTGTCCAGTGCACCCGCGTTCATCCATGCAAGCGCCAGATCGTATCCGATCGCCGCATCGCTCTGGGAAAGCGCATAAGCCTTCCCCAGCCACTGCGCGCTTGCTGTCCATCGTTTCTCGTGAAAGTAGTACTCACCTAATGCGGCAGCAGCACGCACATTGCCTGGCTCGTGTTGGGCCGCAGACAGAAGTTCCTGCTCACGCGCGGGCGTGGTTTGCGCACAGACAGCCGTGCTGCCCAATGCGAGCAGAACTACTAGCGCGGCTTGTCGGCATGCGTGCATGCGAGAGAAGCTCCAGTCCAGATAGACACACTCCCGGCTGTGTAAAGAGACTGCTTGTGTCGTCAGACAGGCTCGCACGCCCGCACATGTCTCGTCCACAAAAGGATTGGGCCCGGCGAACCAGCCGTCCGGGCCCATCGCGATCTACCAGTAGTACTTCAGCGCGAACTGAAGCTCGCGTGCGTTGCTCCGGGTAGATGTGATCTGCCCGAAGTTCACGTCGTCCTTGTAGTCCGTGTTCGTTGGCAGGTTAAA
>DASZRQ010000162.1:0-13569 GCA_035549115.1 Occallatibacter sp. | reverse complement strand
TCATTTGTCCAATGGTGAGTTCGCCTTTGAGAATGCGCTCGCGGACAAGCAAGTACGCTTCACCGGCTAACCCCTGTGGTTCCTTAAGATAGCTCATACGGGACACAGTATCTTCGGCGAGTATAGCACAGATACAGATGCCGTCATGCGCAGTCACCCTGCCCTGGCACTTCCCGGAGCCCCAGAGATAACACTTGATTTTGATCTGTCAGTTAGAGACCGGTCCGTCGAAAATGCTGCTCGGCGCTTGTTTGGCTGCCCCCCAGGGATTCGAACCCCGATATGCTGATCCAGAGTCAGCTGTCCTGCCGTTGAACGAGGGGGCAGCAAGTGCGGATGCTGGCCGTGCTCCGGTCGAACGCCCGCTGCAGACCGGCCAACTCATTCATCATAAAGTGGAAACACCGCCAGGGTCAAACCTACGCCCTCTCACTCCTCGCGCAGCACTTCCAGCGGCCGCAGCCCCAGAATCCGATAGCTCGCGATCCATCCTGTCGCCATCGCCAGCACTGCCGTGCCCGCCAGCGCTGCCATTGTCGCCGCCCAATCAATATGGAACGGCACACTCAGCCGCCGCAGCAGAATCCGCGTCAGCACATTAGCAAAGACGACTCCCACACCTCCAGCCAGCAACCCCAGCACGCTGAACTCCACGCTGAAGGTGTGCACAATACGCATGCGCGTCGCTCCCAGCGTCTTCAGCACCACTGCTTCGCGCATCCGCCGGAACCGCGCACTCGCAATGCTCGACGCCAGAATCATCAGCCCCGCCAGAATCGAGAACCCCGCCAGGAACCGCACCACGAACGTGATCTGGTCCACCACACTCTCAATCCGGCTCAGCATGTCCGCCAGGTTAATCACCGTCACTGTCGGATACGCGGCAAACAGCGCCCGCTCCATCGCCGGAATCTGTTCCATTGCAATGTGTGCGCCGCCATACCACGTTGCGGGCTCATCTTTCAGCAATCCCGAGGGCAGCAGAAATCCCACGCGCCCGCTCACGTGCTCTCCATCGCTGCGATACAGCGCTGCCACCTTCAGATTCAGCGTCCGATCGCCTACCTCAAGCTGCACCGCCGAGCCCACGCTCAGCTTCAGCCGCTCGGCAATGCCATCGCTCACCGCAATCTGCTCTGCATCTGGCGTCGTCCACCATTTGCCTTTGGTCAGCTTGTCGCCATCCGGTATCCCATCCGCCCAGCTCAGCTCGGCGCTCTCCAGCATGCGCCGCGGAAAATGCTCGTCCTTCAGTTCGTCCAGCGTTTTGCCATTCAACGAGACAAACCGCCCCGTCACCACGGGCAGAAGATCAAGTTTCTGCGTCATGCCCGCCTGGTGCGCAAAAAAGCCGCGAATCCCTTCAACCTCATCCGAAGTAATATCGATCAGAAATACATTCGGCAGGTTCGGCGCAGCCACATCGCGAATCTCACGCAGCAGCATGCCCTGCGTCAGATACACCGCAAGAATCAGCATCACGCCCGTGCCCAGCGCCGCCAGCACCGCAGCCGATTGATTCCCCGGCCGGTACAGATTCGCCAGTCCATGACGCAGAAATGATGGCAACTGCAGCCGCACCCGGTTCAATGCCACACGCAGAACCCAGAGTGCGACAGCGGCCAGCAGCATCAGCACCACCAGTGCTCCCGCAAGCGAAAGCGCGAACACCGTTCCCACCATCGCCGAGTCGGAAAGCGCCCACGCAATCCCGCCCAGCGGCAGAATCACCGCCGCGCCCAGGCATACCTGCAGCCGCCGCTCCCACCACTGTGCCAGCCGTGCGCGCACACCGGCCGGCGCATTCTCCACTAGCCTGCGCAGCACCAGGATCGGCCTCACCGCTCGGACATCGAGCAGCGGCGGCAGGCAGAATAGCAGCGTCGTCAGCAGCCCCGTGCAAACGCCCGCCGCCGCGGCCTTCCACGGAAACCCCAGCGCCGTATGCACCGGCAGCAGCTTGCCAAATACGATCGGCAGCAGCGCCATCACGCCCGCGCCGCCCGCCACGCCCAGCAACCCTCCGGCCAGCCCCAGTCCCAGCGTCTGCAGCAGAAAAATCCGCAGCAGGTCGGCAGAGTTCGCGCCCACCGCCTTCAGAATCGCCAGCATATCCATGCGCTGTTCCAGATGCGCGTGCATCGCCATCGCCACACCAATCGCACCCAGCACCATCGCCACAAGGCAAATCAGGCTCAGGATCGCCGTCGCGTTATCCAGTCCTCGACTCAGCGCAGGATTTCCTTCCTTGAAATCCATCACCTGCGCATCCGGCAGAATCGCCTCCACCTGCTTGCGCACCGCCACCGGATCGGCCTTCGCCGGCAATTTCAGCAGCAGCCGCTGGCTCGCCCGGCTGCCCTGCGATAGCAGCCCCGTGTTCTCCAGCGCTCCGCGCGATACCATCACCCGCGGCCCCATGCCCGCGCCTGCCGACATGCGGTCCGGCTCCTGCTTGAGTACCGCCGCAATGCGAAAGTTCTTGCCGCCCATCCGCAGCGTCTGGCCCACATGCGCATTCAGCCGGATCAGGAACTCCTCG
Source organism: Occallatibacter sp. (assembly GCA_035549115.1). Taxonomy (GTDB): domain Bacteria; phylum Acidobacteriota; class Terriglobia; order Terriglobales; family Acidobacteriaceae; genus Telmatobacter. The sequence goes on along the minus strand of DASZRQ010000162.1, from coordinate 11,027 downwards.
GCCACCACCGCAGAGTCGCCCTTCAGCGCATTCGCCAGCGGCATCGCCGGCTCCAGCTCCGCCGCGCCGTAATACGGATACTGCGCCGGATCGACCGCCTTCAGCGTCACCAGTAGCGGCACAGGATCGGGCGGCACCGACGCCATCGAAATCGTCTCCACCGCCCATGTCGACTGCGCCCCAAGCTGCCGGTCCAGCGCATCGATCTTCGCCTGCTCCCCGGCCGTCGGCTGGTGAAAGATGCGCGCGCTCAGGTCGCCGCCCATCAGGCTGCGCGACTCCACCGTCAGCGTCCGCCGAAAGCTCTCGCTGAATCCGCGCACGCCCACCAGCGCCGCCACGCCCACCGCCACGGAGAGCACCACGAACGCAAACTTGCCCGGCGCGGACTTCAGGTCCCGCCAGCCGATCGCCGCCGCCCGGCCCCAGCTAAGCGCTCGCCTGGCCATGGGCAACCTCGCTCTGCGGCAGCGTATCCTCCACGATCAACCCATCCTTCAGCACAATCCTGCGGTCCGCGCGGCTCGCCACCTCGGCATCATGCGTCACCAACACCAGCGTGGTCTTCTCTTCGCGATTGCGCTCCAGCAGAAGGTCCAGCACCAGCTTTCCGTTCGTCGAGTCCAGATTTCCTGTCGGCTCGTCAGCCATCACAATCGGAGGCGCGGTCACAAACGCGCGCGCCAGCGCCACGCGCTGCTGCTCGCCGCCGGAGAGCTGCACCGGATAATGCTCCATCCGCTCGCCCAGTCCTACCTGCCGCAGAAGCGTGCGCGCCCGCTCCAGTCCGCTTCCCGCCGCATTCAGCTCATAGGGCAGCAGAACATTTTCCAGCGCCGTGAGCGTCGCAATCAGTTGGTACGACTGAAACACGAAGCCAATCTTCTGTCCGCGCACCGCCGCCAGTTCACTCTCCGCCAGGTTATGGATCGGTGTTCCATCCAGCCAGATCTCGCCCTCGCTCGGCGTATCGAGTCCCGCCAGCAATCCCAGCAGCGTGCTCTTGCCGCTGCCGCTCGCGCCCACAATCGCCACAAACTGCCCCGACGGAATGCGCAGCGAAATGCCTTTCAGAATCTCCACGCGCCGCGAGCCATTCTGGATCCACCGGCGAACATCCCGAACCTCGATCACTCCGCCTCCTGCACCGTTCCTGCTTCCGCTACACTACTCACGTGGACGTTCGCCGCGCGCTTCTCGTCTCAACTCTGCTTCTCGTCCTCAGCGCGCCGCTCTTCGCGGCCGCCCACCCGCTGCTCATCTGCTTCGGAGACAGCATCACCGCCGGCTACGGCCTCTCCGCCAGCCAGGCTTACCCCGCCGCGCTACAGCGCGATCTCGACAAGCTCGGCTACCACTACCGCGTCGACAATCGCGGCGTCAGCGGAGCCACCTCCAAGGATGCGGTCGCCACGCTCAACTCCATCCTCAGCGAGCATCCCGCCGTGGTCATCGTCGAATTCGGGGGCAACGACGGCCTTCGCGGCCTTCCCCTCGACCAGACCCGCCGCAACCTCGACTCCGTCGTGACAGCCCTGCAGCGCGCCCGCATCAAAGTGCTCATCGCCGGCATCACCCTGCCGCCCAACTACGGCGCCGACTACATCCATCAGTTCCAGCAAATCTTCAGCGGCCTCGCAGCCAGCCATCACACCGCCATCGTGCCCATGATCTACAAAGACCTGGTCAATGTACCCGGCACCATCCAGTCCGACGGCATCCACCCCACCGCCAAAGGCTCCGAGATCATCGCCCATACCCTGCTGCCCGCCCTCAAGCCGCTGCTCCAAAAATAGCTCGGCCCTTCTGGTCTCTCGCCTCTGTTCGTCGTCTCCTCACCCCATCACCACCACGGGCTGAAACAGCGTTCCCGCCACGCGCTTCGCAATCCCCGCAAGCTCACGCTGCCCGGCAAACACCCTCACCAGCGCCGCATCGCTGAACTCCGGCAGATTCGCCTGTGCCCCGTTGCGCAGCCGTCCCAGCGCATGCTCATCCCCCGTCACCGCGGGCATCTCCGGCAGCAAACTCCGCGGATGCATGCACCGCGCCTCCAGCGCCGCCTCGTCTCCGCTCAGCGCCTCCAGTTCATGCAGCGCATGGGCATCGTCCAGCGTGAACACGCCCGCCTGCGTCCGCCGCAGGCTGCTCAAATGCGCGCCGCAGCCCAGGTCCTGCCCCAGCTCATGCGCCACGCTGCGCACATAGCCTCCCGCGCTCACGCGCATCGCAAATCGTGCCTCCGCGCCGTCGAGTTCCACAATCTCAAAACTGTGAATACGAATCGTCGCGGGCTTCAGTTCCACCGCCCGCCCTGCGCGCGCCAGCTTGTATGCCGGCGTTCCGGCAATCTTCTTCGCGGAAAATGCCGGCGGCATCTGCTCCATCTCGCCGCGGAACCGCGCCGCCGCCGCGCGCACTTGTTCCAGAGTCAACGCGGGCTCAACCGCCTCGCCCACCCGCTCGCCCTCGGCGTCATACGTGTCGGTCGCAAACCCGAACCGGATCGTCCCCGTATAGCTTTTGTCGGAAGAAGAGAAATACTGCGCCAGCCGCGTAAACTTCCCCATCAGCAGCGGCAGCACTCCGGTCGCCATCGGGTCCAGAGTGCCCAGGTGCCCAATCGAGCGTTCCCCGGTAATCCTGCGCAGCCGGGCCACCACGTCATGGCTGGCCATGCCACCTGGCTTGTCGATCACCAGCAGTCCGTTCACTCATCTACTGTAGTCGAACGGATGCTCCATCGTCAGAGTGCGACCGCTCCCGGCTGCCGCACCAGAGAGAGGAACTCCGTCCGTGTCTCCTTCTGCCGGAAGCACCCCACCATCGCGCTCGTCACCGTCGACGAATTCTGCTTCTCGATCCCGCGCATCATCATGCACAGATGCCGCGCCTCGATCACCACGCCCACACCCTGCGGCGCAATCGCTTCCTGGATCGCGTCGGCAATCTGCCGCGTCAGCCGCTCCTGCACCTGCAGCCGCCGCGCAAACACCTCCACCAGCCGCGGAATCTTGCTCAGCCCAATCACCTTGCCCTTGGGAATGTACGCCACATGCACCCGCCCGAAGAAAGGCAGCATATGGTGCTCGCACAGAGAGAACATCTCGATGTCCTTTACGATCACCATCTCGTCGTAATCCACATCGAACAGCGCGCCCCGCAGAATCTGCGTTGGGTTCTGCTCGTAGCCCTTGGTCAAAAAGGCCATCGACTTCTCTACCCGGCTCGGCGTCGCCAGCAGCCCATCGCGCGCCGGGTCCTCGCCCAGCCGGCTCAGAATCTCGCGGTACATCTCCTGCGTGCTGAACTCGCTCAGCCCTTCGGCCGTCTCCGCCGCACGCCGTACCGATTTCGTCACTGCCATCGCCTGCGCCATTCCGCTCAACCTCCCACCCCTGGGAACAGGGTGACCCTCAATCTCAACTGCCGTAGCACTGGAAGAAGTTGTTCTCTGTCTCTTCCACGCGGACATGTTCCAATGCGCCCGCCGGCATCGCGTCCTTCAACAAACCAAAGACTGCCTTACACAGATTCTCCGTGGTCGGCACTTGATGCACAAAGAGCGGGTCCAGGTTCAGATTCATGTGGTCGAACCGCTCCAGCACCTTTGTGCGTACCGCCGCATCCAGTGCCGCCAGGTCCACCACCATGCCTGTTTCGGCATCCACCTCGCCGCCCGTCAGCACCTCGATCACATAGTTGTGCCCATGCCCATGCGGGTTGTTGCACTTGCCATACGCCGCGCGGTTCTCCTCGGCCGTCAGCGCATCGCTGTGCAGCCGGTGGCTCGCGCTCAGCATGTATCGCCTCCCAAAGTAGGCCTTCACGCCGCACCCCGGTATTCGGCAAAAATCTCCGGCGTCTCGTACACGCGCACCTTGCTCAGCCGCGCTCCCTTTGCCGCCGTCACTGCCGGCTCCAGCCGCTTCCACGCCGCAATCGCCAGGTTCTCCGTCGTCGGCACTGCCTTGGCGAACTCCGGAACCTCCAGATTCAGATGCCGGTGATCCCACGCCGCCAGCACCTCATGCTCCATCACATCCTTCAGCCACTTCAGATCGACTACAAACCCCGTCACAGGGTCCGGCTCGCCCGCCACCGTCACCTCGAGCGTGTAGTTGTGCCCGTGCCCGTTGCGGTTCGCGCACTTGCCAAACACCTGCTCGTTCTTCTTCGGCGTCCAGGCCTCGTTCCAGTAGTAGTGTGCCGCGGAAAACGTCGCCCGGCGAGTCAGCTCAATCATGCCAGCCCTCTACAGTTAAGGATGCCTCAGCGCGCTTCCGCGCTTCATGCCATTCCGCCTATTTGCCTCGCATCAAACAGATCGCAGGCAACTTACCACCGCACGCAATTCTCACTCCGCGTAGGTGCGGCCCTTCCAGCTTACCTGTTTCAGCACCCGGTGCTGGAACCAGCTCCGGTACAGCAGCACCACAAACAGCGGCAGCCCCAGCGGGGCCAGTGCGCAGTTCACAAACCCGAAGTTCGACCGCGCCACCCTCCGGTAGAACCGGAACAGGTTCCGCGCCCACACCAGCAGCAGCACCCAGCCCGCCGTCACCCACTGAATCGACGGCGGCGTAAATCGCCCGTTCCATAGCTCCACGGCCAGCACAGGCAATCCAAAAAGCAGAACGAAGTCCAGCGCCCGCCACAGCGCCAGGGCCAGCGCATTGTTAAACAATAGAGCGAGGTTTTTCGTCCATCCCTCAATCATTGCGCCGGTTGTCCGGTACATGCGTGTGGCCACGGCATCCTCCGCATAGCGAAACCTCAGCCCAATCTTCCGCCGTTTCGCCGTGAACGCCAGTTCCACATCCTCCAGCACCTTGTCGCGCACCGCCGGGTGTCCGCCGATCCGCCGGTATGCCTCCCGCTCCACCAGCAGGAACTGCCCGTTCGCCGCCGCCACGCGCTGGTTCGGGTCGCTCACCTTTGCCGTGGGATACGCCACGGCAAGCTCGCTGAACACCAGCGGCATCAGCGACCGCTGCGCCAGCCCCGTTACCATCTGCCGCGGCGAGTAGCTCAGCATCCCCGCCTTGTGCTTTTCCGCCTCGTGAATCGCGCGCCGCAGGTCACCCGGCTCATGCACCGTATCCGCATCCGTAAACAGCAGCCACTTGCCCCGCGCCTTCCGCGCCGCCGTCCAAATCGCGTTCGCCTTCCCCGTCCACCCCTTTTCGAGCTTCGCCGCCTCCAGCACCGTTACGCCCGCAAAGCTCCGTGCAATCTCCGCCGTCCGGTCCGTCGAGTGGTCGTCCACGACAATCAGCTCCCAGTCCTGCCCAAGCTCGAATACATCCTCGTTCTGGGCCGTCAGCGAAGCCAGGCACGCGCCCAGACAGTCCTCCTCATTCCGCGCCGGCACAATCACCGTCAGATCCAGCAGCTCCTCTGGCTCCGGCTGGTCAAACAGCGTTCCCTGCCGGCTCGCTGTCTCCAGTGGCACGCTCGCGTCCGCATTCAGCCCCAGCACCGGCGTATACGCCTGCCCGCTGCTCTTCTCTTCCTGCCCGTCTCCGCTCACACTGCTCCCTTTGGCATCCTGCGCTTCGCTTCGTATTATAGAAACGTGCGGTTTCCTCGCCCCCTTTCGCTCTTCGCCCTGCTCGCTCTTGTTCTCTCTGCCGGATGCGATCGCGGCGCGCACCCCGGACAGACCGGCAAGCTCGCACCCGACTTCACCGTCTCCGACGGTTCCTCTTCCATCCATCTCGCCAGCTATCGCGGCAAGGTCGTGCTTCTCAACTTCTGGGCCTCGTGGTGCGGACCCTGCATCGAAGAGCTGCCCTCGCTTCTTCAGCTTCACCACGACGACCCCAATCTCACTATCCTCGCAGTCAGCATCGACGAGGATCCCAGCCAGTACCAGCGCTTCATCCAGCAGCGCCACGTCGACCTCATCACCGTGCGCGACCCCAACCAGACCGCCGCCAGCCTCTTCGGCACTGACATGTGGCCCGAGACCTACCTCATCGACCGCAAGGGCATCATCCGCCGCAAATTCGTCGGCGCCACCGACTGGTCCGACCCCGAGATTCGCGCCTACATCAAGAGCCTCTGATCCCGCCCGCCAAAGTTGCTATCATCGTCGTATGACCACGGTGGACATTCTCTATCGCTACGCCACTTCGCCGACCGAGGCCGTCGCCTTCGCGCTCGCCAACGCCCGCGAGGTCTACGGCATCCGCGGCATCGCCTTCGACCGCGAAGCGCGCACTCTGCGCGTCGAGTACGACGCTACCCGCCTCAACGCCGCCACGGTCACCCGCCTGGTGCGCGAGGCCGGTCTCGACATCGAGGAGGAGCTGCCGCTCATCCCGCCGCAGCCCGAGCCCGAACCAGCTCCCGCGCCCCAGGCCTGAGCCCGCCATTCAGGCGCAATCGCCTGCTCGATCCGGAGCAAACTCCAGCAACAGCAGCAGGTTTGCGCCTGCCCTCGATCCCTGTTAATCTGTCTTAGGTTCATGCGCCCGTAGCTCAGCTGGATAGAGCGACTGACTACGAATCAGTAGGCCGGAGGTTCGAATCCTTCCGGGCGCACCATCTCTCCTCATCCCCACCAAATCCCAGCTCAGCCCGCAAACAAAAATGGCCGTTTGGCGCCGTGTTTTTCCGCACAGTCGCGCGCAAAATGAAGGACGCGGCCTAAGCCGCGCCCTCTCGTTTCCGCTTCAGCCCGGCGGCTGCCGGACCCAGCCATTTAGTACAGCCGGAAGTTCACCTCAATCGTGATCCGCACCGGCACCGGCGTCCGGCCATCCTTCATCGCCGGCTTGAATTTATACTTCGCAACGGCTTCCAGCGCCTTCTGGTCCAGGCCCATGCCCAGCGTCCGGATCACCCGCGCATCCTGCGGATTGCCATGCGCGTCCACGATCACCGAAATCAGGCATACGCCCTGATACTTCGCCCGCCGCGCCTCGTCGCTGAACTCCGCCTCCGGCGTGAAGATGGGAACGGGAGCGGAAACGCCTCCTCCCACCTGATACAGTCCGCCACCGGCGTTGCCTCCCTGTCCGGGGCCAAAGCCATTGCCCGTGCCGCTGCCGATGCCGCCGCCATAGCCCGTGCCCATCCCGGCGCCGCCGCCCTGCCCATTCGAGGCCACGGTCACATTCGGCGATTTGGTCACGCCAAAGTTCGGCATGTTCGGGTTATCCGGCAGTTGAATATTCTGCTGCACGTTGATCGCTGCAGGCACCGCCAGCTTGGGATGATCCAGCACCGGCACCATCGGCGGCGTAATCGGATTCTTCATCCGTGGAGGCAGCTTGCCCTTGATGGGGTCCACAACATCGTGCGAGCCGCCGCCACCACCGCCGCCCGCGGCAATGCCCGCTTTTGGCGCCTTCAGGTCGAAGTTGCCCACATCGATCGGCGTCACCACCGCTGGAGGAGCCACGGCCTTGACCACCGTCCGAATGCCCAGCCAGATCGCGAACAGCACGATCAGCACATTCACCGTGCCGGAGATGCCGATTGCCCATGGGTTCGCCTTCACCGCCATGCGGTCCGGCACCGGAATCGGCTGCGAGGTCAGCTCCAGCGGCGGCAGCTTCACCGGGAAGAAGACATCGCGAATGCTGTCGTACAGCGTCTTCCAGATCGGCTTCTCGTCGAAAGCCTTGCCCAGAAACGCATCCAGCTCGTGCCCGTTGGGCCGTGCCGCAGCTTCGGATTCGGTCGCAGTCTGGATCAAAGTCTCGTTTGCCATGTGTTCCACCGGCTCTGTTGCCTGCGCAGATCCTGCAGTGAGCCGGTCCATCGCGGGAGGCTGACAACTATTATGCGTGACGCCGCCCGCGCTTGTCTTGGCCCCGGCCCCCGCCGAAACTGCCTGGTCAACCTCCAGGGTCGCAGAACCCTTGGGGTACAGCATTCCCATACATCAATAGACGGAACGCCTACCGCCGCGTTACCGGAAATTCTTGCCCGAACATTTACACTGGAGATTGCGTCATTGAGTTCGCCCTCAGGAGGGCCAATGTCTCCAGCGCCGGAGTTGAAGGCGACCCTAACCCTGCCCCAGACCGCCTTCCCGATGAAGGCCAATCTGCCACAAAATGAGCCACTTCGGCTGGCTCGCTGGACCGAGCTGCGCCTCTACGACGTGCTGCGCAAAGCCGGCCAGGGCCGCCCTGTCTATCTGCTCCACGATGGCCCTCCCTACGCCAATGGCCCCATCCATCTGGGCCATGCCCTCAACAAGGGCCTCAAGGACTTCGTCGTCAAATCCAAGACCATGGCCGGCTTCGATGCACCCTATGTGCCCGGCTTTGACTGCCACGGCCTGCCCATCGAAATCAAGGTCGACGAGCAGCTCGGCCGCAAAAAGCTTGAGATGCCCGCGCCCGCTGTGCTGGATGCATGCCGCGCCTACGCGCAGAAGTACATCGACTTGCAGACATCGCAGTTTCAGCGCATCGGCTGCTTCGGCCGCTGGGACACCCCCTACAAGACCATGTCCCGCGACTACGAGGCTCGCACCCTCGAAGCCTTCTACGGCTTCCTGGAGAAGGGCTTCGTCTACCGCGGCCTCAAACCTGTCTACTGGTGCATCCACGACCGCACTGCTCTCGCCGACGCCGAGATCGAGTACGAGCAGCACACCAGCCCCTCCATCTACGTCCGCTACGCGCTGACCTCCGCGCCTGAAGCCATCGCACCCGCGCTCGCCGGCCGCCAGGTCTACACCATCATCTGGACCACCACGCCCTGGACCATCCCCGCCTCCATGGCCGTCGCGTTTCACCCTGACTTTGAATACGTCGCCCTGGCCACAGAGTCAGGCCCGGTCTACATCGTTGCCGCGGAGCTTGCGCCCGCCGTCGGCGCGGCCTGCAGCCTCGGCGACGTGACCGAGATCGCCCGCTTCAAAGGCAGCGTGCTGGAGCGCGTCACCTTCAAGCACCCCTTCCTTGAGCGCAGCATCCTCGGCGTGCTTGCTACCTATGTCACCGCCGACACCGGCACCGGCGCAGTTCACACTGCACCCTCGCATGGCGCGGACGACTTCTACACTGGCCAGCGCTACGACCTCGATCAGACCTGCCGCGTCGACGCCGCAGGCCTTCTCCACGTGGACGAGTCCGCCTGGCCCCACGCCGAGCCACCCGCCTTTGAAGGCAAAAAAGTCTGGGCCGCCAATCCCATCGTCATCGAGATGCTCGGGAGCAGCGGCGCCCTCCTCGGCCACGCGCCCCTTGAGCACTCGTACCCGCACTGCTGGCGCTGCCACAATCCTGTCATCTTCCGCGCCACCGAGCAGTGGTTCATCGCCCTCGACACCAAGATCGGCGAGAAAACATTCCGCGAAGTCACCATCGACGAGATCGACAAGGTCGTCTGGGATCCCGCATGGGGCAAGGAGCGCATTACCAACATGATCGCCACCCGCCCCGACTGGTGCATCAGCCGCCAGCGCATCTGGGGCGTGCCCATCGCCGTCTTCCTCTGCGAAGGCTGCAGCCAACCCATCCTCGACCCCGCGCTCAACAGGAAGATCATCGATCTGTTTGAGCGTGAAGGCGCAGAAGCCTGGCACACCACGGAGATCGCCGCCCTTCTGCCAAAAGATGCGAAGTGCGCTCACTGCGGCGGCGTGTCTTTCAGAAAGGAAACCGACATCCTCGATGTCTGGTTCGACTCCGGCACAAGCTGGTTCGCCGTCGCCGAGTCCGACCCCGACCTCCAATCGGCCTATAAAGGCTTCCAAAACGAGAACGGCACCCGCGTGCTCTATCTCGAAGGCGGCGACCAGCACCGCGGCTGGTTCCACTCCTCGCTGCTCACCTCGGTTGCCCTGCGCGGCCGCGCGCCCTACTCGCACGTAGCCACCGCCGGATGGACCCTCGACGAGCAGGGCCGTGCCATGTCCAAATCTCTCGGCAACGGCGTCGATCCCGTCGACATCGCCGAGCGCCTCGGCGGCGAGATCGTCCGCCTCTGGGTCGCCTCCATCGACTTCCGCGAAGACATGGCGGCCAGCGAAAACCTGATGCAGCGCTGCGCCGAGCTCTACCGCAAGCTGCGCAACACCTTCCGCTTCCTCCTCGGCAACCTCGCCGGATTCGATCCCGCGAAGGATCAAGTCCCCACAGCGGAGCTGCTGCCGCTCGACCGCTACATGCTGGCCCGCACCCGCGAGTTAACCGAGAAAATCCTCGGCTTCTACGAGGCCTTCGAGTTCCACCGCGTCTATCACGCCGTGAACGAGTTCGCCATCGTCGACCTGAGCTCCTTCTATCTCGACGTGCTCAAGGACCGCATGTACACCTTCGCGCCGACCTCGGCCGCCAGAAGATCAGCCCAAACCGTTCTCTGGAAGATCACCGAAGCCCTTGTCCGCCTCGTCGCGCCCATCCTCAGCTTCACCGCCGACGAAGTCTGGGAACACCTGCCCAAAGTCGCAGGCCGCGAAGCCAGCGTCCATCTGGCGCTCTTCCCGAGACCTGAAGAAATTTTCAGTGAAGGCCCCGCGCTGCTGCTGGACGAGTGGAAGCAACTGTTCGCCGTCCGCGACGAAGCACTGCGCGTGCTTGAAGAAGCCCGCCAGGCCAAGCGCATCGGCAAGGGCCTTGAGGCCGAGGTCGAAATCGTCGCCGCAGGCGAGCAGCTTGCCCTGCTGCGCAAGTACGAGTCCAGTCTCAAGGAGATTCTCAACGTCTCCGCCGTCCGCGTCGTCGAAGGCCCCGCGCTCACGGCCGAGGCTCTGCCCGCCTCCGGCCACAAATGCGCCCGCTGTTGGAACTTCATGCCCGAGGTCTCCGATTACGGCATCTGGCAGAACGTCTGCACCCGCTGCCAGGCCGCCCTCAAGGAAATGAACATCGCCCCGCCGGAGGAAGCCGCTTGAGTTTCCCCATGCCGCGGCGTCTTCCCTGGCTGCTGCTCATCTCGGCGGTCATCGTCTTCGTTGACCACCTCACCAAAATCTGGGTCGCCGCTCACATTCCGATCGGCACCCACCGCACCGTCATTCCCGGTTTCTTCTACATTTCGCATTGGCTCAACGAAGG
>DASZRQ010000161.1:0-12574 GCA_035549115.1 Occallatibacter sp. | reverse complement strand
GGGCCGCTGGCGGCGATGGCTTTGAGCAGCTCAAGAAATTCATAGCCGTCACGCGCGGGAAAGCCATTGGTGGAGTGGCAAACGATGTCGGTGTGCACGTGCTCGGCAAGATTGAAGCGGACAGCGAGGCCGCGCGGGTTGGCGTCCGGAGAGTTGTCCGGCAGAGAGGGAATGCCCGTGGAGTTCGAGAAGCGAACCGTGACCGGAGTGGAGCTGCGCGCGACATGCGCGGCTGCCGTGAGAGACTGCGCCTCCGGCGCGGGCGTAAAGACGCCGGTGAACATCTGGCCTTTGGCATGGGCCGCGCGATACCCCGCGTGTACGCCGAAGAGAGTGTCAAACTGCTGCAGAATATCGCCGGCAAGAGCAACGATGCGTTCGTCGGATGGCAGAGGCATGCGGGAATCTCCTTTGGTGGTTGCAAGTGTATCGCGCGCTCGTGAAGGCTCTATGAGGATTGCGCTGCCGCGCCGCCGGCGCGCAGATTGACGATTTCGGCGCGGGTTGCCGTTGCGGCGAGGCGGCGGTGTGTGTAGACGTGTGGTTCGCCGAGTGCGACCTCGGCCGTGAAGCGGCCTCCGCCCAGCGTCTTCCAGAGATGGGGCAGAAAGGGATCGTCGCCAAACCAGCAGAGATCGCGCTCGGCGCGGCCGTCGCCGGGGATGTAGCGCACGGCGGCAGCGGTGACCGGAGCGCCTGCGCGCACGGCGGGCTCGAAGAAGCGGGTGTAGAACGGCAGCACGGAGGAGCCGTCGGTGCTGGTGCCTTCAGGGAAAAAGAGGATGGGCACGGGCAGCGGCAGACGCCCGGCGATGGCGGCGGCGACTTTTTCCGCGCTGGACATGCTAGTGCGATCGAGGAAGAGCGTGCCGCCGGTGCGCGCGGCCCAGCCGAAGTAAGGCCAGCGATCAATCTCCGCCTTGGAGATGAAGAAGCAGGGCATGGCGGAGGAGAGAACGAGAATGTCAAGGTAGCTGAGGTGATTGGAGACAACGATGCCCAAGCGCGGCGGCTGCCCGGTGACGCGGGCGCGCACGCCGAAGCTGGCCAGCACCAGGCGGGATGCGGTCTGCAGCCAGAGGGCGCGCTGAGGCAGCGTGAGCGGGCCATGGATGCGGACCATCCAGTAGCGAACGATGCAGAGAAACAGGGCCGCGCACAGCGTCACAGCACGCCGCGCGGCGCGCAGGGTCATTGCGTGAGCGGAGCGAGGAAATGATTGCGCGCCGAAGGCGACAGCATCTTGAGATCGAGCAGCGTGAGGAAATCGATGGTGCCGAATGCGCGATCCCAGGCCGGCGGAGCGCAGATGCGCGCGCCGATGGCGAGATAGGTCCGCAGCAGCCGGGGGACTTTGGGCAGCGTGGGCAGCGGAGCATCCGGAGTCTGGGACGCGCGCTGTGCCGGCGCGCCCTCCTGCTCGATGGGGCAGGCATAGGCTTCCGTAGGCTCGGTGGCAAACTCCGGCGAGACCTTGTAGTGGTCCAACTGGCGATACATCTGCCAGCCTTCGCGCGGGTCCTGGGAATTGAGCGACGAACAACCGATGAGATAACGCAGCCCCATGTCGGTAGCATACTGTGCGATGCCCCGCCACAGCAGGGTCAGCACCTCAGGGGTGCGGTGCTCGCGGTCAATGGAGGCGCGGCCAAGCTCCAAAATGCCGGGGCGCAGCGACTCATACGGCGCGAAGTGGAACTCCTGCTCGGAGTAGTAGCCGAGGTTGTGCGCGGCGGTTTCGCCGGACTGCATGCGATAGGTGCCAACGATGCGGCGGGTTGCCTTTTCCTCGACGAGCAGGTGCTCGCAGAAGAGATCGAACTGGTCGGTGTCGAGGCCGGTCTGATAGGAGCTTTCCAGGCCCTCGCCCATCTCGATATTGAAGACCTTGAAGCGCAGGCGGCAGGCAGCGTCGCGATCCTCGATGCTCTCGGCCAGGCGCACGCGGTACTTGCCCACCTCTGCGTGGATATGAGGCCGCGCCGGAGAAGACGCGAATGCGGGCGGAAGAGTCCCGGCGAGAAGTTCCACAGTTGCGGTGGAATCAGGAAATGTACCGTTGGAAGCCGACTGCCCTGGATGCGTAATCACGGCAGTAGTATGCGGCGAAAATTGTAAGAGGACAGTGAAGCGGATGCGAATAGGAGGCAAATATTTTATTCACGTTGTAACCCAGGTGTAATACAGCGAAGGCCCCTTGCGCAGAATGCCTTTGATTTCAATGCTCAAGCGAATCAGCCATAACAGCCGCAGGCTATTGATGGGATCACAAGGACTTCATCGCTTTCCCCGAGCACAGGCTGGTTAGTTGGTGTAGATGCGCACGTAGTCGACGAGCATCTCCGATGGGAAGGGCGTGGTGGAGTCCGGCGCGCCGGGCCATGAGCCGCCGATGGCCAGATTGAGGATTAGGTAGTTGGCCTGCCCGGCATCGAAGGGCCACGTGGTGCTGGAGAGCACATTGAGGCTGGAGGGCGTGTAGGTGATGTAGGGATGCGCGGGATCGTCGATGTAGTAGGCGACGCTTCCCTTCTGCCAGATCATGCCGTAGGTGTGCCACTGCGCGGCGGTCTGGCCGGAGGGAAAATCGAAGACCGTGCCGAGGCCGACGTTGCCGGTGAAACCGGGGCCGTGGACGGAGCCCTCGTTCCAGTCGGGCGTGGTGGCGGCGTTGACGCGCTCGAGCACGTCCTGCTCGCCGCATGCGGGCCAGCCCACGGTGGTGTCGTTGTTGCCCAGCAGCCAGGCCGCGGGCCACAGACCCTGCGCCTCCGGCACAAGCGCGCGGAATTCGACGCGGCCATATTGAAAGCTGAAGAGGCCCTGGGTTTTGAGCCGGGCCGACGTGTAGACGCCCTGCGAGGGCTGCTGCGCCTCGATGTGCAGGTAGCCGTCTGTGCCGACATAGGCGCTGGGAGTGGCCGTGGAGCAGGGCGACGTGTTGGAGCCCCATGCGCAGTAGGTTTCGAGCTCGTGATTGCCGAAGCCGCTGTTGCCTGTGTCGTAGGCCCAGAGGTTTGGATTGGGCTGCGCGCTGGAGCCGGTGGAGTTGCTGAACTCCTCTGACCAGACGAGCGTGCCCGAAGGAATATTGGGCGTGTAGGCCTGGCTGTTGACTGTGCTGGATGCTCCGCCCGCAACGGTGATGGCTTTGACGGTGAGATTGGAGGCGACGAGGAAAGGCGCTTCATACTGCTGCGACGCGGTAGTCGGCGTGGAGCCATCCGTGGTGTAGTAGACCGCGCCGCCGGTGGTTCCCGGCTCCAGCGTGACGACGACCGCGCCGTTCTGGGCGTTTGCAACGAAGAACAGAGGCGGTTTGGGCGGAGCAGCAGCCGGAGGAGCCGGCGACGATCCGCCGCCTCCGCATCCGCACATCAATGCACCTGCCAACAACATTGCTCCCAGCATGCCTTTGCCCGCTTTCATGGAACGATCCCCGATGCACAGACCGGCGAATTCCGCCCCGGCCACGCGCACTCACTTTAAGCAGCGCGATTCAGCGCGTCAACACGCAGGCGGCGCGCACCGCGCAGCTACGCGGGATCGTAGTTGAGGTTGGGGCCGAGCCAGCGCTCGGCTTCCGCAAGGCTCATGCCCTTGCGCGCGGCGTAGTCGGCCACCTGGTCGCGGTCGATTTTGCCAAGGGTGAAGTAACGGGCCTGAGGATGCGCGAAGTAGAGGCCGCTGACGCTGGAGCCAGGCCACATGGCGAAGGACTCGGTGAGACGGATGCCGGTCTTCGCTTCCACATCGAGCAGATGCCAGATGGTTCCCTTCTCCGTGTGATCGGGGCATGCGGGATAGCCGGGCGCGGGACGGATGCCGCGATACTTCTCGTGAATCAACTCTTCCGGGCTGAGATTTTCCGCGCGGCCGTAGCCCCAGGCATCGCGCACGCGCTTGTGCAGACACTCGGCAAAGGCTTCGGCAAGGCGATCCGCGATGGCTTCGGCCATGATGGCGTTGTAGTCGTCGTGCTGGGCGCGGAATTGCTCGGTGAGTTCCCTGAGGCCAATGCCGCTGGTGACGGCAAATGCGCCGATGTGATCGGGCAGGCCGGTTTCGCGGGGCGCGATGAAGTCGGCGAGGGAGCGGCAGGGCTCGCTGCCCTCTCGATTGACCTGCTGACGCAGGAAGTGGAGACGAGCGAGCACCTGCGTGCGCGACTGATCGGCGTAGAGTTCGACGTCATCGCCGGCGGCGTTTGCGGGGAACATGCCGTAGACGGCGCGGGCGGTGAGAAGGCGCTCCGCAACGATGCGGTCGAGGAGTGTGTTGGCCTCCGCAAAAAGCTGGCGCGCCTGCTGCCCCTGCTCCTCGTGCTCAAGGATGCGCGGGTAGACGCCCTTGAGCTCCCAGGTGTGGAAGAAAGGCGTCCAGTCGATGTAGCTGCGCAGGGTTTCGAGCGGGAAGTTGTCGAGGACCTGCACGCCGGTGAGCTCAGGCGCGGGAATATCTTCCGAGCGCCACTCGATGGGCGTGCGGCGGGCGCGGGCTTCCAGAATGGGCACGGCTTTGGCGCGCGGCGTGGCATGGGTGCGGCGGATGGATTCGTAGTCGGCGCGATGCTGTGCGATGAAGTCGACGCGGCCTTCCTCGCTGAGCAGAGCCGTGGTCACGGGCACGGCGCGGCTGGCGTCGAGCACGTGAACGACGGGCTCGCTGTAGTGCGGCGCGATTTTGACGGCGGTGTGGGCGCGGCTGGTGGTAGCGCCGCCGATGAGCAGAGGCAGTTTGAATCCCTGGCGCTCCATCTCGCGGGCGACGTGCACCATCTCATCGAGCGAGGGCGTGATGAGGCCGCTGAGGCCGATCATGTCGGCGTTTTCGATGCGGGCGCGCTCGAGGATTTTTTCGGCCGGGACCATGACGCCCATGTCGATGACCTCGTAGTTGTTGCAGGCGAGCACCACGCCGACGATGTTCTTGCCGATGTCGTGCACGTCTCCGCGCACGGTGGCGAGAACGATTTTGCCCTGTGCCTTGACCTCTTCACCCGCAGCGGCGCGCTCCGCTTTTTCGGCTTCCATGAAGGGTGTGAGATAGGCGACGGCCTTCTTCATGACGCGGGCGGATTTGACGACCTGGGGCAGAAACATTTTGCCCGCGCCGAAGAGGTCGCCGACGACGCTCATGCCGGCCATGAGCGGCCCCTCGATGACAAGCAGCGGGCGGCCGAGTTTGGCGCGCGCCTCCTCCGTGTCGATGTCGATGTAGGCATCGATGCCCTTGACGAGGGCGTGGGCGAGGCGCTCTTCAACGGTGCCGTTGCGCCACTCCTCGGTCTTCTTTTCGACGACGACGGCGCCGGAGTCCTTGAGAGTTTCACCGTATTCGACGAGGCGCTCGGTGGCGTCGGGGCGGCGATTGAGCAGCACGTCCTCGACGAGATCCTTGAGATGCGGCTCGATCTGCTCGTAGACCTCAAGCATGCCGGCGTTGACGATGCCCATGTCGAGGCCGGCGGCGATGGCGTGATAGAGAAAGGCCGAGTGCATGGCCTCACGCACACGGTTGTTGCCGCGGAAGCTGAAGGAGATGTTGGAGACGCCGCCGCTGACCTTGGCGTTGGGCAGATTCTGCTTGATCCACCTTGTGGCGTTGATGAAATCGACCGCGTAGTTGTTGTGCTCCTCGATGCCGGTGGCGACGGTGAGGATGTTGGGATCGAAGATGATGTCCTCGGATGGGAAGCCGACCTGATCGACGAGAATGCGGTAGGCGCGCTCGCAGACGCGAATCTTGTCTTCGTAGCCGGCAGCCTGGCCCTGCTCATCGAAAGCCATGACGACGACGGCCGCGCCGTAAGTGAGGATGGTGCGGGCGTGCGCGCGGAAGACATCCTCGCCCTCCTTGAGGGAGATGGAGTTTACGATGCCCTTGCCCTGCATGCACTTCAAACCGGCGGCGGTGACGGCCCACTTGGACGAGTCGACCATGAAGGGGACCTTGGCGACTTCCGGCTCGCTGGCGAGGAGCTGCAGATAGCGGGTCATGGCGGAGACGCCATCGATCATGCCCTCGTCCATGCAGATGTCGAGGACGTTAGCGCCGTTCTCCACCTGCTGGCGGGCGACGCTGACGGCCTCTTCGTACATGCCATCTTTAATGAGCTTTGCGAATTTGGGCGAGCCGGCGACATTGGTGCGCTCGCCGATCATGATGAAGACGCCGGGCTGCTGGGTGAAGGGCTGCGAACCGGAGAGACGCAATGGCTTCATCGTGCGCCCTCACTTGCCGCCAGGGCGGGCTCCCACACGCGCGGAGCTTTCCCTTCGAGGGCTCTGGCAATGGCGGCGATGTGATCGGGCGTATTGCCGCAGCAGCCGCCAGCGATGTTGATGAGGCTGTGCTCGGCGAAGTTGCCGAGCGAGCGGGCCATGTCACCGGGGCCGAGGTCGAAGCCCGTTTCCGCAAGAGGATTGGGCAGGCCCGCGTTGGGATAGCAGGAGATGGGCACGTCGGCTTTCGCGGCGAGTTCACTAAGGAAGGGATACATGAGGTCAGGGCCAAGGGAGCAGTTGAGGCCGACGGAGATGGGCTTGACGTGCTTGACCGCGTTCCAGAAGGCCTCTGTGGTTTGCGCGGAGATGAGGGTTTCTCCGCCGCGCCCCACGGCCGCGGAGATCATGACGGGCAGTTCGCGCTGGTCTTCATCGAAGACTTCGCGGATGGCAACGAGGGCGGCCTTGGCGTTAAGCGAGTCGAAGATGGTTTCGACCAGCAGCAGGTCGGAGCCGCCTGCGATGAGGGCGCGCACCTGCTCGGCGTAGGCCTGCTTGACCTGGTCGAAGGTGACGGAGCGGAAGCCGGGGTCGTTGGCGTCCGGCGAGTTGGAGAGCGAGACAGTGAGCGGGCCAATGGCTCCGGCAACGAAGCGCGGACGGCCGGTCTCGTTGGCGACGCGGTCTGCCCACTGGCGGCCGAGGCGCGCGGAGGTCTCGTTGATCTCCCAGGCGAGAGCGGAGAGCGACGGGGCTTCGATGATCTTCTGATAAAAGTCGGGGTCCTTGCGGCCACCGTGCTCGCGGGGGTCTTCGACGAAGAACTCGCTCTGCGCAATGCTGGTGGCGCCGAAGGTGTTGGTCTCGATGATGTCGGCCCCAGCCTCAAGAAAGCGGCGGTGGATGTCGCCGATCATGGCGGGCTGGGTGAGGGTGAAGAGGTCGCCGTTATTGAGCAGGTCTTTCCTGGCGTCGCGGAAACGCTCGCCGCGCATATCGGCTTCTTTCATGCCGTAGGTGCGGATGGTGGTGCCGGTGGCTCCGTCGATGATGGCGATGCGGCGCTTAAGGATGCCGTACAGGGGATGATCGTGAGCGGTGGTCATGGCCTCGTGGTCTCAGTGCAGATACACGCTAGGGAATGCACTCCACAGGATAGATGGAGGCATCCCGAAATCCAAAGCTGGTTCGGGGGATTGAGTGGGAGAGCCGGTGGCTTTTACTTTGCCGCGGTGAGGGCCGCCACCGGCACCAGCATGTCTTCCTTGCGCATCACCAGGCTGGTGGCGTTGAGGGAGGCAAGCTCGAAGCCGTGGCCGTGCGTGATGGCGTCTGTGGGGCAGGCCTCCACGCAGTAGCCGCAGAAGATGCAGCGGTTGTAGTCGATGTTGTAGACCCTGGCGTAGCGCTCAGAAGAGGAGATGCGCTGCTCCTCCGTATTGTCCGCAGCCTCAATGTAGATGCAGTTGGCCGGGCAGGCCGCCGCGCACAGGAAGCAGGCGACACACTTCTCCAGGCCGTTCTCATCGCGCTGCAGCACATGCTTACCGCGAAAGCGCTGCTGGAAGACCGCGCCGCGCATGGGACCGGGGCCATCAGGGTAGTTCTCCACCTGCGTCGGCTCCAGCATCTCCCGGAAGGTGATGCTCATGCCCTTGGCGATACCGGCCAGATTGCGCACAATCGACATGGCTCCAGTATACGATGGTTCGCAGGAACGCCGCGACATGACCAATTCCACATTTCGGAGATTCCTTCTTGGATGCGCATTGCTTGCAGGCTGTGCCGCACCGGGAATCGCTTTCTGCCAGAGCCGCATCGGACTGACAGCCTACGCTGATTGCACATTCTCCGATGGCCTGATGGCCGTTCAGACCGACCCGCTGCCCGAAGGCATCACGTCAAGGCCGGTGGAGACCGACGATGGCATTCGCCATATCGATCTCAGAGACGGTCTGCGCATCATGTTTGCTTATCCGCTTACGGATTTTTATGCCAATGTAAAGGCAGAGCGGCTCCCAGCCGAAAAGTTCGATGCCCTGAAGAAGGACCTCATGGCGAATTTCGACCATATGGCGCATGGGAACACGATCAATGCGTCTGTGCAGTCGCCCATGAACGGCTTTGAAGTTCATGGATTGGATCGAGAAAAGCTGGAGGGCGGCGTTCTGGGCATCTATCTGCTGTTTCGAGAGAGCGACTCGACAGTTCGACAGTGACGACAATCTATTTTCTGAACCAAGAACCGCAAACCCGCCAGTTTCAGACGATGGACGAATATCGAAAGCTGCGAGACCGCTTTCTGGGCACTTACACAGCCTGCATTCAAAGCAATCTTGAACACGCACGATAATTTTCGTACTCAGGATAGTTCCGATGAAGCCTCTTTTTGCCGCACTGGTCTTGGCCTCAGTAGTCTTGCAGACCGCCGTTCATGGCCAGTCTGTAGAATCTCCCGATATGCACCACGACACGAAGCCGGCCGTGGCCGCCGGGCCGCTCAAGGTCACCTTCGGCGACAAGTCGGCCGAGTGGACTCCTGCCACGCTGGCGTCGCAACCGCATGTCACCGTCACCGTTTACAACGAGCATGCCAAGGAGAACGAGACCTTCTCCGGCGTGCCGCTGATGAGCCTGCTGGCACCGCTGGGCGTGCCCGCAAAGCCGCATGGGAAGGACTTCCGGCTGTATGTGGTTGCGGCAGGGTCGGATGGGTACGAAGTGGTCTACTCCATCGGCGAGGTGAACCCGGACGTGCATGACGGCACGGTGCTGGTGGCCGACGCGATGGATGGCAAGCCGCTGGGCGACCATGGTCCGCTGCAGCTTGTAGCCACGGGAGAAAAGCGCCCCGCACGCTGGGTGCGCAACCTGGTTACGATCCGCGTGCAGAGCGCCGAGTAAACGCTAATTTGGATGCTTGTCCGGATGCTGAGCAGGATGAGACTGCTCATGGTGCTCCGGGCGTGACTGCTCACGATGCTGCGGCTGGGGATGCTGCGCGGGACGGGCCGCGGGCGGGTTGTGCTGCGGCATGGTGTGCGGCGGCTCAGCATGCTGCGGAGCCGCGTGCTGCGGGGGCATGGGCCGCTGCGGGCGGGGCATCTGCTCGTGATGCTGTTGCTGCGGCGCGGGCCTCATCTCACGAGGCTGCGCGGGATGCTGCGGCGACGCGGGAGCGCGGGTCTCCGGCCGGTTGACCGGGTGTTGACCGGGCTGCGGCGCAGCATGCTGCTGCGGCATTATGCGGGAGTTCGGCTGCTGGTGAGGCTGAGCCACATGCGCCGGCGGGCGGATGCCATGATCGGCCGGGAGCGGGCGCGCAACGGCGGGCAGCGTGGGCCGGCCGTGATTGACCGAAGCGAAGTCGGCGCGGGTTTTGCGGGCCGCCTGCGCGTGCTGCACCTGGGCGCGCATGGGCGGAGCATGCTGCTCATGCAGGGCGGCGAGCTCGGCCGGGCGGGGCCGCACACGCACGCCGTGGGGGCCGCCGTTATAGCTGACGCGGTTGACTGTCCTGCTGCGCACCACGTTGTGGTTGTACACATAGTGCACCTGGTTCACATTCACGTGATTCACGCTGCGGTTGTAGAAGAAGTGGCCGCTGTTCCAGTAGCCGCCCTGATAGCCGTAGCCGGTGTAGCCGAAGCCGTAGTCGACTCCGCCATAGAAGCCGACGTGCAGGCCCCAGTAGCCCGCGAAGAAGGCATAGCGGCCGTTGTTGTATCCCCAGTAACCGGGCGTCCACAGCGCACCCTCATAGGGCGGCTGCACCCATGCGCCGGGAACCCAGTAGTAGCCGGTGGGCGCGTAGTCCCAGTAACCCGGCGTCCAGATGTAGTCATCGCCGGGGCATGGAGGCTGATCGTAGTCAGGCAGGGGCGGCGGCGCGTCGGGCGCGGTGGCGGCTACCTCTTCGCCATAGCCTGAGTCGTCGTAGTCCTGCGGGTCGTCCTGCGCGGTGGGAGCGGGGGCGGCCGCTCCTGCAGCGCTGGCGGTGCTGACCGGAGCGAGATTCGCATTGGCGGGATCCTGCGCATCGGCTTGAGTCTGGTCCTGCGCCTGATCCTGTGCTTGATCCTGCGCGGGATTCTGTGGCGCGGCGGCCTGATTTGCGTTGCCGTGGCATCCGGCGGCGGTGAGAGCAAGCAAAAGAAGAAATGTTGTGCGGGGGAAGCTTTTCATGCGTTTTTCCTCTCCGCTGCGTTGGATGCGCTCAGGGACTTTCCGGGAAGCTTGCGCGATTCCGATCAGCGACCGCGGAACGAGCGGCCATGGGCGCGGAATCCACTGAAGCTGCAGCTACCTAGCGCGCGGGCGGCGGTGCGGCGGCGGGTGCAGCGTCTCCTGGCAGAGAACCGAGTCCTGTCCATGCTCGAGGCCGGAGACCACGTCAGTGGCCAGGCAGAGCCGATGCTTCATCTCGTCCACTTCCTTGTTGGCCAGCAACTGGGTCCGGTCCACGCGGCTCCATGGGTCCACGTCATATTGATAGAGGTAGTCCTCGGCGGGCTTCTGCGCGCCATAGTCGAAGTGGTTCCAGGTGGCCAGCAGCTCGTGGCCATTGGGGTCGGCCAGCAGCGCATAGACATTGGTCACGGTCACTCCGGCGGGAGCGCTTGCACTCGCGAGGGGCACGGCCTGCTGGCCGCGCATCCAGCGGGCGCTCCAGCCGTGGATGCGGATGTCGTAATAGAACGCGGTGAAGTAGGTGGACGCATTGCACTCGCGGCAATCGTCGTAGAGCGCGCCCAGCTCGCGCGGCGCGCCGACAGCGAAGAGCATCCAGTCGAGGAAGCGCAGGTTCACGCCATGAAGGAGCGGCGTGACCGTGTGATTGGTGAGCGAGACGCTCCACACATTGAAGGTGTCGGTGGAGGGCTGGGCCTGCGGGCCGGCGCGCTGCGCGGTGACGACGAGGGCCGCGTCATACTCGACGCCGATCTCGCGGATGGCGGTCCACTTCTCCGTGGCGAGGGAGCGCGTGACCCAGACGACGATGTCCTGATCGGCGGGCGCGTGAAAGTCGATCCAGCGGAAAGTATCCGGCGCCTGCTGGGCGGGGAGAAGGGTTGCCGAGAAGGAGAGTGCGACGATCCAAGCACACAGCAGACTGCCAACGGCGCGGCGCATGTCTTCAGGTATACCAGAGCGAGCCGGTGAGCGGCGCTCAGCGCTGCGCATCGAGCCGGGCGAGATTCGCCTTTGCCTGCGCGTGGTCCGGCTGCAGGCGCAGGGCGTGCTCAAAGGCCTGGCGCGCGGCCCCGGTGTCGCCGCTGCGGGCCTGCAACACGCCGAGATTGTTCCAGCCGTCGGGGTCGTCGTCTAGCAGATGCAGCGCGGCCTGCTGCTCCGCGATGGCCTGCTTCACATTGCCTGTCGCGGCAAGCACCTGCGCCAGGGCCGAGTGCACCAGAGGATCGGAGGGCCTGAGCTGCGCGGTCTTTTGCAGCTCCAGCAGCGCCTTGTCGAGGCTGCCGGACTGCGCATAGGCGCGGGCCAGTTGCTCATGGGCATCGGCAGAGGCGGGATCGAGGCGCACGGCGGCGGAGAGATGCCGCACGGCGGCATCGAAGTCGCCGGAGCCGGCTTCGCTTTGGCCCAGGCCGAGAAGAGCCGGCTCGCTCCGCGGATCGAGGGCAAGGCTGCGGCGGAACTCGGCCTGCGCAGCCTCTGTCTGGCCCTCGGCGGCGAGCACTTCGCCCAGGCCGGCATGCGTTTCCGCGTCGTCCGCGCAGGCGCTGAGCTGAGCTCGAAAGTCGTCTTCAGCGCTGCGCAGCTCCTGGCGGCGCAGCTCGAGGTTGGCAAGATCGAAGCGGGCATCACAGGCGGCGAATTTGCCGGTTGCATCGGCGGCGACGGCGGCGCGGTACTGTTCCTCGGCCTGCAGGGGCTGGTTGGCGCTTTCCAGCGCCGCACCAAGCGCGGTGAGCGCGCGGGTATCGCGCGGATCGAGGGCAAGCTCCTGCCGATAGACTTCCGCGGCCTGCGTGAACCTGCCCTGCCCGGCCAGGGCCGCGGCCAGGTTGTAGAGGCCGACGCGGTCCTGCGGCGACCTGCGCAGGCGGTTGCGCATCCATGCCTCCTGCAGCAGCAGGCGGGGATCGGGCGCGCTGGGCGGCGTGTGCACGGGCAGCACCTGCAACCAGAGGTGGGCCATCTCATCGACGGAGCGGTTGCCAGCCTGCACGCGGATGGGCGGGGCATTGGGGTTGTGCACATTGTTCGCCGAGTTGTCGTAGATGTAGCGCATGTGCAGGACCGAGCCCGCGGGCAGCAGCAGCGGCTGGCGGTAGCGATAGACCGACTGGCGATCGATGTCCCAGTTGCGAATCCAGACGAGCCAC
>DASZRQ010000160.1:0-18657 GCA_035549115.1 Occallatibacter sp. | reverse complement strand
CCGAAGTGCGGCGCTGGGATGGGAGTCTGGTGCTTTGAAGATGGCAAGACAGGAAATGGGAAGCGCCTACCGTTGCATGACGAGCGGTGGGATGCTGCCGGAAAGTACGGTAGCGTAGGGTGGCATACCTTCCGCCATACGTTCCGCTCCTGGCTTGACAGCACCGGAGCGCCTATCGGCGTGCAGCAGAAACTCATGCGGCATGCCCAGGTCTCGACCACGATGAACGTGTACGGAAATGCCTTGATGACGGCCAAGCGGGAGGCCCACAGCAAGGTAGTGAAGATGGCATTGAGGAGCGCTTAGACCCATGCGAAAAACGCCAACCACACTCGATAAATCCCAAAGCGATTTCGCGACCGCTGTTATTTGGGGTTATCTGGGGTTGACGTTTTCGCTAAGTGGTTGCGGGGGTAGGATTTGAACCTACGACCTTTGGGTTATGAGCCCAACGAGCTACCGGGCTGCTCCACCCCGCATTCACAGTTTAGCAACACCGCCTGCGAGGGTCAATTCCGGGGGGGTACGCCAGGCCGGTCCGGTACACTGCGATGAATCGCGTTTTTCACACCGCAGGAGCCGCCTTCATGGGCCAGCTTTACGTCGCCGTTCTCGCCATCATTGTTCTTGTGCTCCTGGGCGTTGCTCTCTATCGCACGGCGCGGGTCAAAACCAAGGCCGACTACCTCGTCGCGGGGCGCTCGCTGCCGGCATTCGTGCTGGTACTCACGCTGCTTACCTCGTGGATCGGCGCGGGCTCGCTCTTTGCCGGAGCGGAGAATGCTTATCGCAATGGATTTGCTGCGCTGTGGCAGCCGGCTGGCGGCTGGCTGGGCCTGCTGCTCATCTACTTTATTGCGCCGCGCGCGCGTAAATTCGCGCAGTTCACCCTGCCCGACCTGCTGGAAGCCCGGTACAACCAGACGGCGCGCGTACTCGGCACCTTCGCCATTCTCTTTGCCTATGTGGGCATCACCAGCTACCAGTTCAAGGGTGGCGGCAACGTGCTGCACCTCATTTTTCCTGAGACAGTGACGCCGGAGCTCGGCACCTACATCATCGCCATCTTTGTGATTGTGACCACGGCGCTTGCCGGCATGTCCTCGGTCGCCTATATGGATGTGGCGATCGGCTCGCTCGTCACCGTCATTTGCATTGTCGCCACGCCGTATCTGTTTTCGCAGGCCGGCGGCTGGGCGGGCCTGCACGCCGCGCTGCCCGCCACACACTTCCAGGTGCTAGGCAACCTGAGCTTTCTGCGCGCCATGGAGTTCCTTGTGCCTACCATGCTGCTCATGCTCGGCAACCAGGTGATGTACCAGAAATTCTTTTCCGCGAAAACCGAGCGCGATGCGCGGCTCTCCGTCGTCGGCTGGATTCTCGGCACGGTCGTACTCGAAACGCTGATTGTGGCCATCGCCGTCTTCGGCTCCGCGCTCTACAAGACAGGAGAAGTCGCGGCGCAGCCCTACGAGATCATTCCCTACACCGCGCGCCACGGGCTGCCCGCGCTCATGGGCGCTCTGCTGCTGGGCGCGGTCTTCGCCAAGGTCATCTCTACAGCGTCAAACTATCTCTTTTCGCCCGCGACAAACCTCATCAACGATGTCTTCGTGCGCTACATGGCTCCGGGCGCGTCCAACAAGCGCGTGCTCATCGTCTCGCGGCTGGCCGTGGTGCTGCTGGGCGTGTGGGCGCTCTACCAGGCCATCTACGCCCAGAGCATCCTTGAGAAGATGCTCTGGGCTTACACCATTTATTCGGCCGCGCTGACGCCGGTGGTGCTGGCTGCGTTCTACTCCAAGCGCATCACCGCGTGGGGAGCCGTGGCGGCCATCGCCGCGGGCACCGTGGTCACGCTCAGTTGGGACATTCCCGGCGTGAAAATGATGTTCCCGCCGATTCTGGCCCAGCGCGACGCCATCTTCCCCGCGCTCTTCGCCGCGGTGATCGCGATGATCGTTGTCAGCGCCTTCACACCGAAACCCACAGAGGCTCAACTGGCGCAGTTCGCGGAGTAGCTCGCGCTGTGAGACCGCGCGCGGCGCAATCGCCTACACTGTGAGTGGAACTCCCCATGCCGACACGTCCCTGCTGGGTCGGAATTCGCACCCGCGCCCTCGAAGACAACTTCCGCTTCCTCGCCTCCACTGTTGCCCCCCACGCTGAACTGCTGGCCATCGTCAAGGCGGATGCCTACGGCCACGGCCTGGTGCACTGCGTGCCCACCGTGGTGCGTGCAGGCGTGCGCTGGCTCGGCGTGACCAGCGTGGAGGAAGGCATTGCCGCGCGCGCGCTCTGCGCGGAGCCACGCATTCTCGTCATCGGCGGCATCTTTCCCGGCCAAGGTGCTGACGTGCTGCGGCACAACCTGACCGCTGTGGTGTGGGAGCCGTACCAGCTCGACGAACTCGAGGCCGCCGCGAGCGGCACTGGCCTTGCTCCGGCTTCGTTGTCTGTGCACCTTGAGTTCGACACCGGCATGAGCCGCCAGGGTGTGGATGCCGCTGGACTCGGCACGATCCTTGCACGCTTCACGCCGCAGTCGCCGCTCCGGCTCGATGGCCTGATGACGCATCTCTTTGCTTCAGATGAAGCCGATGGCCGCGCCACGCAGGAACAGCTTATCCGCCTGGAACAGGCAATCGCGCAGGTTCACGCCGCCGGTCATCGGCCGGAGTGGCTCAATGTGGGCGCAACCGCCGCGCTGCTTGCGGGCGATGCGGAGATTGTCTCCACGCTGGCCGCACGCCACGGTATGAGCCCGCTGCTGCGGCCGGGCCTTGCGCTCTACGGCGTTGTGCCGCGCTATGTGCCGCCGTTTGCCGAGGAGCCCGCCGTGCTGGCCGCAGCGCGCAAACATCTGCGGCCCGTGCTGAGCTGGAAATCCCGGGTCGTGAGCGTGCGCGCCGCGGAGCCGGGCACAGCGGTGGGCTACAACGGCACCTTCGTCGCCACCGAGCCCATGCGTCTTGCACTCATTGCCGCGGGCTATGCCGACGGGCTGGACCGCATGCTCGGCAACCGCTTCAGTCTGTTGGTGCGCGGCCAGCGCGCGCCGCTGGCAGGACGCATCAGCATGGATCAGGCGGTTCTCGATGTGACGGAGATCGACGATGTCGCACCCGGCGACGAGGTCGTGATCCTGGGCACGCAGGGAGAGGAGACCATCACGGCCTTCGACCACGCGGATGCCTGCGGCACCATTCCCTGGGAAGTCTTCACGCGCATTGGGCAGCGCGTGGAACGCCGCGCGATCTAGCACTCCTGCCCGGCTGTGCCCATGGGCCGCGCACCCGCGGCGGTGGTCTCTTCCTGCAATCCGGCGGCGCCCAGCGTGGACTCAATCATCGCATCGATGCCCATCGCCGAGTTCATCTGCATGTGGTAAAGGCCCCGCGCGCACCAGTCCTGCTGATAGAACCTGCGAATCACAGCGGCGCGGCGCTTGTCATACGCGGCCAGCACCTGCTCGGCTTGCTGCGCCTGCTCGGGAAAGTTTTTGGCGAACCACTCACGCTTGGCCTTGGATGTGGCATAGACAAAGATGTGGAAGCAGCCGGGCACGCAGGCCAGCGCGCAGGCCGCGCCCCGGCCCACCAGTACGCAGTTGCCCTCGCGCGCGGCGTTCTCCATCTCCTTGCGCATCAGCGTGAGCATGCGCGCGGAGTCGAAGACCTGGTCGTCGCCAATGCCGGTCATGGGATAGGCCGAGTCGTGCCAGAAGACCTTGCCGTAGCGGTAGTACCAGGGATCGAGCCGCTCATCGTATTTCGCCGCCAGCTCCGGCGCTACGCCGGCGGTTTTTGCCGCGGCCGTCACCAACTCGGAGTCCAGCAGCCGCCAGCCCAGCCGCGCCGCAAGCGCATGGGCAAATTCGCCGCCCCGCGAGCCGTACTCCCGCTCCACCGTAATCACATTGACCGGTGCGCGCATCGCCGCTTCCCCCCCGCGACTGGAGCATACAACGGAATGGCCCGGCTGTGAACCGTGAATTCTTTCCGGCGCTTCCATACAACATTGCGCCGGGCGCTCGCCGATACCATGACGATCTTTGCATGAATACCTTGACGATCTACACAAGTATATGTAGATAATCGAGGCATGGGTAAACCAAGCGATCTTGTGCAAGGCACGCTCGACCTTCTCATTCTCAAGACGCTGCTGCCGGAACCGATGCATGGCTGGGCCATCGCCAAGCGCATCCAGCAGCTCTCGAACGATGTTCTTCAGGTGCAGCAGGGCTCCTTGTATCCCGCGCTGCACCGGCTGGAGCAGCAGGGCTGGATTCGCGCCCGATGGGCGGAGAGCGAGACGGGCCGTCAGGCCAAGTTCTACGCGCTGACCGCCGCCGGCCGCCGCCAGCTTGAGACGGAAACCGCCAACTGGAGCCGCCTCTCGGCGGCCATCAATCTCATCGTGAACGAGGCATAGCCTGAGGAGGCAGCCATGCGCTGGCTAGACAAACTTCGCATGCGGATCGCGATGCTCTTCAACCGTCGCCGCGCCGCTGCGCGCCTGGACGAGGAACTGCAGGACCACCTCGAGCGCGAGATCGCCGCCAACCGCGCCGCGGGCATGAGCGCCGAAGAGGCCCGTCAGGCTGCTCTGCGCAGCTTCGGCAATCCCGCGCTGCTGCGCGACCAGACCCGCGCCGCGTGGAGTTGGAACAGTCTCGAGTTATGGCTGCACGATGTGCGTTATGGCCTTCGCACGCTGCGCCGCACGCCCGGATTTGCGCTCATCGCCGTTGCGGTCATGGCTCTGTGCATTGGCGCCGCCACATCGTTGTTCACCATTGTGCGCGCGGTGCTGCTCAAGCCACTGCCCTTCCGCGATCCGGACAAGCTGGTGATGATCTACGAGCATTTCCGCGGCGATTGGGCGAACGTGGGCACGTTTAACTACAACGTGGTGTCACCCGCCGACTACTACGACTGGCGCAATGAGTCGCATGGCTTTGAGGATATGGCTGCGTGGCGCTGGTGGGGATGCAATCTGAGCGGGAGCAATGGTGAGTTGCCTGAAGCACTTCCAGCCGGCGCAGGAACATGGAATTTGTTCTCGCTGCTCGGTGTGCAACCGGCGCTGGGACGAACATTCAGCCAGGCCGACGATCGCGTTGACGGCAACACGGTCATGCTCTCGTGGAGCCTGTTTGAGCGGCGCTTCACGGGTGATCCCTCCATCATCGGCAGGCAGATTCATCTCAATTCCAAGCCCTACACCGTCATTGGCGTTCTGCCCAAGAGCTTTACCTATCCTGACGCTACGATCCAGCTCTGGATACCATACATGGCATCAGGCTCGGAAGAGTGGCTGCACCATCACGACTACCACCAGAGCCGCGTCGTAGCGCGCCTCAAGCCCGGCGTGAGCCTGGCCACAGCCATCAGCCAAGTGGAAGCCATTCAGTACCGCAATCATCTGCGCTATCCCGCTGCTCCTGTCGCGGAGGATGTGGCGCCGCGCGCGATGATCGACGACCTGGCCAAGGATGTCAAGAAGCCGCTGATTCTGCTGATGTGCGCCGTCGGATGCATGCTGCTCATCGGCTGCCTGAACATCGCAAACCTGCTGGTGGCTCGCGGTGCGGCCCGGCAGAAGGAGGTTGCGATTCGCGGAGCGCTTGGCGCACAGCGGTTTACGCTCATCCGCGAGCAGCTTACGGAGAGCCTGCTCATCTGCGCGGCGGGCGGCGCGGCTGGTGTCGGCTTGTCGTTCGCAGCCACAAAGTGGCTGGCCAGTGCGTGGAAAGACCTGCCGACCGCACAGAGCATCCACATGGACGGCATGGTCCTCGGCTTCTCCTGTGCGCTGATCATTCTTGCCGCGCTGCTCTCCGGTGTGCTGCCAGCCATCTCGTCGACAGGCAAGGCAGTCCTCTCCACCTTGCAGGCCTCGTCGCGCTCGCTGGGAGGAAATCTCTCCCGCACCGCGCTGCGCAAAACCCTGCTCATGATAGAGATCGCCGTCACGGTGGTACTGCTGATCGCAGCCGGACTGCTGCTCAAGAGCTTCATGCGCCTGCGCACCACTGACCCCGGCTGCACCACACAGAATGTGCTGACCATGGGTTACAGCCTGCCGTCGCGGGAATACGACAAGCCTGACAAGGTCAACGCGTTCAACGAGGCTCTGCTGGCGCGGGTGCGATCCATGCCGGGCGTGATCGCCGCTGGACTTTGCTCCACGGTTCCCGGCGATAGCTGGGGAGGCGACGATATCTTCACGATTCGCGAGCATCCTCCAGTTCAAGCCAGCGCGAACCTGCCGGACGCTCTCAACCGAGTTGCCGATGCCGGATACTTCTCGGCCATGCAGATTCCCCTTATCGAGGGGCGCTTCTTCACCACGCAGGACCGTCTTGACCACGCCGATAAGGTGATTTTGAGTCACAAGCTCGCGCAGACGTATTTTCCTGGCGAGGATCCCCTCGGGAAGCACCTGCACGTAGTGGCCATACACGATCGGGATTATGAAGTTGTGGGCGTTGTCGGCGACACACTGTATTCCGTAAGCCAGCCGACCAAGGCAACCATGTACTTCCCGGTGCTGTCAGGAGACAACGACAACGGCCTTACGCTGGTTGTGCGCACGTCGGGCAATCCGCTGGCGGTGTCTCTCCCGATTCAAAAGCAGATTGCAGCGCTCGACCCTGACCTGCCCGTTTCTGACGTGCGGACGATGGATCAGATTATCGGCGAATCGCTCGGCAATGAGAAACTCAGCGCCACGCTGGTTCTTGCCTTTGCGGTCCTGTCGCTCGTGCTCGCTTCGGTGGGTCTCTACGGCGTGCTCTCTTACCTGATGACGCAACGCATGACGGAAATCGGCATTCGCATCGCTCTCGGCGCGCAACGTGCGCAGGTGCTGCGGCTCATGCTGGCGGATGGCCTGCGCCCGGCGCTCATCGGCCTCATCTTCGGGCTCGCTGCAAGCGCGGCCACGGTGCAGCTCATCAGGTCAATGCTCTTCGAGACCGGACCGCTCGATCCGGCGGTCTTCACGCTGGTCGCGACCACGCTGCTGGCGGTGGCGGCGCTGGCCTGCCTTGTGCCCGCATGGCGCGCCTCGCGGCTGGACCCCATGCAGGCCCTCCGGACGGAATAGGCAAACGAAATCCCGCACGCGAAACAGGCGCGGAGCCCTGAGCCCCGCGCCTGTTCCTGATTTTCTGCTGCCGATTGCGGTTACTGAGTCACCTGCGTGGGCGGAGTCTTCGGCGCCTTCAGATGTGGCGCCTTGGGCGATGCTGGCGGAGCGGGAGGCGCAGGCGGCTCCGGCGCAAAACCCGAGCCCTTGTTGATATGAATGTCGCCCACATCCGAGGTCAGCGTGATCTTGGCTTTGCCGCCGCCCACCACAACGTGCGCGGTCTTGCTATCGCCGTCACCCAGGTCGGGCAGCGCATAATCGGAGACGATGTCGCCGTTGCGGGTGTGCCCATCCACCGTCGCCGAAGCATCCGGCGGCAGCGTCAACTGCACATCACCTTTGCCGTTGGTCGCTTCCACGTTGTAGGAGCCAGCCGGAGCTATCGAAATCTGGCCACGGCTGTCGCTCACATACGTGTCGCCATAAATCTGGCTCAGATCCACGTCCTTGGCGCGGGTGGTCACGCGCACCTGGCCATGGGCCTCGGTCACGCGCAGGTCGTCGGAGTTCAGCGTCAGGTCACCGGGCAGAGAGGCCAGCTCCAGGTCGGTGATCGAGGTGTGCAGATGCAGCGGCCCGCTCAGCGTCTCCATATGCACGTCGCCGAAGATTTCGCCGTCCATCGTGATCCGGCCCTTGATCTCCGAGAGTGTCAGGTCGTTGCAGTTGCCGGCCGTGGTCAGGTCGCCCTGAATATCGTGGGCCGAAAAATCGTGCTTGTCGCCGGGAAAATGTACCTGTACCGAGCCCACAATCGAGCTCAGGTGCACGTCGCCGTGCTCGGAGGAGATGTTCGCGCCGTTGCCGAGTCCCGCCACCGTCACGTCGCCACGTCCCGCATTCACGCTCACCTGCGCGTTTTTGGGAACAGTGATCGTCACGTTCACGCGGCCGCTCTCATTGCTCTGCGCCTTCACCAGCACGGTGTTGCCGCTGACCGTCACATGCACCTGCTCGGCGTCGAAGATCTTGCGCGCAGCCTCGTCCGACCCGGCATAGGCTACAAGGTGCGCCTGCACCTGCACCTGGTTGCCGTCTGCGGCGGTTACGCTCACGTCGCCGCGGGGGTTTTCGATCTGGATCACGGCATTGGCGGGAGCCGCGGCGTTCAGCACCTGCTGATCCTGGTCGTGCTCCGGCAGGCCGAAGATGTTGAAGAAGTTGTCCCCCTGGTCGCCCCAGTTGGCGCGCCACGGACCCCACCAATTGCTCCAGCCCGCGGCCGTGAGGCCCAGGATGGCGAGAAAGATCAGCGGCCCGACAAAGCCGCCGCTGCGGCGCACCGGCGTGGGCCTCCGGATATCCAGAGCCCACTCCCCCAGCAGGGCCAGTCCGGCAACGATGAGCAGCAGCGGCCACCAGTGGCCGTACCAGCTCCAGAACTGCGATGCCTCCACCTTACCCGCATAGATCAGCAGGCCCACAATGCCAATGGCCACCAGAATGATGGGACCGACGATGGAAGGCACATGTGGTACACCGCCGCCGTAAGAGGCCTTCCACGCATGGCGCTGTGCCTTCCAGGCCTGGCGCTGCGCCTGCCATGCGGCGCGCTGCTGCTCGCGATAGACGCGCCACTGGGTGCGCGGATCGTAGGGCGGCACGCCGCCCGGAGGCGTGTAGGGAGGCTGGCTACTCATGACTGGCCTCCCTGCGAACCGCCGGTCAGGTCATGAGGCTGGGCCGGCACAATCGAGGTGCCGGCAGGCTGCGGAACCGGCTGCGCCGCCGGCGGCTGTGTGCCATAGGGAGGATACGTGCCCGGATATCCCTGCGGATAACCGGCATACGGCTCGTCTCCAGCCGCGGCCAGCGCCGCGCGCTGGGCCAGCTTGAGCACGCCGATGAGAATCAGGAACAGCGGCCAGAAGAGGCTCCAGAAGTTCACCAGATTGGCCTCGTCCAGCAGGGCGACCACGCCGGCCAGCAGCAGAATGCAGGGCCAGGTGAGGCGGCGGATCAGAATATAGCGGTTCATTGCGGCCCTCCCTTTGAGTCGCCAAAGCGGCGCACGATCATCCACAGACCAATTGCGATAAAGACCAGTGGCCACAGGTAATGCACGACGCGCTCGGCCAGATAACCCATCTGGTTCAGCAGCAGCAGCACGCCGAAGCCGATCAGCACCAGTGCGCCGATGGGCTCGCGGCGGCGCCAGTTGAGCGGGGGAACGGGTGGAACCGGCGGCACATTCGGATCGCCGTAGTTCGGCACCTGGGTATACGGCGGCGCCTCATACGGATTGGCGGGATTGCCCGCCGGAGGCGTATACGGCGCCTGATAGCCTCCGGCCACGGGGCCGGGTGCGCCCGGCACGCCGGGAGGAGCAGGCGGAACCGGCGGACGGCCGCCCAGGTTGAGCCAGTTGCCCACCTCGTTCAGGCCCAGCGGATCGGGCAGCGGCAACCCATCGCGCCGCGCAATAGCGGTGTGATACGCCTCGAAGGCCTGATAGAGCACCCACGCGGCGATGAAGATTCCGAAGATGGGGAAGTGGCTGCTGATGCTCACCAGCACGGCGAAGATGACCACGTGAATGAGGCCCTTGAAGAACTGGCCGTTATACATGGCGCCCACACCGGGGATGATGCCCAGCGCCGCAGCCGCCGCCGGGCTCGGCGTCCCAGCCGGAGGCGGCACAAAGGGCTGCTGCAGATTCTGCCACGCGGCCAGGCACGCGTCGCAGAGAATTTGCCCCCCCGGCGCGGTGCGTTTGCAGGCCGCGCACATGGCCTTGCCGCAGTTCTGGCAAAAGGCGGTTGCCGGTGTTCCCGGATGATTTACGCAATCCATGATGTGCTCCTTTCCCGTCGTACTGCTGCGGAGCCCTCAGATGAGTGCGCGGGCCGGTCAGGGAACGTAAGGGAAGTCTCCAGATAATCCTCGGTGCCCCGGCTGGCCGGAACGCCCGATTGCTGCGGTGGATCGACGCGCGAGCCGCCATCCTTGCGCGGGGCGCTCTGTTTGGATTCGCCGGGAGCGGTCTGCGGAGCAGGAGTCTGCTGCTCGGAGTCGCGGCGCAGCTCGCGTACCCGCGACTGCACCTCGTACACCAGCCTCAGGTGATCGTAGTACCGAATGATCGGCGTGGAAGCCATGGTCAGCCGCCGCTCCACGAGCGAGCGCATCGCGCTGGGCCGCAGGTTGGCGAGCTTCAGGTCGCTCAGCTTTACGCCCGTCAGATTCAGGGTCAGGGTGATGGAGAAGAAGGCCATGGCGACTGTCATCATCAGCCGGGGCTCGGCAAAGCGCCGCACCCAACCCATGAAACCGGGCTTCTGCCATGCGGGCGGAACCGGCATCGGCTCGCCAGAGCCGGTCACAAGGCCAAAGCCTGCTGCCTGTCCGGGGCCGGTGGAGGCCAGCAGCTTATCCAGCAGACCCTCCGGAACCTCCGGCTCGGGCGAAAGGAATTCCAGCCACTCACGCCCGCGCCGGGCCTCTTCAAAGAGGGCGGTGCAGGCCGCGCAGCCAGCCATGTGCTGCGAAAAGACAGCCTCGTCCTCCGGTTTCAGCAGCCCGTCCAGCGCGTCGGCCAGCAGGGTTTCCCACTGCCCGCACGCGGGAGAATTCGGAATGTGTACGCGGTCTGCCATGCCTACATCACCTCCCGTTTATTACGTTCCAGCAGGCGCGCCAGTTCCGCGCGGCCCCTGCTGATGCGGGATTTCACGGTACCTTCGGGTATGCCCAGAACCTGGGCAATCTCTTTGTAATCCATATCCTGCAAATCTCGTAGAATCACTGCTTCGCGCAGCTCCGGCGACACTTTTGCAAGAGCCCCCTGCACCATCTTCGCCAGTTCTTTCTGGGCAGCTTTCTCATGCTGAGACGGTCCGGCAGCTATCAGCCTGTCCACCGGTCTCAGCTCGTCGGCCTCGTCCCAGCCTTCGTCCAGCGAGCCGGTGGCGCGCAGATTCCGCGTCCGGCGGAAGTTATCCACCAGCAGGTTGCGGGTCATCGTCGTGATCCACACCTGCAGGCTGCCCCGCGCCATGTCGAAGCTGGCCAGGTTCGAATAAATCTTAAGGAAGACATCCTGTGTCAGATCCTCGGCATCGGCGGCATTGCCGGTAAAGCGGTAGCACAAGCCATAGACACGCCGATGGTGGGTGCGTACCAGCTCGGCCCACGCGCCCGAATCTCCGTCCATGCAGCGGCGGACTACTTGGGACCAGTCGATTTCCAGCGGTCTTTCCTCCCCGCGCGCCGCGCGAGTTGCTGCCGTCCTTGCCGGTGTTGCCGTGGAACGTCCTCGAGGCGGAAGCGGCGTGCCGGCGTCCATTGCCGCCCGGCGCCGTACTGCCCTGGCCGGGGCCCCCAGCCCCATCACGCTCCAGCTTAATGTACCTGCGCATGCCATGGGGGTCTATACGCATGATTTTGCAGGCTGGTTCCCTCCATCGCACACTGCTGCAGGACTGGTGCAATCGTATGCGGACGAGCCCGCGCCGGACCATGTCCGGTAACCTTTATACGGCGGACTCATCTCTTGAAGTGCCGTACCCCTTTTCGTTCTTCCGGGCTAGCGGCAAAGGAGTTTTCCATGTTTCGGACTGTTGCCGTAGTGGTGGTTGTGGCGGCTGCCCTGCTGCTGTATCTCGGATTTGGCCGCACCGCGCAGGCCGCGGGCAAAGCGCCCATTCCCGCGCCCGTGGCCGACGACGCCCTGGCCGCCAAGCCGGGCAAGGCCGTAGCAGTGTTCGCGGGAGGCTGCTTCTGGGGCACGCAGTCGGTCTTCGAGCGGGTAAAAGGCGTGGTCAACACCACCGTCGGCTACTCCGGCGGCACGGAAGAAACCGCCACCTATGACCAGGTGACCACCGAGACCACCGGCCATGCCGAGTCCATCCGTATTGTCTACGACCCCGCGCGGATCACCTACGGCACGCTGCTGCGCATCTTCTTCTCTGTGGCGCACGACCCCACGCAACTCAACCGCCAGGGTCCGGATGTAGGTCCGTCCTATCGCTCTGTCGTCTTCTACGGCAACGAAGACCAGCACCGCATCGTGCAGGCCTACATCGCGCAGCTCGATGCCGCGCATGTCTTCGCCCGGCCCATCGTCACCCAGGTGGTGCCGCTCAGGGGCTTCTATGACGCAGAGCAGTATCACCAGCACTACGCCGACAATAACCCGAACAATCCCTACATCCTGGTCTGCGACCGGCCCAAGATCGCCGCGCTGCGCCAGCAATTCCCCGAGCTGTTCGACGAGCGTGCGGGCAAGTAACCGCTCTGCATTTCCCCCTCCCCCAGGCGCGTGGAGGTGTTCGTCAGTGAACACCTCCACGCAGATATGAACAGTCTGCGAGGCGAATAGAGGGATCGTAAGACGCTCATTCCATTGAATACACGTCTGTTATTGCGCAACGGCTTTGGCCTTTGACATGCTGGTTGCAGTTGAGACCATCGTGCGAGGCTCCCCGTGCAGAAACTCTTCTTCGATCTCCGGTTCGTTCTCCGTCAATTGCAGAAGTCTCCCGGATTCGCGATTACCGCGATTCTGATGCTGGCGTTTGGCATTGGCGCAACGACCGCCATCTTCTCGATCGTGGAAGGCGTACTGCTGCGGCCGCTGCCGTTCCCCGATTCGTCGCGTCTGGTGGTGCTGGCGGACCGCATTATTGGCGCGGATGTGGGTGACAACGGCGAGGCTGGCGTCACGGTGCCCGATATCCGCACCTACACGCGCGAGACGCACTCGTTTACCGCGCTCGGCGGATACCAGTACGCGGCATATGAGCTCTCCGGCAGCGGCGAGCCCGCACAAGTGAATGCCGCGCGGCTGACGGCGGGCGTTTTCCAGGTGCTGGGCGTGACGCCGCAGTTGGGCCGTGTATTTACCGCGGACGAGGACGAGCACCACCAGCAGGTGACGGTGCTGAGTTACGCGACCTGGGTGAATCGCTTTCATGCAGACCCCCGGATTCTCGGCGCCAAGATTCTGCTCGACCGCAAGCCGTATGTGGTCGTCGGCGTGATGCCGCGGAACTTTGAGTTTCCGTTGGTGACCGGCCAGTTGAACCGCACCGAGTTGTGGGTGCCCATGAGCTTTATGCCGCAGGAGTTGACGGCCGCGGCCGCGGCCAACTGGAGCTATCAGATGGTGGGGCGGCTCAAGCCCGGCGTCTCTCCGCAGCAGGCACAGAGCGATGCACAGACGGTGGCGCAGGAGATCATGCGCAACTATCCGGCACAGATGGCCAGCCTGCGCATCAGCCCGGTGGTGCGGCCCCTGCGGGAGGATACCGTCGAGCAGTCGCGCCCGCTGCTGCGCACGCTGTTTATCGCCGTGGCCGTGGTGCTGCTCATCGCGTGCGTCAACCTCGCGGGGCTGATGCTGGTGCGCGCCATCCGCAGGCAGCGGGAGATTGCCCTGCGCATGGCCCTGGGCGCGGATGCCGCGGCGCTGCTGCGGCAGACACTGCTGGAAAGCCTGGTGCTGAGCGTGAGCGGAGGCGTGCTGGGGCTGGCGCTGGCCGCAGCGGCGCTGCGCGTGGGCAAGAGCATGCTGCCGGAGAGCCTGCCCCGCATTGAAGAGATCACGCTGAACTGGCAGGTGGCGGGCTTTGCGCTGGTGCTGGCCGTGGTGACCGGATTGTTGTGCGGCCTGGCGCCGGCCTTTGCCGCGCTGCGCACCAATGTGAACGCCAACCTGAAGGAGGGCGGCCGCAGCGGCACCGCGGGCGGCGGCCACGCCCGGCTGCGCTCCACGCTGGTGGTAGCGGAGATTGCCATTGCGCTGGTGCTGCTCACTGCCTCAGGCCTGCTGCTGCGCAGCTTTGAGAAGATGCGCTCTGTCAATCTGGGGTTCAGCCCCGATCATGTGACCACGGCATCGTATTCCCTGCCGGAGAAGCAATACTCGACGCAGGTCTCCATCGACGGCTTTAACGATGCGCTGCTACGCCGTCTTCATGAGCTGCCGGGAGTGCAGTCAGCCGGGTTGACCACATTTCTTCCCGCCTCCGGCAATAACAACAACCAGGCCTTCGTGGTGGATGGTTATGTTCCGCCAAAGGGAGCGGGCCTGAACCTGGCCACGGTAGCCACTGTAATCGGCGATTACTTTCCGGCGATGGGCATTCCGCTGCTGCGTGGACGGCTGTTCACAACGGCGGACAAGGCCGGCGCACCGCTGGCGGTGATTGTGAATCACAAGCTGGCGCAACAGTACTGGCCGAATCAGGACCCCATCGGCAAGCGCCTGCGCGTAGGCACCCAGGAGATGCAGACGCCGTGGCTCACGGTGGTGGGCGAAGTAGCGGATGTGAAGCTCGGATCGCCTGACGATGTGACGAAGGAGCAATACTTCATTCCGACGGCCCAGATGGAGCAGGCTATTGGCGCGCTTGCTTCTCCCAGCGATCTGAACGGCAACGGCGGCTACATTGTGCTGCGCTCGGCGCTGCCGCCGGAGCTGATGGAGAATGCTCTGCGCTCTACGGTGCGATCCATCGATCCCCTGCTGCCACTGACACAGGTGCAGACCATGGAGGAAGCAGTCTCGAGTACCGAGGCTCCGCGCCGCTTCAACACGGTGCTGATCACGAGCTTTGCCCTGGCGGCGGTGCTGCTGGCCGTGCTCGGCATCTACAGCGTAATCGCCTTCTCGGTGGCCTCGCGCGTGCAGGAGATGGCGATCCGCATGGCGCTGGGGTCGCAGCGCGGAGCGGTGGTGCGGCTGGTTCTTGAGTCCGGGGCAAAGCTGGCGCTCTACGGCTGCGCTCTGGGGCTGGCCGGGGCTGTTGCGGCATCCGGCCTGCTGCGCTCGCTGCTCTTCGGAGTCAGCCCCTTCGATCCGATGGTGCTGGCACTGGCCGCGATCGGCGTGCTGCTGCTGGCGGTCGCCGCGTCCATGCTGCCTGCGCTGCGCGCCGCATCCGTGGATCCCATGCAGGCGCTGCGCGGAGAATAAGACCGCTGCGGACCTTATCTCAGTACCGCTCCAGAAACTCCGGCGCCACGGGGTTTTCGAAGAGCGAGGCGTCGCGAGTCACGATCGTCAGCCCCGAGGGCGTGACGAAGTAGCGGCGCTTGTCCTCCACCGGATCGTAGCCGATCACCGTGCCCTCGGGAATGTGTACATCGCGGTCGATGATAGCGCGGCGGATGCGGCAGTGGCGGCCGATATTCACGTGCGAGAAGATGATGCTGGCATCCACGTCCGAGTACGAGTTCACGCGCACATCCTGCGAGAGCACCGAGTTCGAGACCGATGCGCCGGAGATGATGACGCCGGCAGTGATGACCGAGTTGACAGCCATGCCCGTGCGCCCAGGCTCGCCAAAGACGAACTTGGCCGGCGGATACTGGCGCACGCGCGTGCGGATGGGCCAGCTCTTGTCATACAGGTTGAAGACCGGCGACACCGAGCACAGGTCCATATTGGCGTCGTAGTAGGCATCGAGCGTGCCCACGTCGCGCCAGTAGAGGGCCTGCTGTTTGTTCTCGTCTACAAAGCTGTAGGCCATCACCTTTTTCTTGCCCAGCAGGTTGGGCAGAATGTTGTGGCCAAAGTCGTGCTTCGAGTCGGGGTCCTGCGCATCGGCGATCAGCGCCTTCAGCAGCACCTCGGTATTGAAGAGGTAAATCCCCATCGAGGCATCGACCGCGTTGGGATTGAAGGGCGAGCGCACCGTGGTTGCCGCTGGCTTCTCCTGGAAGCCCATTACTTCGCCGCTCTTGGCCACCTCCACGACACCGAACTGCTTCACCTCGTCGGGCGAGATGGGCAGGGTGGCGATGGTAGCATCCGCCTTTGTCTCGTTGTGGTAGTCGAGCATGCGGCTGTAGTCCATCTTGTAGATATGGTCGCCGCCCAGCACCAGCACATGCGTAGGCTGCTCGCTGCCGATGGAGTAGATGTTTTGGTAGACCGCGTCGGCCGTGCCCATGTACCAGTTGGCGCCAGTGCGCTGCATGGGAGGCAGCAGCTCAAAGAACTCGCCCAGTTCCTGGGCCATAATGCCCGTCCAGCCCTCGCGGATATGCCGGTTGAGCGACAGGGCCTTGTATTGGGTAAGCACGTAGACCTTGCGCAGGCCCGAATTGATGCAGTTGGAGAGCGTAATGTCGATGATCCGGTAGTGCCCGCCAAAGGGTACTGCCGGCTTGGCGCGATCGCGGGTGAGCGGGAAGAGCCGTTCGCCGGCGCCCCCCGCAAGCAAAACTCCCAGAGTGTCTCTCATCACCGTGCGGCCCCTGCTTTCTTTGCTTTACAGCTCCTCGGCGGCAGCGGTCCTGTCTGGCGGGCTGCCCTTCCCGGAGACGCCCGTGGCAGGATCGCGCAATTTCCACAGGGCTCCGAAGGGTGGAGCATATCACACACAGATGAGAGGCGCAGCCTGCAGGGTCTCCGCTGCCCCTCTGCTATCCTGATTAGTTTTCCCAGAGGAAGGGCGGGCTATGCCGGAGCACAGGGGCAGAAAGCATCATCAGGACCGCGTGGCGGAGACGTTGCGCGAGGAGATCGGCGCCATGATCGAGGGCGAGCTCTCCGACCCGCGCATCGGCTTCTGCTATGTGAGCGAGGTTGTGCTGAATCCGGGCG
This sequence comes from Occallatibacter sp., assembly GCA_035549115.1. Classification (GTDB taxonomy): domain Bacteria; phylum Acidobacteriota; class Terriglobia; order Terriglobales; family Acidobacteriaceae; genus Telmatobacter. Next base: position 1,943 of record DASZRQ010000160.1, on the reverse strand, counting down.
GCAAGTCGGCGCGGGTCTACGTCGCCGTCAATGGAGCCGTACCGGACATTGCCAAGGCCGAAGCCGACACCGTGGCCGGCCTCGAAGCCGCCAAAGGTTATATCCGCTATGAGTTGAAGGAGCGGATGGGCGTGCGCCACGTACCGGACCTGGCCTTCTTCGCCGACCGCTCGGGCCGCTTCCAAGCGCGCATCGAGGAGCTGATGAGCCGCTCCCGTAAGGCTGGAGCCCGCCGCCAAGCGGCCGAGCCTGCAAGCACCTCCACCGAGTAACCCCTCTATGAGCGACCCCGTCTCCATCGCCGTCGAACCCGCAACCGCCCCGGAGGAAGAGATGGAAGCTGTTCTGCGGGTGCTGCGCGAGGGCGAGCGGTTTCTGGTCTGCTCCCACTCGCGGCCCGATGGCGACGCAGTGGGCAGCGTGCTGGCGATGGGCATGCTTCTGGAGCAGATGGGCAAGCGCGCCGACTTGGTGACAGCCGACCGCATTCCCTCCGTCTACCGGAGCCTGCCCTGGGCGGAGCGGCTGCGCACGGCGATGCGCGTCCACGGGCCTTACGACGCCGCGATTCTGCTCGAGTGCGACAGTTTTGAGCGGACACGGCTGCGCGGACTGGAAGAGTTTTCCATCGTCAATATCGATCATCACGCCAGCGGCCGGGCCTGGGGCCAGGTGAACTGGATCGACCGCGGCGCGGCCAGCGTGGGCCAGCTTGTGCACCGGCTGGTGAGAGCTGCCGGTGCCGTGGTTACGCCGGAGATGGCTACCTGCCTCTACACCACGCTGCTTACGGATACGGGCGGCTTCCTTTTCGGCATGCTGGAGGCCTCGACCTTTGCCCTGGCCCACGAACTTGTGCAGCAGGGAGCCGACGCGGGGCGCATCGCTCAGGATGTGTATTTCGCCACGCCCATGGCCAAGCTGCTGCTGCTGGGCACGGCGCTTACCAATCTGCGGCTCGAAGACCGGCTGAGCTGGCTCTGGGTAACCCGTGAAGACATGACCCGCGCGGGCGCGGTGGAAGAGGACTGCGAAGGCATTGTGAACTATGCCCTCTCGGTGTCGGGTGTGGAGGCCGCGGTTTTCCTGCGCGAGCTGCCCGAAGGGCGCATCCGGCTGAGCCTGCGCAGCAAGGGCCGGGTGAATGTGGCAGTCCTTGCCGAGCAGATGGGGGGCGGCGGTCATGAAAATGCCGCCGGCTGCACGCTGGATGGGCCGCTGGAGCGTGCCCGCGAGGAGATTCTGGCCGAGCTGAGGCATCAGGTGGAAGTGCTGGACCGTTAACCTCCGATCCGGCCGAATCTGATAGCCTTGACCCTATCGTGGCGCGGAGAGTTGTCTGCGCCGGCGTCTCGCACGAGGCGCGATGTGAACCAGTTCCCAGGAGTTCCCCGGCTCCGGTAGGGAAGCCGAATGGGGCTGCGAAGCGCTGCATGGCGCCGTGGTCGCGGAGAACGCCTGGAAGTGGAGACAGAGCTGGAACCCCCTGCCCCGGATTCGCCTGCACGCTCCCGCTGGCGGCTGCCCAGTTGGTCCGCCTTCTGCGAGGGCTCGGTCTTTGTGGCCTTCGCCGTCTTCTTTATTCTTTACGGCGTCACGCCCATTCTCGGCGGCGATGGTCTGGGCCTGGTGGGCGCAGACGAACCCCGCTACGCGCAGATTGCCCACGAGATGCTGGCGCGGTTTGACTCTGCGCATACGCTCAAGGAGCGGCTCAGCGCCTGCGTCACCCCGTTTCTCTACGGCCATCCCTGGCTGGAAAAGCCCGCGCTCTACTACTGGCGGGCCATGTTCGTGTTTCAGGACTTCGGCGTGCACGACTGGAGCGCCCGGTTGCCCTCGGCCAGCTTTGCCTTCATCATGGCCGCGCTCATCTACCTGCACATGCGCCGTTTCCGGCGGGGCGGGCACCTGGATGCGGCGCTGATCACGGTGGCCTGCGC
>DASZRQ010000159.1:0-9325 GCA_035549115.1 Occallatibacter sp. | reverse complement strand
CGAGATTGATATAGGCCGGGGCGTAGCCGGGGTCGCGGGCAATGATCTGCTCGTAGAGGGCGATGGCGCGGTGCTTCTCGCCGGACTCCTCGGCCTGCACGGCGGCGCAGAAAAGTTCCTGCATGCCGGGAGCGCTCGGCGCACCGGGACGGCGCAGCGGCTCCGGCTGCGGCTCGGCAGCACTGCCCTCGCAGCGCTCGAAGTCAAAGAGAAGCTGGCGGCGGATGGGGTCGACCATCGCTCCCTGGCAGCGGAAAGCGAGGCGGCGCGTGCCGGTGCGTACAACCGTGGCCTCGACCAGGGGGTTTGCCATGCCCGCAACCGCCTGCATGGCGACAATGCTGTCGCGAATGGACGCGGCCGAAACCGCCTCTTCGCGCAGAGCGCGCAGGGTGCGGAGCGTGCCCAGGTCCTGAAAGGTATAGGTCTGCTGCGCGGGAATGAGACCGGCCTTCTCCCAGCCTGAAAGCTGGCGGGAACTGATCTGCAGGATTCGCAACACATCCTGGCGGCTATAGCTGGTCACGCAGTCCTTGCTCCCGTGGTGAGTTCAGAACGGCTTCGGCTCTCAGGGAACAGACAATGGAAAGAAGAGAGTCCGAAATGATTCTGAACGTGGCTCCTGGAACGACTCAAAAAGGAACCGCTCGTCTTTCTGCGATTATGCCAAGAATATGCGTGGATAAGCGGACACGAAAGAACAATGCGTAAAAAGTGCGTGGATAATTGGTGTCTGATTTGGTTCACTCGCGCCGGAGTGATTGAGAGAGGCGTGCGCGGCAGAGGCAGGAATGGAGCCGACGGTCAGACTTGAACTGACGACCTGCTGATTACGAATCAGCTGCTCTACCAACTGAGCTACGTCGGCGTGCTCCTCAACGATTGTATCGTTGCCGCCGATTTGGGTAAAGTTGGGACCGCCGGGAAAACAGCTCTGCGCGCCGCGCTGTACCGGCATGGAACATACCATGGATCAGACTCTGCAGCTTGCCTTTCGCATTGCGCTTGTCTGGGCCGCGGGCTTTCTGGTGGCCGTGGCTGTGCGCGCGCTGCTGCCCAGCCACGCGGGGCTCACGCTCACCGGCCGCGCAGGCGCACTCTTCATTCCCTTCAGCCGGATCGGCTTCTGGACCTGTATGCTGGCCGCGCTTACGGTGACCGCACTTGTTGTGCTGCGCGCGGCCGCGGCCGACATCGGCTGGACCAGCTTTCGCTAAGAAGCCAGTGCGCCGCAACGGCTATACTGCTCGCCATGCACGAAGCAGATTCCGGCCAGGAGTGGCAGCGGCTGAGGGATGTCTACCGCGGCAAATGGGATGATGAGTTGCGCGCTCTGGCCGCGGACTTCGACGACCTGACGCCCATGGCGCAGCAGGTGCTGCGCGACGAGATGCATCTGCGTGGATTGGATGCCGCGTCTCCTCGTGAGCCACGAGGTGAGCCGCAGGCAGGTTCCGTTGAAGGGCATCCCGGTGAAATAGGCTCCATCGAAACCGGTTCCGAGGAGATGGCCGAGTTTACGTGGAAGGTGAAGCTCTGCGATTGCGAGACGGCGGAGCAGGCCTGGCAGATCGGCGAAGTGCTGCGGCGCGCGGGCATCGAGAGCTGGGTGGAAGGCGCCAGTGCACGCTACGAGTGGGATGTTGTCAGCCCGCGGGTACTGGTCGCAGCAGATCAGCTTGAGCAGGCGCAGGTGCTTGCCGGCCAGCCCATTCCGCAGGATGTGATCGATCAGTCAAAGGCAGAGCTCGCGGACTCTGAGCCCTTCGAACTGCCGGTATGCCCTGCATGTGGCACGGAAGACCCGCTGCTGGTGAATGCTGATCCGGTGAATACCTGGCAGTGCGAGGCCTGCGGGCGGGAGTGGAGCGACCCGGAGGAGGCCAAACAACCGCTGCTTTCCGGGGACTGATTGCCGCATTCCATCGCAAAAACGGAAAAAGCCGCCCGGCAACAGGGCAGCTCTTTCCTTAGGGAGAATAGTTCCAACGGAGGCAAAACCATCAGAACTTTCTGGCTGCATAGTAGGGGCGGGGGAACGGAGTGTCAAGGAGAAATCAGGAACGAAATAAACCATTGAATATCAATTATTTACAGGAATGCAAGTCTTCCGGCTGCACGCCGTAAATTTCGATATCTGTTCGCCTTTTAATTCACGTATTTTACGGGTTTTTCGGGGTGTTTCTCCGGTTTTTATCGCGATTTTCCACATGCTTCGCCGGGGTCTTTACCTGCCATTAACCCTTCAGGTGCCGTGGCGAAGGACGGAAACCGCAGTCCGGCTACTTTTCCAGATTCAGCCGGATGAACTCGGCCTCATAGACCGTGGAGATTGGCTTGCCCCGTGCCTTGCGGTAGAGCGCCCGGCCGCCCCCGAGGAAAAGGCCGAGCAGAATGGCCGCGCTTGCGCCCACAATCACCAGCTCGGCGATGCCAAAGAGCAGCCGCCCCGTCTTGTTTACCTCGGACTCCGTGGGCTGGGGAATGTTGACGAGTTCTTCCTGGAAATGGACCGACTCAAGCAGACGATGGCTCTCGTCGGGAATGGCGTCGCCGCTGACCAGAACCACAAGAGGACCGCTGCGGCGGACCTCGAGCGAAGCTTGGTCGGAGTCTACGAGAGGTTTGGGAAATGCGGGCTGCGCATGGCTGCCGGCCTTGATGTAATCGCGAATCTTCTGTTCCTGCGCGGCAGCCATTTGCGGCGTGGGATAGTCGATCAGCGTAAGCACGGCTTCATTGGAAGGCAGGCTGTAGCTGGCCGTCACAACCTCCGCGCCACGGTCGAAGCCGACCAGCGCTGGCGGCAGCACTCCGCCCGAACCCGCATAGCCGGCTGCGCCGAGAGCATAGTGCGTCGTCTGCTTTTCCAGCGAGGTTTGCGGCAGGTTGAACAGAATTGGCGGCGTAATGGCACGGTTGCCCCGCGGCACGGGAATCTGTGCGGCCAACTCACGCAGTTCCGCGGCCGACATCGGCGTGATACGCGAGAAGGTGGCGTCGACGACCGTGTTGCCGACCCAGAAGAGGACCCGGTTGTGGTCCGATGCAGCACCCGTGCCGATCTCTTCCTTGGGCCAGCCGTTCTGGCGGTAGAAAGTGTACGCGCCATAAGCTCCGCTGGCATCGAGAAAGTTGAGGGCGCGGACCGTGAGCGTGCCATCGTCGCGCTTATAAGTGGCGAGCAGCGCATGGGTAAAGTTGTACTCGCGCAGAGCCTCTGCGTTTGCATTGTCAGCCTGCGCTGCGTCGGTCACGTTCTTCATGGGACCATTGGTGACCCAGCCGGCAAAGGCGTCCGGTAGCAGCGGACCGGGTTTGGACGGTGGAGGCGGCAGCTCGAGCTTGACCGCTCCAGCGTTGGAGCCGGCGGAGGAAGCTGCGGCCTGGGCTCCTGCCATAAGGCTGCCTGCGGCCAGCGCCGCGGATGCCACGAAGACTGCGAATGCATGCTGCAAAGAGGTTTGCTCCAGCTTTCAGGGTACTACGCGGTTGCCGTGGGCAGCCCTTTGTGTGTTGGACACTGGCTGGGGCGGAAAGGTTCCCTGGAGCGCGGGCCTGCGCTGCACCCGCAGAACATTACCGCGGACCGGGGCTCGCGGCAGGCGTCGGCCACAGCCGGTGCGGCAGCAGGTAAGTAAATCCAGCGAAGCTCTCCCAGGCGGTCGAAGTGGACGTGAAGCCGTGATTGAACCCGGCATCGAGGATGAGATTGGGCCGCACCGTGTAGGAAAGAGCCCACAAGCTGCCCACGGTGTTGCCCTGGGTAAGCGGCTGGCTGAAGTGCCAGAGTTCGCCTGCAATGGTATACCTGCCGAGAGTGCGCGAGACCGAAAGAGTCTGCCCGAACTGTGCGCGGCGGGTACCCGTGTCCTCCTGCTCGTTCGCAATGCCGTTGATATCCGCATGAAAACCCACATAGTCGAGGCTGAAGAGCACAACCCCGCTCTGCTCCGCGCTGCCCACATCGATGTCCGGGGCATTTCCGTCGTTGAGGCTTTTGAAGTAGCTGATGCTGACCGTAGGCTTCACACCCTGGCCGGGCAGAACCACCGCCTGCACGCCGAGAGAGACACCGCCGGGCTGATCCGAGCCGGGTCCGCTGGAGTGCGCGTAGGGCTCCCACGAGCTGATGAACTGCAGCCGGGAGGCTATAGTCAGCTTCGTGACTTGGTTGAGCGAAAGCTGCGCAGAGAGCCCCGGCGTATCCATGGCGTAGAGTGCGCCGTTTTCAAACTGCAGATAGCCGACCGGTGTGAGCGTGGCCGGGGTCGAAACCGTGGGGCGGCCGGGATTGGCCGCGGGAGGTTCGTTGTCGTTCTGCGCGTGGGACGCTGCGGGAAGCCAGAACAAAGCCGCGCATGCTGCATAGGTGCGGAGCAGGCCGCCGGGCATGATCATGCCTGCACTATCGCACAGGAGCCGGGATTTCTTTAGCGGGCAGCGGCAATCTGTTGGGATAGCGTGGCCCACCATGCGTCGAACTGCGCCAGGGCGCGCTCGCACTGGATACGGTGACGCTCTTTCTTATCGCGGATATTCCTACGCTCTTCCTCGGCCATTGGCTCCAGCAGGTCGAAGGTAATGTTGGCGGGCTGGAAGTCCTTGGGGTCGGCATGGGTGATGTAGTGGACCAGTGAGCCCAGGGCGGTGGCGCGGGGAACCGGCACGGGCTCCCTGCCATGGGCAATCTGGGCGGCATACAGGCCGGCCAGCAGGCCGGTGGCGATGGACTCGGTATAGCCCTCGACGCCGGAGAGCTGGCCGGCGAAGAGGATGGAGGGCTCCGGTTTGAGGCGGAGGGTGCGGTCGAGCAAGACGGGCGCGCAGATGTAGGTATTGCGGTGTATCTGCCCATAGCGCAGGAACTTGGCGCTTTCTAGGCCAGGAATCAGCCGCAGAACGCGGGCCTGCTCGCCCCATTTGAGGTGGTTTTGAAAGCCCACAAGGTTATAGCTCGACGCCCGCGCATTTTCCATCCGAAGCTGGACGACTGCCCAGGGGGTTTTGCCAGTGCGGGGATCGCGGAGGCCGACAGGCTTCATGGGGCCGAAGCGGAGGGTATCCCGGCCTCGGCGGGCGAGGACTTCGATGGGGAGGCAGCCCTCGAAGTATTCGAGCTTTTCCCATTCTTTGGCCTCGGCGGCCTCGGCGGCGAGCAGCGCGTCTAGGAACGTGTCGTACTCCTCGCGGGTCATGGGGCAGTTGATGTAGTCGGCGGTACCCTTGTCCCAGCGGGCGGCAAAGTAGACGCGGTCCATGTCGATGGAGTCGGCGTCGACGATGGGTGAGATGGAGTCGTAAAAGGCAAGGTGTTCGGAGCCGGTGATACGCTGCAGTTCGGCGCTGAGGGCAGACGAGGTGAGCGGGCCAGTCGCCAGAATTGTGAGCGTGCCGGCCGATGCGTCGAGGTTTGTGACTTCTTCCCGAATCACACGGATGCGGGGTTCGGCAGCGATGGCCTCGGCGATGCGGCGGGAGAACTCGACGCGATCGACGGCGAGGGCGTGGCCCGCTGGCACTGCCGTTGCGTCGGCAAGGGATAAGAGCACGGAGTGCGCGCGGCGCATCTCCTGCTTGAGCAGCCAGGGGGCGGTGTTGGGCGATTCGCTCTTGAGGGAGTTGGAGCAGACCAGCTCACCGAACTCGATGGTCTGGTGGGCTGGGGTAAGGCGCGGCCTGCCGTCGACAAGAGCACGCATCTCATAAAGCTCGACCTCGCAGCCGAAGCGGGCGGCGGTGAGTGCGGCTTCCGGGCCGGCGAGGCCGCCGCCGACGACACGGATTTTCACTGTGCTGCTGTCTCCGCGCCCGCCAGCCGCAGCAGTGCGTCTCCGGAGAGGCGGACATTGCGCCACTCATCCAGAAACTCGGTGCCCATGGCCGTGTAGAAGTTGATGGCAGGGGTGTTCCAGTCGAGGACTTCCCACTGAAGCCGGCGGCAACCCCGCTCGATGGCGATGGCGGCGACCCGCTGCAGCAGGGCTTTGCCAACGCCGTGACCGCGCAGTTCGGGCAGGACGAACAGGTCTTCAAGGTAGAGGCCGGGGTGGCCCACCCAGGTGGAGTAATTGAAGAAGTAGAGGGCAAAACCGGCGGCTGCGCCGTCATACTCTGCGATGACGCAGTGGTAGTACGCAGTGGGGCCGAAGCCATCACGGAGCAAGTCGGCCTCGGTGGCAATCACGGCGTCCGGCTCGCGCTCATAGAGGGCCAGGGCGCGGACAAAGGCAAGAATCTGTGGTACGTCGGCAGGTGTGGCCGGCCGGATGGTCGTAGCCATGCATCTATTGTAGGGTGCAGCCGGAGCACCGAATCATGGCCGCCATCGGCGATTTGCGGCATTTTGCTCCTTCTTTCCGGCGCACGAATGAAGCTCCGTGCGCTGCGCAGTGTGACACGCGGCCTTGTATTGTGGCGTCTGTTGGATTTACCTTGGGTCGTGCCGAGTGGTGCGGCCTGATCCGGTGTTCCCGGATGCGAGGCCCCGCCTGCCGCGCATACGCCGGGTCAGGACCGGACTTGTCGCGCATCGATACAGGCAGGCGATGGACGGATTTGGAGGGGAGGCGCGGGCGTATACGCCGTGCACTTCCAAGGAGAAAAGGAATGAAACGCAACGTTATGCTTTCGCTGGGCGTTCTGGCTTTCGCCCTTGTACCGGCCCTTGCGCAGCAGCCGGCGGCACCCGCAACTGAAGCGCCAGCCAAGGTGCATGGCCATGTCACCAACCCGACGGGCGCGCCGCAAAACGGTGGCACCGTGACGTATCTGGAGATCATCCGTGCTTCCCAGGGGCCTGGCCTGCCGCCGCAGACCGCCGAGCGCGGCACCTTTAATGTGGATGCCAATGGCGACTATACCGGCGAAGTGCCTCCGGGCAAGTACAACATCATTTACCGCTCGCCCGGCATGACGAAGGACAAGGAAGCCGACCAGATCGAGAACGTCGCGGTGACGGCGGGCGCCGATACTGCTGGCGACGTGGATATGTCGCGGCAGGAATACATCGACAAGATGCCCGAGGATGAGAAGAAGCAGCTTGAGGAACTGCGTAAGAAGAATGCGGAAGCCCTCAAGGCAAACGAGGTCATCAAGAACCTCAACGCCGACCTGAAAGTGGTGTCGGAGGATCTGAAGGAAGTCGACGGTGCACACGCTGCGGCGCAGCAGCAGCTTGGCGCTTCGGCCTCAAAGGCAGATGTTGACGCAAAGACCACCGAGATCAAGACGGCCAAGTTCACCGATGTCGAAACACTGATGACCAAGGACACTGCGGCACGGCCGACAGAGCCGGTGCTGTGGGCGTACCTTGGCCAGGCGCAGGCCGGGCTAAAGAAGTACGACGACGCGGAGACCTCCTACAAGAAGGCGCTCGAGACTGACGCTGCGTCCAAAAAGCCGAGTCCGGCCATCGAGGGCATGGCGAACGCCGGGCTGGGCGAGATCTACGCCCGCACAGGCAAGGTGCCGGAGGCGAACGCTGCCTATGATGCCGCTGCCAAGGCTAATCCGCCTTCAGCCCCGATGTACTACCGCAACCAGGCCGTGATCTTCTTCCAGGCAGGCAATGCAGATGCGCAGGTAGCTGCGGCGGACATCGCAATCAAGAACGATCCCAATGATGCGCTGGCCTACTACTTGAAGGGCCAGGGCCTGGTGAACAAGGCAACCATCGATCCGAAGACACAGCGTATTGTGCTTCCGGATGGATGTGCTGATGCGTACCAAAAGTATCTGGAGTTAGCTCCGGACGGACCCTATGCGGCCGATGTGAAGGGCATCCTGGCGCAGGCTGGCCAGAAGATCAACTCAAGCTATAAGGCAGGCCGGAAGTAAGCCAGCAACCTTACGAATCATCGAGGGCGCATCCGCAGTGGATGCGCCCTCGGTTTTTGTGCCGTGGAGAGGACAGCATAGGAAGGCCGGTACAATCCACTGCATGAGTAGTGTGGTGAGCTACACGGAAGCGGCTGAAATCGTGAACGCGTCTGCGCGCAGGCTGATGCCTGTGGACGGCCGTGCATGTGTGCCGCTGCGCGAGGCCGCGGGGCGCGTGTTGGCCGAACCGATAACAGCCGATGTGGACCAGCCTCCGTTTACGCGCTCCACGCGCGATGGGTTTGCGGGCCGCGCAGCGGAGCTTTCCTCTCAGGAATGGCTGACAGTGGCGGGATCGACACATGCTGGCGAACCGCCTCCGGGCGCGCTGCCCGCGGGAGCCGTGTGGGAGATTATGACTGGTGCGGCGGCGCCTGAGGGCGCTGATGCGGTGGCGATGCTGGAGCATGTGGAACGCGAGGGCAATCGCGTGCGGTTGATGGCTCCGCGAGTATTGAAGTCCGGCGAAAATCTGGTGGCGCGCGGGGCACAGGCATGTGCGGGTGAGGCGCTGCTGCCGGCGGGCACGCGGATGGAACCGGGACGGATTGCGCTGGCGGCAGCGTGTGGCTATGCCGACGTTACGGTGTATGCGCGGCCGCGCGTGGCGATTCTCGCGACAGGCGATGAGCTTGTGCCCGTGGAAGCGACGCCGGGACCGGGGCAGATTCGCAACTCCAATGCGCCGATGCTGGCAGCGCTGGTGACGGCGGCGAGCGGTGAAGCGCTTGTGTTGCCTGCGGCGGCGGATACGGCGGAAGCGCTGGATGCCGCCCTGGCCGAAGCGCTGAAAGCCGACCTGCTGCTGATCTCCGGCGGGGTTTCGGCGGGTAAGTTCGACCTCGTGGAGCCGGCGCTGGAGCGGCTTGGAGCGAGGTTTCACTTCACCGGCGTGCGCATGCAGCCGGGCAAGCCGCTGGTGTTTGGCGAGGTACCGCGTGCGGTCGGGCCTGTACTGCCTTTCTTCGGCTTGCCGGGAAATCCAATTTCATCTGCGGTCACATTTCTGCTGTTTGGCGCGACGGTGCTCGGCGCGTTGGCAGGCTCGCGCAGTGCGGGACCGCGGTTTGCGGCAGCTCAGCTTGCGCGGGAGGCAGATCGCAAAGCGAAGCCCGGTTTAACGCGCTTTCTGCCCGCGCAGTGCGACTTCAATCCAGCAAACGGCGCGCTGCCACAGGTAGAAACGATCGGTTGGCATGGGTCGGGCGATCTGCCGGCCTTTGGGCGGGCGAACTGCTTTCTGGTAGTGCCGGAAGAAACCGGCCGTTTCGAAGCTGGGGCAATGGTGCATATTCTGTTGATCTGATTTCGGAGAGCGATGGAGAGCGAGCGATGGGCGAATCCACAAAAGGGCTGTCGCACTACGATGAGGCGGGCCGCGCCGCGATGGTGGACGTAAGCGCCAAGCAGGCTGCGCGGCGGACGGCGACGGCTTCGGCCTTCG
>DASZRQ010000158.1:0-2310 GCA_035549115.1 Occallatibacter sp. | reverse complement strand
GATGGATGCGCTCGCCGATCTGGCGCGCCGCCACAACCTCAAACTCATCGAGGATGCCTGCGAGGCGGTTGGCGCGCAATTCGATGGGCGGCCGGTGGGGAGTTGGGGCGATCTGGCCGTGCTTGGTTTCTATCCCAATAAACAGATGACGACCGGAGAAGGCGGCGCGGTGCTGATGCGCGATTCGACGCATGCCGCGCGCCTGCGCCGGTTGCGCAATCAGGGCCGGGATATGGGCGCGGGCTGGCTGGACCACGCTGAGATCGGTTTCAACTATCGGCTTTCCGAGCTGGCCTGCGCCCTGGGGCGGGTACAGCTCAGCCGGTTGGATGCAATGCTGGCCGCGCGCGCCGAGGCGGCAGCCCGCTACCAGGCGCTGCTCGGCAGCATTCCGGGAATCGAGCTGCCTCCCTTGGCCGTGCCCCGCCGGACGCTGAGCTGGTTCGTTTATGTGGTCCGCCTGCCGGAAGGAGTGGACCGCGATGCCGTGCAGAAAACGCTTGCTGGCGAAGGCATCGCCACCGGGCGGTATTTCCCGCCGATTCACCGGCAGCCTGCCTGGCAGAGCCACCCCAGCGCTGCCGTCCAACTGCCCGTGACGGAAAATGCGAGCCGCCGCACACTGGCGTTGCCCTTCTTCAACCGCATCACGGCCGGGGAGCAGGAGACCGTGGCCCATGCCCTGCGCCGGGCTCTGTCCGGGGCATAAAAACTCCCATGGAACACCCCGCCCTGTGGGTTCTGGTTCGCGGCAATTTCATCCCGCGTTCAATGGGCCGTCAAGCCGCCTGCCCTTTGCGCTTTTTCTCATGAAACATGCAACCCCGTCCGTTTTCATGCGTCTTATTGATGTAAGTACGGGGATCGATAAAAATGAGCTCGGCCCTGTGAGTTTTGCTTGACTCACAGTCGAATGCAGTGCACCATCGAGCCAATCTGGTGCGCTCCCACTGATGAATTCCTGACGCAGAAGAAGCAGACTGGACCAGGGCTACGCGCAATCCACGGCCCATCTGCCTTCCTCAACCGTTGCAACCACCGCTGAAGGGCAGGAATCTCCATGGTCGTCAAAACGCTAAGCAAAGGTCTCGGTGTAACCGGGCTGAGCGTGGGTTCAGGGAATGCGCAGCGCTATTTTGCCCAGGACACGCCGTTCGTTGAATTGCAGCTCGATCATCTCAGCATCCAGTGCGGCCTTGGTCCGGAGTTCTGGCTGGACCGGCCTGAGATTCACGATCCGCGGCTGTGCGCATGGCTTGAGTCCAAGCACCTGAGCACGCCTGCGGGGCGCTCGCCGGCAGCGCTGGCCATGATTCCCTCGGGCAAAAACTCCTTCCGGCTGAGCGTAACCCAGCGGCCAGCCGCCTGAGCCGCCAGCGCCACGCTTGATAGACTCGGAAAGCGATGACTTTCCACGATCTGCAGGCCGCCATCGAGCGGCATTTTGCGGCCGGGCAGGCCGCCGTTGGCGACGCCTCCGCGATGGACGCCTTCCTTGAACTGAGAGCCGCGCTGGAGCGGGGCGAGGTGCGCGCGGCTGAGCCCGACGCAGCCGCCCCAACCGGCTGGCGCGTAAATGCCTGGGTCAAGCAGGGCCTCCTGCTGGGCTTCCGTCTGGGCACGCTGCACGATATCGCCGCGGGCGCGCTCACTTTTGTCGATAAGCATACCTATCCGGTGCAGACATTTACCCATGCCGGCGGCATTCGCGTGGTCACTGGCGGCTCCTCGGTGCGCGCAGGCGCTTATCTCGCCCGCGGCGTGGTGTGCGTCCCGCCCATGTATGTGAACACCGGCGCGTGGGTGGATGAAGGAACGATGGTGGACTCGCACGCGCTGGTCGGCTCCTGCGCGCAGGTGGGCAAACGGGTGCACCTCAGCGCCGCGGCGCAGGTGGGCGGCGTGCTGGAGCCCGTGAATGCCAGCCCGGTGATTCTTGAAGACGATGTGCTGGTGGGCGGCAACTCCGGCGTGTATGAAGGCGCCATTGTGCGCCGGGGCGCGGTGCTGGCGGCGGGCACAATCCTCACGCGGGGCACGCCGGTCTTCGACCTGGTGAACGGCACAACGCTGCGCGCCACGGCGGAGATGCCGCTCATCATTCCGGAAAATGCGGTAGTTGTGCCGGGTAGCCGTGCGGTTGCGCGCGGCAAGGGTGCGGAGTGGGGGTTGAGCCTCTACGCGCCGGTCATTGTGAAGTATCGTGACGAGAAGACTGACCTGAGCACCACGCTCGAGGACATCCTGCGGTAGCGCTATGAGTTTTCGTGCCCTGCGCGTCATCCCCGTACTGCGCATCTTCTCCGTGGA
>DASZRQ010000157.1:0-9622 GCA_035549115.1 Occallatibacter sp. | reverse complement strand
CTGCCTGTAGAATTTGCTTGCGCAGATGGAATCTCCCGATTCATTCTCAAAATAAGTTTTCTCTCAGCATCTCATGGGTTCAGTTCGTAGAATCCCCGGGATTTCATGAGGTGTATGATTTGTAAGTTATTGTCACAGCATGGGTTTTCCACAGGTATTCGTATTTCCTAATGGATTTCCAATGCGACAGACTGAATAATGCGAGAGAGCGGACACCCATCACCTCTCTGCTCGGCCAAGGATGGTCATTACCGGGCAAGCTGGCAGCACGATCCAGCAGGCGCGGCAGAAAAGCAGCATCAAGTTTCTATACGCAGAACATGATTTCTGCGTAACACAAAGAGCCTGAATGACTTAGGACTGCATGAATATGTGGCCGCTGATGGGCTCGCATGGATGCTTCTTCTGGGAGCGCCTTCATGACTCCCATTGCTCAATCGCTCTCGCCTGATCCGGTCATCAACGTTAATTCCGGGCTTGTTACCGCGCCTGGGAACTGCTGAGGTTTGCAGCCACGCATGGCAACATCCGATTTCTGGCAAAGAGTTTCAGGGCCTTCGGCCGCTGTTTCCTGGGCAGCGGAGCCTGCGCGTGGAACTCCGCGCGCGTCGCGTGGTAAATCGCGTGTCTGGATGGCGCTCGATGTCCTGACGGTTCTTGTTTCCGCCATCATTGCCACAACAGTTGAGTTGCACACCGGTCCGGTGAACGGCGCCCGGGCGTTTTACCGCGGAACGTTGTTTCACGGGCGCTCAATGGGCATCCTGCTCGCCCTGCTGTGCGGGTTTACGGTGGTGCTCATCGTTACCAGCCGCAGGATGCACCTCTATGATCCGGCCAGTTTCCCGAGCTACCTGCATGAGCAGCGCATGAGCATACAGGCCTGCCTTACTGCCGGTCTGCTGCTGACGGGCGCCCTGTACCTGGCACACGCCGCGGATATTCCGCGGGGCATAGTGCTGTTGACCGTGGGGCTTGTTGCTCTGCTGTTGAGTCTGCGGCGGCTGGTTTACCGCATTCTGCTCTATCGCCGTTATGATCGCGGACTCGACACACGCAATGTGCTCATCGTTGGTACCGGTCCTGAGGCGCATGCCCTGCGCCAACATCTCGAAAGCGTCCGGCATTTGGGATATGCATTTAAGGGATTTTTCGATCTGAGTACTGGCTCTGCAGCCGGGTTTGAGTTGCCGGATGCGAAGTTTGCGCTATCGGAAGAGCTCTTCCAGCGTGCCCGCACGCAATTTGTCGACGAGATCATCTTTACCTCTCCGTGCGACGGAGAGACAATGCAGGACATTCTGGAGCAGGCAAGGGTGCATGGCGTGGACCTGCGCCTGATGCCTGATCTCTATGGCGGGCTTGCATTGAATAGCCAGCTGGAGTACCTCGGGCAGTTCCCGATGATCCCACTGCACCGCAGCCGCGTGCCCGAGATCAGCCTTGTTCTGAAACGGGTGCTCGACATCACGTTCTCCACGGTCATTCTGGCCGTTCTGGCGCCAATTCTGCTGTGCATTGCCGTCGCTATCAAGCTGGATTCGCGCGGCCCGGTTTTCTATCGCGCCAACCGCATCGGCAAAAAGGGTAGAGTCTTCCAGTGCCTCAAGTTCAGAACCATGGTGCGGGATGCCGAGAAGCGCCTCGCCGAGATGCAGCACATGAACGAGCGTGATGGCGTGCTCTTCAAAATCGCGAATGATCCCCGTATCACAAAAGTTGGCCGTCTTCTGCGCAAGTACTCGCTGGATGAGCTGCCCCAGTTCTTCAACGTCCTCTCCGGCGATATGAGCATTGTGGGACCGCGTCCGCCGTTGGCGAGCGAGGTCAAGGAGTACAAACTGGGCCATCTGCGGCGGCTGAGTGTTACACCGGGCATCACGGGCCTCTGGCAGGTGCAGGGCCGGCAGGACCCCTCTTTCGACAGCTACGTTTCGCTCGATCTCAGCTATATCGAAAACTGGAACCTGTGGCTCGATATCAAGATCATCGTGCGGACGGTGGGAGTTGTTTTCTCCGGCACGGGCACATAGAGCTGTCCTGCGCCGTTCGGCGCCTGGGCTGGGCAACCATTTAAACTGAGAGTGTGAAGATCGCGCTTGCCCAGATCAACCCAACGGTCGGAGATTTCACCGGCAATTTGGAAAAGATCGCCGCTGCGAGCAGGCGCGCAGCGGAGCAGGGCGCGCGGCTTGCGGTTTTTTCAGAGCTTGCGATCTGCGGTTATCCTCCTGCCGATTTCCTGGAAAAGCCCAGCTTCCTTGCCCGCTGCCGTAGCGCTGTCGATGAGCTATGCGTGGCAACGGCTGAGTTGCCCGTCGCGGTACTGGCTGGCGTAGCGCTGCCAGCACCGCCGGGCGGCGGCAAGCCCGCGGTGAACGCCGCTGTACTGCTGGACAAAGGCAAGGTGGTGCTTGAGCAGCACAAGCGCCTGCTGCCGTTCTACGACGTTTTTGACGAGCAGCGCTATTTTCAGCCTGCCAAGACCCAGCAGGTTATTGAGATTGATGGTGTTCGGCTGGCCATCTCCATCTGCGAAGATGCGTGGAACGACAAGAACTTCTGGCCGCGCCGCCTCTATTCCGTCGATCCCATGGAAGAGCTGATGAGCCAGCGCCCGGCGCTGCATATAAATCTTTCGTCTTCTCCGTTCTGGCACTCCAAACGTGCTGTTCGCCGGGAGATGCTGGCGGCCATTGCACGCCGCGACCGGGTTCCAGTTGTGATCGCGAATCAGGTGGGCGGCAACGACAGCCTGATCTTTGATGGTTCGTCCTTTGCGTTGAATGCCAGCGGCCAGCTCATTGCGCAGGCTGCTTCCTTCGAGGAAGACCTCGTGCTTGTCGACCCCTTTGGCGCTCAGACAGTCGCCGAGCCGATTGAGGACGATACCGAGGCTGCCTATCGCGCGCTCGTTCTGGGTACCCATGACTACATCCGCAAATGCGGCTTCAGCAAAGTCCTGGTTGGCCTGAGCGGGGGAATCGACTCTGCGCTGGTGGCGGCCATCGCGGCTGAAGCTCTTGGTCCCGAGAATGTAACAGCCATCGGGATGCCCAGCCCGTACTCTTCCACTGGCTCCATCGAGGACAGCCGCACGCTCGCCGCCAATCTCGGCATTCGCTTTGAGGTTATCCACATCAGCGATCTCTTCCGGGAGTACACGCATGCTCTTGAGCCGCTGTTCGCCGGGCTCAAGCCGGACACAACGGAAGAAAATATTCAGTCACGCATTCGCGGCGGCCTGCTGATGGGGCTGTCCAACAAGTTCAATGCGCTGGTGCTGACCACAGGAAACAAATCCGAGATGGCCGTGGGCTACTGCACGCTCTACGGCGACATGGTGGGCGCGCTGGCGGTCATCGGCGATCTGGTCAAGACACGCGTGTATGCCGTGTGCCGCTGGCTGAACCACGAAAGTGAGGTCATTCCGAGCGCAATTCTCGACAAGCCGCCTTCCGCCGAGTTGCGGCCGGACCAGAAGGACACCGATTCGCTTCCGCCCTACGATGTTCTGGACCCGATTATCGAGGCCTATGTCGAGCGCTATGAGACTCCAGAGCAGATTGCGCGCGAGCACGGTTTTCCCCTGGCGCTCGTCCAACAGCTGGTGCGACTGGTGGAGCGCTCGGAGTACAAGCGCCAGCAGGCTGCCCCGGTTCTCAAGGTCACGTCCAAGTCCTTCGGCATGGGCCGCAGGTTTCCCATTGCCGTGAAGGTACAGGTGTAAGCTTAGAAGCGAGAGAAACCCCAGTATCCAAGAGGAGATTGAACTTTGATTCGTCGTTCGACTCGTTATGCCTGCGCGGCTGCGCTGGCAGCCCTTTTCCTGCCGCTGCTTGCGGCCTCTGCACAGCAGAATGTGCCCGCGGCTCCCGTTCAGAATGAGCCGGCTCCTCCGGCTCCCGCGCCTGCAGCGCCGGCTTTCCCCAAGCCGGATCCCGTCAACTTCACGGCCTCTACCCCGACCACGGAGCAGATCAACAACTTTCTGCAGACGAGCTGGGGCTACGACACAAACCGCGTCTGGCAGGTGGAAGCCATTCTCAAGACACCGGTCCCCGGCCTGAGCAAGGTAGTTGTATACGTCCGTGAGAAGATCGGCGACCAGAAGCCGTCGGCTCTGCAGTTCTTCGCTCTGCCCGATGGCCAGCACATTATTGCCGGTGAGGAAGTGCTGCCCTTCGGCGATCATCCCTATGCGGAATACCGGACCATGCTGCAGCAGCAGGCAGACGGGCCCTTCCGCGGGTCTCCGTCAAAGGATCTCGAACTGGTCGAGTTTGCCGACTTCGAGTGCCCGCACTGCAAAGAGGCGCAGGCCACAATGGACCGGCTCGCTGTGGATTTTCCCAAGGCACGTATTGTCTTCCAGAACTATCCGCTGGTCCGGATTCATCCTGCAGCGATGACAGCGGCTTCCTATGGTGTCTGTGTCGCCAAGCTGGGCGGCAGCACCGCATTCTTCCAATTTGCCGCGGCAGTGTTTGACGGCCAGGAAGGGCTCGCAACGGCTGACGGTGCCACGCTGACACTGAATGGTGCCGTTACCAAGGCCGGGCTGGACCCCGCCAAGGTATCTGCTTGCGCCGCTACAACGGAGGTGCAGCAGCAGGTTGCCGCGTCGGTCAAGCTGGCGCAGGATCTGAATGTGAATCAGACTCCTACACTGATGGTCAATGGACGCCAGGTGCCGATCGGGGGCCTGCCGTATGACACGCTCAAGCAGATCATCGAGTACCAGGCCAAACTGGACGGAGTTGCCGGCCAGTAGTCCGAATGAAAGAACAGCAAAAGCCTCAGTTCATCGCGCCATGTTGGCAGGTGGGCTGAGGCTTTTGCATTGCGTTATGGAAGCACATCGCCGTGTTCAATGCGCAGCATGGGCGTGTGCCCGGCGTTCATCGGCGCCTCGATCAGATGCGGCGTCAGCACAATCATCAAGGTGGCGTAATCCTTCTGCACGTTCTTGTCGCTGGCGCTGCTCATGCCGGGAATCTCATCCAGCCCCGGAGTGCCGCTCAGCGCGCGGCTTTCCTGCTCATCCACTTCGCTCATCAGCAGAGCTCCCTGTCCCTCTTTGATCGTGATCACGCCGGAGTAGCTGCGGTTGTTCAGGATCGGGTTGCCGTTTGAAAAGCTGCCGGACAGGGACGTGATCGAGAGATCGAGAGTGAGCGCCACATCGCCGCTGCGCATCACCTTGGGATTGGCTTTGAGCGTGAGGCCGAGGTCTTGGTACTGCACCTGCGGAATCGTCGGCTGCTCAGCCGCCAGCGCGGCAAGCGATGCAAGGCTGCCTGAAGTGCCTGCGGTCGTCAGCCCAGGAATATTGACGCCGCTCAGATTCAGCCCGGAGTACGACGATGTGAGGATCGGATACCGCGAGCCGCTGCGCAGGGTCTCATCCTGTCCGTCGGAGAGGCGCAGGCGCACACGGTCAAGTGCGCGCGTGTCCGAGGAGTTTAGATTGATGTTGAGCGTGGTTGCGCCGGGAGAGATGCCGGATAGCGTCAATCCGCCGCCAAACAGGGCAATGCCGTTCGAAAAAAGTGAGCTTGAAACCTGCCCGGAAGCGAGCAGAATGCCGAGAATCGCCAGCGTGTCTCCGGGCGCAGCCAGGCCAGAGGAGATGATCTGCTGCACGAGAGCCTGATTGGCGTTCAGAATGGCCTGCTCTTCCGCGTAGACGTTGAAGGCCGTGACCTGTTGCGGAAGCTGCACGCCAACGTTTCGTGCGGCAGTATGCGCAAGCTGAATCACCTGTACATCAAGCATTACCTGGCTGCGGTCGTTCAGCAGCTCACTCATCGTGTTGTTGAAGGCATCCAGACTCGATGCAGACGCACGCAGGGTGATGGCTGCCCGGTTTTCTGAAACGGAAACCTGCGGCGCGCCAAAAACGTTCTTGGCAATGTTGCTCACTTCGGTCAGGTCCTCGGCACGAAGGCCAGGCAGATACAGGGTCTCTGTCTCCTGGCGCTCAAAGAGCTGCCTGTTCTGACGATTGTCACGGGCAACCACCACCCGGCGTGCGTCAAGCGGGACCGCAAAGCAATGCGTCACATCGTCCAGAGCTTCGGTCGCCTGTGCAAAGGTGGCATTATCCAGGTCGAAACGCACAAGTGGAGCGGAGACACTCTGGTCAAGTGTGGCTTCAATTCCGTAGGCTCGGTAAACCCGCTGAATCAGTTGTCGCGCATCGACCTTCAGGTGAAAGCTCTGCGTGCCTGCGGCGGGCTGCAACCTGGGCGCTTCGCCGAGATCGTCTCCCGTGTCCGCGTAGAGAGCGTGCGGCAGGGCCGCGGCCACATCAGAGGCAAGGCTGGATACATGCTGCGCAATGATCGGGTTGCCGGGATCGAGCGTGTTGGCCCGCGCCAGTGCCGCGCGGGCTGCTGCGGCATCTCTGCGAGTCCTGGCGGCAGTTGCCGTTTGGATGAGTGCCGTAACCTCGTGGCTGCGCGCCACCTGAACGGCGAGAGAATAGTCCGTATTATCTGGTACGAGATCGGCTGCGGACTGGTAAGCCTGCATGGCCTGATCGAACTTGCTCTGCTCAAACAGCTTTGTGCCCTGCAGGTAGAGCTTGGCCGCGTGCCTGCGATCCCGCGCGCTGATGGCTTTGCCGGGAGAAGCAGAGGCTGCAGCAGGCTGATGCGCGGGTGCGGAAGTTATAGGCGCCTGCTGGCCTGTCGCAAGCTGCGCTACCGCCAGTGCGGTGGCAAACCATCCAGCGGCGGCGAAGCATCGGTTCACGGCTGATTCCGTGTGGCCGCTACAAGGCTGGCCAGGGAAGTGGCGCAGGCGTCGGGCTCAAAGACAACGAGCTCGTCGAAGCTGAAGTGCCCGGTTGCAACGGCGATTACGGACAGGCCATTGGCGTGCGCGGCCTCGATGTCGCGTGGCGTATCTCCCACAACGCAGACCGTAGCGCCGAGCCCGGCAAGTTCGCGAGCCTTTTCCGCGGCGTGGCCAATCATGGCCGACCGGATGGGGAAGCGGTCGCTGAAGCCTCCGAAGCGGAACCACTCGCGCAGTCCGGCAACCTCCAGCTTGATCCAGCCGATGGTTTCAAGGTTGCCCGTGGCCACGCCTAGAACGGCTCCACGCTCGGCAAGGTGTTTCAGGGCCTCTTGTACGCCCGGCATCAGGTAGAGATCGAGCTGGTGCCGGCGCTCGGCCACGTTGCGGCCCATGGCTTCCAGGATGGCAGTAGTCTGCGGCTCCAGAACAGAGGCAGGAATGCCTGCATGGGCGCAGGCCTCGCGCAGTATGCCTGTATCGGTGTGCCCGTGAACCGAGACGCCAGCCAGCGTGATCTCGAAGCCGGTTACCTGCCGCACGCTCGCAGCCACGGAATCCATGTGGATGCGGTCACGGCTGCGCAGCAATGTGCCGTCGATGTCGAAGAGATAAGCATCCTGCCGGTCCCAGGCAAAGCCGGGCTGGATCGCAACTCTGGTTTCTGCTGTTGGTGGGGTAGTCTGCATTGGCTCAGGGGAGCGTCAGCCCTGGCGCATGCCCTGCCGAACCGCTCCAAATACCAGACGTTCGCTGCGCGGCGGACGCTTGAGGCCCGCGCGGACCTCCGCGAGGCTCAAGCCAAGCTCTGCCATGGTACGGCTCAGCGTGTTGCGGTGAATGCCGAGCTCCTCGGCCGCCTTACACTGGTTCCCCCGGTTTGCCACCAGCACCTCGCGCAGATACTGCCTCTTGAATTCGCGCACGGCATCCTCATACCGGATACCGCTTGAATGCATTTGTGTCACCAGGCTGTCCAGTTCTCGTCTCACCAGTTTCCCCTTGCTCTATTAGCTTGCCATATCCGGCTATGTTACGGCTTAGCAAAATATTCACTTGTCGCTGGCGTCCGGATGCATCCATCTGGGCGACTCGTGCTCCAGCCTTTCCAGGTCATCGTGAACCAATCGCCGCAAGCCTTCCGGGCTGATGCTGGCGCTCAAATGGCATGCGCCAAAAAAATAGCGAGGCAGGCGGGACTCGGTCAACCAGTGTGCGTCGGGAAAGAAAGCCACCGTAATCAGTATCCAGACCGTGACCAGTACCGCACCCTGAAACAGGCCAAAGATGGCTCCAGCCAGCGCATCCAGGCAGCCCAGGCCAAGCTTTTGAAAAACCTTCGCCAGCAGGACGCCGGTTGCGGCGGCAAGAGCGGAGACGAGCAGCGCAATCAGCAGGAAGGCGATGGCATTGGAGACGCTTGCGTTACGCACAATGGGCTCGATGTAGCCGGCAATACGCATGTAATTCCAGGCTCCCAGCACAAGCCCCAGCAACACCCCGCCCAGCGAGAAAGCCGAGCGCAGAAAGCCTTGTGCAATGCCGATAATCACGGAGGCGGCCAGCACAGCAACAATAATCCAGTCGACGACGGTCATAGTTCATTCCGTAACGGCTAGAGATGCAGGTCCCGGCCTGTAAGCCTGCGGAAGGCCTCCAGGTACTTGGCCAGTGTGCGCTCAACCACATCGGCGGGCAGGCTGGGCGCAGGCGCCTGCTTGTTCCATTGGATGCTTTCGAGGTAGTCGCGCACGAACTGCTTGTCGAAGGAGGGCTGCGCGCCGCCCGGCTTCCATTGAGACGCCTCCCAGAACCGCGAGGAGTCCGGAGTCAGTACCTCGTCGGCAAGCAGGATACCGCCATCAAGCGTTCCAAACTCAAATTTTGTGTCGGCAAGGATCAGTCCGCAGGATTGGGCATGCTTGGCTGCCTTGCGGTAGATGGCTAGCGTCAGGCGGCGCAGCTCGGCAGCGGTTTCGGCGCCGAGCTGCTTCCCGGTTTCCACAAACGAAATATTCTCGTCGTGCGCGCCATCCTGGCTTTTGGTGGCTGGCGTAAAGAGTGGCTCCGGCAACTGGGAACCATCCTGCAGACCTTCCGGCAGCGAAATGCCGCACACTGTGCGAGTCGCCTGATATTCCTTCCATCCCGAACCGGCAAGATAGCCACGGGCGACGCATTCCACCTGATACATCTGGGCGCGGCGCACCAGCATGGACCGGCCTTCAAGCTGGTCTGCATAGGGTTGCAGAGCGGCCGGGAACTCCGCAACATCTGCCGTAATCAGGTGGTTGGGCACAACATCAGCAACCAGATCGAACCAGAAGAGCGAAATCTGCGTGAGGATCTTGCCTTTGCCCGGAATTCCTGTTGCAAGCACATGATCGAAGGCCGAGATGCGGTCCGTGGCTATCAGGAGCAGAGCATCGCCGACTGCGTATAAGTCGCGGACCTTGCCGCGCCCGATCAGCGGAGTGGGGCCAAGATTTGTTGTGAGTAATGCAGTCATGGAGGGGGTGAACTTTCTGGGCCTGAAGCTCCGATTCTCAAGCGCGTGGCCGGGTTTGTCAACGCGCGGCCATAGATCAGCAAACGGCGAAATTCAAGAAACAGGAGGAGCTTGCACAGGCATCGACGATATGTGCAACCCCTGTGACGGCCGTCACGGACCGGACGTCTGACCTGAGTGACACTTCAATTGTCGCCAGGGTTCGGAGAGCAAGCAGTAAAAGCCCTCCTTGAGCCGGGCGGCACGAGGCAGCAGTGGAAAGGGGAAGCCGCGGCTCGCTTCGTTCTTACGGGATTGCCAGTAGCTGCA
>DASZRQ010000156.1:0-4251 GCA_035549115.1 Occallatibacter sp. | reverse complement strand
ATCAGCAATCTGATCCTTGACGCGCACCACGTCAGGATACTTGTCGGTGTAGCGGGCGCTGAGGTCGGCCAACTGGGCGCGCAACTGCGTGATCTGCTGGTCGATGGCGATGACGGCCGGATCGGCGGCGCGCTGCTGGGCCTTGGACGCCGGCTTGTTCTGCTCCATGAGCGCCTGCAGGTAAGCGCGCTGCTGGCGGGCGGTGTTGAGCGAGTCCTGCTCGTTCTGCAACTGCGACTGCAGGCCGCTGAGAATCTGCATGTTGCTGGCCTGCTGCTCGGGCAGGTCGCCGAGATGCGCGCTCTGGAATGCGCGCACTTTGGACTCCTGCTCGGCGAGGCTGGCGCGGGCCTGCTCAAGCTGCTGCTCGATGAAGTTGGTGGTGCCCTGAGACTCCTGCTGGCGGACGCGCAGGTTCTCGTTGATGAAGAGGTCAGTCAGCTCCGTGGTGACCGACTGGGCCACCCTGGGGTTATGCGCGAGGAACGAAATGTGGAATGCGTTGATCTCGTTGTTGCGCGTGTCGCGCACCAGATCAATGACGATGTCCTTGCGCATGCGATTGACCTTGTCATCGTCGGTGAGGCGGTTATCGCGCTCCTCGTAGAGATGCTGGTCATGAATGATGGTGAGCAGGCGGGTACGGCTGAGAATCTGCTGAGTGATGCTCTGCAGGCGGTCCTGCAGGTCGCCGCGCACGTTGGGCTGCACGTAGTCGGCCGGCATCGTGGGCTCCTGCACCAGGATGAGGGTGGTGGACTTGTAGCGCGCCGGAATCAGGAAGCTCGCGCCCCACACCACAAACCAGCCCGCAAACAGGGCAATGAGGAAATACACATGGCGGCGCTTTGCAATCTCGACAATGCGTTCGAGATTGAAAGACTCGTTTGATTGTTCGTCGATGATTTCCGGCATACGTTTATCGTCCTAAGGGTTTCGTAAAGCGGTAGACCAGGGAGACAAACCCGCGGTTGCTGTCCGGGTCATTGTTGATGGCGGAGATGCCGTTGTAGTGGGCATGGATGCGGCTGTAACCCAACTGGACATCAAGGGCGCTCCAGAAAGTGCGCGTAATCGAGGCGGTTCCAACTATGGAGTGTCCGCCTTCCCCGCTGGGAAAGAGCACGCTGGATTCATTCTTATCGAGGGCGTAGTCGGCAACGGCCTCTGCCGTCCAGACCTTGGTCGGCTTCCAGGAGGCCGTTCCGTTGGCTTCCGTTGCGGTGTAGCTGCCGAGCAGGCCGCCGCCGGCGCTGACCGAACGGGTATAGCTGGCCGCGAGAGCACCATGTGTGCCCTGATAACCGCCGCTGGCGGTCACGGCCGGAGTCCAGGCATGCACTTCAGGCAGGCCGGTCTCGGCGGTGTTGTAGTACTCGCCGCCGCCCATGAGCGAGATGGAGATGTTGCGCCGGATGTAAAAGGTGTAGAAGAGCGCCGGCAGATAGGTATCCGTGGTGGAGTCAACGGGCGAGGTGGTGATGTGGTGATACAGAAAGGTGAGGCCGAGATACTGCGCGGGCGCGAGGCGGCGGCTATAGAAGGCTGAACCGGTCATGGCATTCGAGTTCGAGAGACCGGGCACCTGCGAGAGATCAGGGTAGTTCAGATAATCGTTCTCCGCACTGCCGCCCACCATCGCGTTGAGCGCGAACTGATATGTGAGGCCGCCTGCAGCCTGGTTGGTGAGGCGATTGCCGAAAGGCGTAATCACGTTGGCCAGGCCGCCCGAACCGGTGATCGAAGTGCCGCCAATGGATGTCGCCGCGCTAAAAGCATTCGAAGACTGGACAAAGGCGTCCTGCAGTTCGATGGAGACGCGCGGCGTCATCCGGTACTGATAGATGGCGCTGGCGTTCTGATCAATCTGATTGAGCTCGCTGGTTGGATCGTAGAAGGTGAAACCGGAGGTGTACTCCAGCGAGGCGAGCCGGCGGGGCGTAGTCTGCTGTACGGAGATGAACGGCTGCACCGTATAGATTTTGCCGCTGACGGGCTGCGCCAACTGGCCAGCGAGCACGTTATCCACGTAGGCTGCGGTAAAGGTGAGGCCGCCGCTCAGGAAGTTGGCGCGCTCCTGCTCCTCGGTGACGCCGATGGAGGGATAGGCGACACCGCTGACCGGAGGCGGGGTCATCATCCGGGAGTCATCCAACTGGATATCACCGCCCGAGGCGCTGGGCTCCACCTGAGACCAGGCGGCGAGCGGCGCAGCAAGCACGAGAACAATGCAGATTTTTTTAAGCATAATCAACCCTTACGCTTTCTAGGGGACAATCACGGTGTCGTTGGGATCGAGCTTGATGTTCTGGACCCCGCCCTTGCCGTGCACAAAATCCTTGTAGTTGAAGGGAATGCGCTTCTGGGTTCCGTCCGCATTCTGGCGCAGGATGTAGACGCCCTTCTGCTTAGCGAAGTCCTTGAAGCCGCCCGCAATCGCGATGGCATCGACGATGGTGGGCGCGAGGGCCGTGGAGTAGGAGCCGGGGCGCTGGACCTGGCCCAGAATATTGAACTTCTTGCTGTTGATCTGCTCGACCATCACCGTGACTTCAGGGTCGGTGATGTAGCTGTGGAGACGGTCGGAGATGTCATGCTCGAGCTGGGATGGGGTGCGGCCCGCGGCCTGCAATTCGCCGACCAGGGGCAGCGTGATCTTGCCATCGGAGCGCACCGTGATGGAACGCGTGAGATCCTGCTCCTTCCACACGTTGATGGAGAGCACATCGTCGGCGCCGATCACGTAGGTGGCGTCATGCGCATGCGCCGCAGGCTGCGCGGGCTTGCTCTCCTGCGCGGGCAACTGCGCTGCAAGCGCCAGGCCGCAGACCACGAACGCCGCGAGCCCACAGCACAATCCGGCCCTTCCCCTGAGATTTATCCTTCGCACACTTGCCTGATTCATGAATGCAGCCTTTCTCCGCCGATGGCAGGGATGAAACAACCGGGATTAACGCAGCGCGACTGCGCCTGTTCCCCCGGCAATCCGGTTTACCGGCATGCGCTCCCTGCCCGCAACAGCAGACAGGCTGGAGGAACGCGCGTTTACCGGCTCCACATCGGAGGCATTGATTTCAACAGCGACCGACTGTGCCAGCATCTCGACTGAGAGCACCAGACGGCAATAACTTTTTTTGCGCAGGAGCACGCCCTCGACGCCCTCCAGGCTACCGCGGATGACACGGACCCGCTCACCGCAGCGCAGGTAGGGATGAGGCTCGATGCGCAGGTTGCTGTCGAGCGAACGCTGGATCGCTTCGATCTCGCTTTGAGGAATGATGGCGATGCGCTCGCCGGTGTACAGAATGGAGTGCACGCCCGGCGTAGTGACCACCTGCAGACGCCGCTCCGCACCGCCGCGCAAAAAGACATAACAGGGGAACAGGGGCAGCGAGAGGAGCTTGTTGCGGTCCTTCCAGCGGCGCACCGATTCGTAGAGCGGCAGGAAGACCTCAAAGCCCTTGGAGCCGAGCTGGCCGGCGACGGTACGCTCGTGCTGGTGGCGGGTATAGAGAGCCCACCAACACGAACCGTCGCTTTGAGGCTGAGCGGCGGATTGGATTAATCCATTCATTCTAAATGACTTAATTAGTCTCCTGATTCAAAATCGGGCATAGCTCCGCTCTGTGAGCCACAGGCTCTTCTTTCCACATTCCCCGCTTGAAAACCCTCAAAACCCTGTTGTGCAATCGAGGAGAAACTTACCGCCGCGTTCATCGCCCGCCGAAAATGGCTCTCGAAAAACCCTACGGCGCGGATATTTTCATCCGCCGAAACAATCGAATTCGTTTTCCCTGTTTGCGGGGCTTCGGCGCTCTCGATGGGCCGCCTTGGTGTGAGCCCGCTCTCACTTCATTTCAGACAATTTACGTAACACGTCCATGTCAAATCTTCACTGGCCCAAAGTCAATTCCACGATGGTAATTGGCCCACTATTACTACCCCTGTGGCAAAGCGGGCGCATTTCCGCGCAATGCACAGGGAAATGCTCTACAGGTGTCTTTGTCTGGATTGGGGAAAAGGAATTGCCAGGTGCGGACTGCGTGTACCGGACATCCGTCCTACGCACGCCAACAACGCAACCACTCAGACGTGCTGCGGACCGTGTACGGACCGGGAGGAGTCGATTCACAAGGCACCTTCAGAGACTGCAATCAGCGCGGCAGAGGATATTTTTCGCCCGCCGTTCCGGAAACCGGCATATCTTTTTGTGCACAACCTGAAGCCCGAAGAAGACCTGGACGGCAACGC
>DASZRQ010000155.1:0-4353 GCA_035549115.1 Occallatibacter sp. | reverse complement strand
CGCCCAGCAGCCGCAGGTTGATCCCTCGCTTGTACGCCACGCACTCGCCATCGAACTCCAGAATGCCGCCGATACCCGGCATCCGATGCGCTATCGTCTGCGCAAGGCGAGCCCGCGCTTATCCACCACCAAAGAGATCATCGAAACCAAAGACGGCGCGGTCGCGCGGCTTGTCGCCATCAATGACCAGCCGCTGAGCCTTGCCGACGAGCAGAAGGAACAGAGCCGGCTGGACAACCTGTTGAGCGATCCCGGCCAGCAGCGCCACCGCAAGCAGACGCAGGAGAACGACACGGACCGCGCCATCAGGGTGCTGCGCGCCCTGCCGGACGCATTCATCTACACCTACGCCGGGTCGGCTGCCAGCCCAACCGGACGCGTGGAGAAATTCACCTTTCAGCCCAACTCCGGTTTCACTCCGGCCGATCTGGAAACCCAGGTGCTTCCCGCCATGTCCGGCGAGATATGGATCGATCCGGTGCAGCAGCGCGTCGTGCGCCTTGAGGGTCACATCGATCATGATGTGAGCTTTGGATGGGGGCTCCTCGGCCGCCTCTACAAAGGCGGCACGATCGTCATCGAGCAGGCCGAGGTGGGCAACCGGCAGTGGCGCATCGTTCGCATGCAACTGGCCATGAATGGCCGCGTCTTCTTCAAGGCACGCAACTTTGACACGGTGGAGCAGGAGTCGCGCTTCGAGCCTGTGCCGCTAGGACTGGGCTACGTGGAGGCCATCCGGATGCTGCGCAGCGAGCCGCTGCCCGTGCCGCGCACAGGCCGTTGATCGTCCCCCTGAAACAACAACCCCGCCATGAAGGCGGGGCTGCTGTGGTGCTCCGTTTTCGTTTTACTTGATCTTGAGGAAGATCATGGCGAAGGTGAAGAGGGTGAGCGACTCGATGAAGGCTAGGCCGATGATCAGGAAGGTCATCAGGTTGCCGCGGGTTCCGGGATTGCGCGCGAGCGCCTCCGTGGTGGAACCGACAGCGCGGCCCTGACCGAGGCCGCAGAGGCCAGCCGCCAGGCCCATGCCCAGACCGACACCGATGGGAGCCATATCGATGACACCCGAACCGCTCTGCGCAAAGGCCGGAACGGCAAAGAATAGAGCCGCCAGCGCCATGAAGATATTCTGCAGTTTCCGCATAGTTCTCCGGCTTCCCTGAGAATTGACCGCCAGTGGGTGGTTGAGGCTCACCGTGCTGGCCCCCTCACGCTTGCGGTCGGTCCGTGTCTCCGGAGCGGAAGCGCTCTCCGGCGGAATCTGCCTTCGCCCGAGGGCGAGATGAAAACTCAATGGTCGTGCGCGACAGCCATCGCAATGTAGATGGCGCTTAGCAGCATGAACACATACGCCTGAATGACGGACACCAGAAAGTGGAGGCCGAGGAATGCCGTTGGCGCCACAAACGGGAAGATCGAAAAGCAGATCAGCGTCAGCAGGTCGCTGGCCAGCATGTTCGCGTAGAGACGGATGGTCAGCGACATCACACGCGCAAGGTGCGAGATGATCTCGACCGGAAACAGCAGAGGAGCAATCCACCATACCGGCCCGGCAAAGTGCTTCAGATAGCCGATTGGCCCCTGTACGCGGATGCCGTGGAAGTTGTAGTAGAGAAATGAAAGCACCGCGATACCCAGCGGCACGACAGCGATGCTGGTCGGGGTCTCGATCCCAGGAATCAGGCCCAGCAGATTATTGAACAGCACGAATAGAAGAATGCAGGTGATGAAGGACTGGAAGCGCTCGTAGTCGTGGCCGATGACCTGCTCCATCTGCCCCCCGACAAATTCATGCAGCATCTCCGCAACCTGCTGCGCCGGACCCGGCGCCTCCACAGAGAGCGTTGCGCGCACCGCGACAAAAAACGCGAAGAGGCCGAGCACGACCAGCATTTCCAGCTTGAATGTGGTGTTGAAGAAGCCGTAAGGCCCAGCCGTCTGCTCGGCAAGCAGCGCCGGAGAAAGACTGGAGATGTGAGTCACTGCGGAGGTCAGACCTGAGAGTTCCAGCATGCGGACTTATCTTTCCGTTTCGAGCCGGGCGCGAGGACCGTCTCGAAGAATCTCTATTCGCGAAGAAGGCGAAGCGCTTCCCAGCCCATGGTGGTCACGGCCAGCGCAAGCCCGCACAGCAGCGCAACCCCTGAGCCCTGAATCACTTTAAGGCTACCATAAATGGCCGCCGCAAACAGGCTCAGGCGCAGCAGGAAAAACAACACCACAACCCCTGGATTGGCTGCCGGTTTCTCCCGGTCCAGGCGCGCATTGATCTCCCGCGCCAGGCGCAGCCACTCATAAATGCTGGCCGCTGAAATGGCTCCGCCCACCATGAGCATGGCGGCATTGCGCCAACTGGAGCCGATCCAGACGGCGGCGCTCAGCAGCACCGCCAGCACGGCAGTGTTGCGCATGGCCCGCCGCAGCATGGCGTAAAGCGCCTCGGGGGCCACATCGGGGGGGGGTTGTGCGGTTTCGGTCATGACTTGCTGTTCGTATCGGCATCCTTGCCGGAGTTCTTTTTCGGGTCGGCCACCAGCGCCATTGCCATGCGGATCGCAGTTGTCATGCCCGCCACGCAGCCCAGCACAAAGCCGACAATCCCTATCCAGGACTGGTGCAGCCGGCTGTCGAGCCATGCTCCGCCCAGCCAGCCGATCAGCACGGCGCAGGGCAGCGCGATGGCGATTTGCGCGATCTTCTCCACCTGCACGTAGGCGTGGGCAGCGCCTGCCAGGCCGCCCTGGCCTTTCCGCTCCGGGATGGGGTTGTGATACGGCATCTGCGGCCTTCAACAGGATACAGGGCAACCGAAGCAGCAGGTATACTTCCCCTTTGGGCACTCGCCAATACGTGGAAGGATTTACTGTGTTCGATTCAGAGTTCGAGCGCGGGCTCTTTGAGCTGCGCAAGGCCAAGCTGGCCGAGATCGAAAAGCTGGGCCAGGCCGCCTACCCCAACCAGTTTCCGTTCACCCACACCATTCCGGACGTGCGCGGCCAGTGGGACCCGATCACCGGCGAGGAGCTTGAAACCAACCGCGTCTCCGTGGCCGTGGCGGGACGCATCATGGCCATCCGCGCGCAGGGCAAGGCGGGATTCGCCACGCTGCAGCAGGGCGGCCAGCGCCTGCAGATCTATGTCCGACTCGACGCCGTCGGCGAGCAGGGGTTCGCGCTCTACAAGCTCCTCGATCTCGGCGATCACATCGGCGTCACGGGCTATCTCTTCCGCACCCGCACCGGCGAACTCACCGTGCACGTGGAAAAGCTGACCTTCCTGGCCAAGGCCATGCTTGCGCTGCCCGAGAAGTTTCACGGACTCGCCGACATTGAGATGCGCTACCGCCAGCGCTACGTCGATCTCTTCAGCAACCTCGAAAGCCGTGAGGTCTTCGTCAAGCGCGCTGCCGTGCTGCGCGCCCTGCGCAGGTTCTTTGACGAGCGCGGCTATCTCGAAGTCGAGACGCCTATGATGCAGCCCATTGCCGGCGGCGCCGCGGCCCGGCCCTTCATCACCCACCACAACACTCTCGACATGGACCTCTTCCTGCGCATCGCGCCGGAACTCTATCTCAAGCGGCTTGTTGTCGGCGGCCTCGACCGCGTTTACGAGATCAACCGCAACTTCCGCAACGAGGGCGTAAGCACCCAGCACAACCCCGAGTTCACCATGCTCGAGTTCTACCAGGCCTACGCCAACTACCACGACCTGATGCGGCTCACCGAAGAGCTGATCGCGTTCGTGGCGATGGAGGTGAACGGGACAACCGTGACCGAGTTCAACGGCCACACCATCGATCTGGGCAAGTGGGAACGGCTGACAATGGTTGAGGCTATCCGCAAGCACTGGCCAGAAGAAGCCGGTCCAAAGCCCGCGCAAGCAGATTTCACTAGCTTTGATCGCCTATTTGATCATGTGAATGATGCGTACAAACATCTCGGAATTGAGCAAGATTCGATTAGGCATGGCGTCCCAAATCCTGAGTACCAACAACGCAATCTTAGGTATGGAATGTTCCGCGCGAAATTCACAGAACTGAGGCTGGAGCTCAATAAACTCAAGAATGCAGGACGTGCGGTCTACGCAATGTTTGAAGCGTTGGTTGAGCCGTTCCTCATCCAGCCCACCATCATCTACGATTACCCCACCGAGGTCTCGCCGCTCTCCAAGGCCAAGCCAGACGATCCGGCCCATGTCGAGCGCTTCGAATTCTTCGCCGGCGGCTTCGAGCTGGGCAACGCCTTCAGCGAGCTGAACGATCCCATCGAGCAGCACAAGCGCTTCGAGTCCCAGCTTGCCGAGCGCGACCGCGGCGACGACGAGGCCCACCAGATGGATGAGGACTACGTG
>DASZRQ010000154.1:0-2891 GCA_035549115.1 Occallatibacter sp. | reverse complement strand
AGCACAGATCGACCCAGCTTCCCTGCTTGAGCGTCTGATCACTGAGAGCCAAAACGAGGCTTCTCAAGGATTTGACACCAAATCAGCCCTCGAAATCGCCCGCATCATCAATCATGAGGATGCCAAGGTTGCCGGGGCTGTCAAAAAGGCGATCCCGGAGATCGCACAGGTGATCGACCAGGTTGCGCGCAGTCTGCGCGACGGCGGTCGGCTCATCTATATCGGCGCCGGGTCGAGCGGCCGTATTGCCGCCCTCGATGCCTCGGAGTGTCCACCCACCTATTCCACAGCGCCCGGCCAGGTGCAGTACATCATGGCAGGCGGACCGAAGGCTCTGGCCTCGGCAGTGGAGGTTAATGAAGACTCCGAAGAACTTGGCCAGCGCGATATTGCCCGCCGCCGCCCCACGCGCAAGGATGTTGTTGTCGGCGTCTCTGCCTCGGGCCGCACACCCTATGTTGTCGCGGCAGTCGCCTATGCCCGCGCCCGCGGCGCGCATACCGCAGCCGTAACCTGCAACCACGGCACCCCGCTGGCGGCAGCCGCGGATATCGA
This sequence comes from Occallatibacter sp., assembly GCA_035549115.1. Taxonomy (GTDB): domain Bacteria; phylum Acidobacteriota; class Terriglobia; order Terriglobales; family Acidobacteriaceae; genus Telmatobacter. The sequence continues at coordinate 2,336 of DASZRQ010000154.1, read as the reverse complement.
GATTGTCGCCGAGGTGGGCCCGGAGGTCGTCTCCGGCTCCACGCGGATGAAGGCCAGCACCGCGCAGAAGATGATCCTGAACATGATCACCACGGGCGCGATGACCCGGCTTGGCTATGTGTACGAGAACCTGATGGTCAACGTGCACATGCAGAACTCCAAGCTGGTGGAGCGTGGCATCCGCATCCTGATGAATGCCTGCAACATCGATCGCACGCGTGCGGTGGAGACCATCAAGAGCGCGGGACGCAGCGTGCCGGTGGCGCTGGTGATGCTGAAGGCCGGCGTGGACAAGCCGGAAGCCGTGCGCCGCCTGGCCAAGTCCGATGGCAATGTGCGCCTGGCGATTGAAGACAACGTTCTCGAACTCTGATTCATCCCTTCTCTTCTCTTTCGGCGCGGATGCTTCCGCGCCTTCGTCTTTTGCGTTGGCTCTCCGCGCGGCATTTAGACTGAATTACAGGAGTCCATCACTCGATTCATGGATACGTTCGTCATCCGCGGCGGCAACCCGCTGCACGGCACCATTCGCGTCTCCGGCGCAAAGAACTCGGCGCTGCCCTGCATGGCGGCGGCCATCCTGACGGAAGACCCCGTCACCCTGGAAAACATCCCTTCCGTGCGCGACATTGCCACGGAGCGCCGCCTGCTGGCCTTGATGGGTGCGGAGATCGAACCCGGTTCCGGCGAGCCCGAGCACGGCATGACGATCAGTTGCCGCACTCTCTCCGACCCTGTAGCCAAATACGAGATTGTGAAAACGATGCGGGCCAGCTCGCTGGTGCTGGGACCGCTGATTGCGCGCACGGGCATGGCGCGTGTGGCCATGCCCGGCGGATGCGCCATCGGCGGCAGACCTATCGACCTGCACATCAAGGGTCTGGAAAAGATGGGCGCAACCATCGCGCAGGAGCATGGTTATCTTGAAGCCCGCGCCGAGCGGCTCAAGGGCGCACACCTTGTCTTCGACAAGATCACCGTGACCGGCACGGAAGACCTGCTGATGGCTGCGGTGCTGGCCGAAGGCGAGACCGTGATGGAAAACTGCGCCCGCGAGCCGGAGGTCGCCGACCTGGCCGCGCTGCTTTCAGCCATGGGCGCAAAGATTGAAGGGGCCGGGACATCGACGATTCGCGTGCAGGGCGTGACCAGCCTGCATGGCGCGCGCTATCGCATCAACCCCGATCGCATTGAGGCTGGAACATTTCTGATTGCGGGCGCAATCACGGGCGGCGATCTGACGGTTGCCGATTGCAACCCGGCGCATATTGGCGCGGTGCTGGCCAAGCTGCAGGAGACGGGCGCGACGATCGACATTCTTGGACCGGATTCCGTGCGTGTGCGTTCCACCGGGCAGCACTGCGCGGCAGACATTTCCACCGAAGAGTATCCCGGCTTCCCTACCGACATGCAGGCGCAGTACATGGCGCTGGCAACGCAGGCCGAAGGTGTGAGCCTGATCAAGGAAAACATCTTCGAGAACCGCTTCATGCACGTGCAGGAACTGGCCCGGATGGGCGCCAACATCAAGGTGGACGGCCGCACAGCAACGGTGCGCGGCCCTGCCAAACTTTCAGCCGCGGCAGTTATGTGCAGCGACCTGCGCGCATCCGCCTCACTGGTGCTGGCGGCGCTGGTGGCCGATGGCGAGTCGATTCTGGACCGGGTCTACCACATGGACCGCGGCTATGAACGAATCGAAGAGAAGCTACGCGGAGTGGGCGCGGAGATCCAGCGGCTGGGGAATGTCTTCCCTGCACGTGCCGCAGAGCCCGCCGCCGACTGACGGCGTCCACACTTTAGTAACGGAAGATTTGGGCGGTTTTCAGCGCCAGCTTGCTGCCAGATGCCACCGCAATCCGTGCTCGGCAGTCTTCTGCAGCACACGCTCGTACTCGCGCAGTTCGTGCAGTACGGGGCTGGTCTCAGAGCCCAGCGCTGTTGGATTCTCCGTCAGGTAGCCGAGCAGGGCGCGGACCGAGGCCAGGCCGTCGTCTCCGGCAAACCACTGAGGCTGTGGCAGATGTTGCGCCCACTCCGGATCGCCGGCACCCTGCTCCAGCAGCAGAGCCATGGAGTTTTCGTCCGCGGAGAAGAAATCCAGCAGGGCGGGAACGCGCAGGCGCGCGGTGAGCCGGTGCAGCGATTCTTCGTTGCGTGCAAGGGCGCGCCCATTTACGAAGATGTCAAATCCTGGATCGTCGCCCTCAACCACAATGTAGAGACTGGCTGCCATCACGTTGAGTTTAGTGAAGTAAGCGGAAGATGCAGCTAAAATCGACTGTGCGGTCATCCCGACGGTAACCGCAACCTGCTCACGAGCGGGTTTCCCATTT
>DASZRQ010000153.1:0-2110 GCA_035549115.1 Occallatibacter sp. | reverse complement strand
GGCGAAATCTCGCATTCGGCAAGCCAGATCTCGCAGCTTGCCACGGAGAGCGCCCAGGCTGCTGACGATGCCGCTGCAGCCTGCCGCAATCTCTCGCAGCTTGCGTCGGAGCTGGATGGCATCATTCGCCAGTTCGAGCTTGGCGATGCCGGTCACGCGGATCGCCGTTCGCCTGCGGCCAGGACCGCTGCCTATCGCACTGCCGCATAACGGGCATCGCTGTATTTCAGGGCCGGTTCCTTCACGGAGCCGGCCTTTCTTCTGCTTGCTACACTTGTCCATGTCCGGCGGCGCATGGCATGCCGCCGCGGAGAAGGCAAGGAGTTGGCGGCACTGCGCGTACTCATCGCTGGCGGCGGCACCGGCGGCCACATCATTCCCGCTCTCGCCGTGGCGCGCGAGCTCGTGTCCCGCCACTCTGCGGAGATTCTCTTCGTCGGCACTGAGCGCGGCCTAGAGACGCGGCTTGTGCCCCAGGCAAATTTCCCTCTGCGCCTCATTCATGTCGGCCCGCTCAACAACGTCTCGCTGGCCACGCGGCTCAGAACCGTCGCCGGTTTGCCGCGCAGCCTTTTTGATTGCCGCCGCATCCTGCGTGAGTTCGCGCCCCATGCGGTGCTCGGCATTGGCGGCTATGCTTCCGGTCCCGGCGTGGTCATGGCGCTTCTCGCAGGCATCCCGGTGGTGCTTTTTGAGCCGAATGCCATGCCCGGCCTTGCCAATCGACTTGTCGGCAAGCGGGTGCAGGCCGCCACGGTCAACTTTCCCGCTGCCGCGCGCTGGTTCCGCAACGCCGAAGTGACCGGCGTGCCCGTGCGGCCGGAGTTCTTCTCCGTGCCGGAGCATGCTGGCCCGCCACATCTGCTTGTCTTCGGCGGCTCGCAGGGCGCGCGGGTCTTCAATCAGACCATGCCCAGGATCGTCGCTGCCCTGCTGGATGCAATCCCCGGTCTCACCGTGCTGCACCAGTGCGGGGCGCGTCATGCGGAGACGGCGCAGCGTGCTTTCGCGGAGTCCGGCGCCGATCCCGCTCGCTGGCAGGTCAGCGCCTTTCTTGAGGACATGCCCGCGTGCTTCGCGCAGGCCTCCCTCATCCTCTGCCGCAGCGGCGCATCCACAGTGGCGGAGCTTGCGGCAGCAGGCAAGCCGTCGCTGCTGGTGCCTTTTGCCGCCGCGGCCGACGATCACCAGACCCGCAACGCCGAGGAGATGGCGCGCGTGGGCGCCGCGGTGCTGCTGCCGGAGCGCGAGCTGGCCGATCCCGGCAGGCTGCTGGCCGCGCTCACTGAACTGCTCGCCGCACCGCAGCGCCTGAGCACAATGGCCGCGGCCGCGCGCACCCAGGCGCATCCTGATGCCGCCGCGCGCATCGCCGGCCGTATTGCATCCCTGGCCGTGCGCTAGCCGGGCCGGAATCTTTCGCGCAAACGAAAAGGCCCGCCTGCCGAAGCAGACGGGCCCTTTCCTTCAAGGTGCTGACTTACCGGTGTCCACCACCGCCATGGAAGCCACCGCCACCATGGAACCCGCCACCGCCGTGGAAGCCGCCGCTTACATGCGCTCCGCCGCCATGGAAGGCGTTGCCACCATAGGTGCGCGGGGCAACTCCGCCGCGGTATCCGCCTGCGTAGCCACCGTGGTAGCTGCCCGCATAGCCGGGCCGGCCCACGTAGCCGTGATAGTTATAGCCGCCATGGTATCCATAGCCGCCGCGATAGCCGTAACCTCCGCGGTAGTAGCCGCCGCGATAGCCCCAGCCACGTCCCCAGCCCCAGTGGTACCAGGGGCCGGCGCCAATGAACACGCCACCTGCGAACCAGCTCGGTCCATAGTAGCCATAAGGCGCACAGGCATAGGGGTAATAGGCGTAGTAGCCCCACTCGCAGTCAGGCGGTCCGTAGTACGCAGGCGCCGGAACAACCGCCGGACCGATGCCGACTCCTACCGATACCTGCGCGCTGGCTGTCGTAGCCATCGCAAGAGGCACCGCCAGGAGCATTGCCATCAGAACCAGCCGCATCCTTTTCATCATGTCCTCCTTGTGCTGTTCCGTCCTGCCGTTCGGGACTTCGTCTCCGGGGCCCTCCCCGGTTTGTCAGCACCTGCCGGC
>DASZRQ010000152.1:0-6791 GCA_035549115.1 Occallatibacter sp. | reverse complement strand
CAGCGAGGGCGGCGCTCATTTTGAGTCCGCCCTCGTTTTTCTTCCGTCTCTCTTCTTAAAGACTGGCTCTCGACAGATGGCGCACCATACACTCTCGCCGCGGCAGTATGCGATTCTCGGATTCGTGGCGCTCTCCGCGCCGCTTGGCGATACGTGCCTTTCGCGCGGCATGACACGGCTCGCGCCCATCGCGCTGGAGCATCCGGGATCGCTGATCGCGGCGGTGTTCACGCCGTGGATCGCGCTGGGCATCCTGCTGCTGATCGGATTTTTTGCGAGTTACCTGACGGCGCTCTCGTGGGCGGACCTGACGTTTGTACTGCCAGCGACGGCCTTCGGTAATGTGATTGTCGCGCTGCTGTCGCGGTTCTGGCTGCATGAGCCAATCTCCGTGCAGCGCTGGGCGGGGATTGCGTTGATTACCGTGGGCGTGGGCTTCGTGGCGCATGGGCCTTCACTGACGGAACGGCCCGTGCCCGCGGCCATGGACGAAGCGGTCGAGGAGCAGATGCGATGAGCGCTCTTCCCGCAGCGGCACAACCGGGCCCCTGGGCGGCGGCAGGCATGATTGCCGCCATCGTGCTGTGCTCGACGGCGGGCGAGGTTCTGGTGGCCGCGGCGATGAAATCGATTGGCGACCTCGACGAGATTCGCGCGAAGTCGGGCCTGCGTGGGGCAATCCGCGCGGTGGTGACCTGCCCCATGTTTTTCGGCGGCGTAGGCTTTCTGGCACTGGGGTTCTTTTCCCTGCTGTTTGCGCTCAACCATCTCGACCTGAGCCTCGTCGCGCCGGCTTCGGCATCGCTCACGCTGGTGACGAATGCGATTGCGGCAAAGCTCTTTCTCCATGAGAACGTGGACCGGCGGCGCTGGACGGCGGCAGTGCTTGTGTGCGTGGGCGTGTACTTCCTGGCGCACTGAGCGAGCGGTTCTTCCCTCTTCTACTTGATGAAGCGCATGAGACCGCGCGGCTTGAGGTCGGGCTCGAGGAATGTGCGCGGCGCTCCGGCTGCACGGCAGAGAGCTTCCGCGGCGAGATGGCCGCTGCGCGCGGCGCTCTCCATCGTGGAGGGCCAGCCAGTGGCGATCCAGTCGCCTGCGAGAAAGCAGTTGGGCCACGGAGACTGCGCGGAAGGACGCGCGGCGTCGATGCCGGGAGGCACGCCGAAGGTGGCGCGCACTTCCTTGATGAGCGCGGCTTTGACCAGCCTGGCTTCTTTGACGGCCGGAAAGAACTCGGCCAGCTCGCGCAGGGCCTGCCCGATGGCCTGCTCGCGGGGCAGCGCGGCGAAGGCGCGCGTCGCGCTGACGACAAGCTCGATGTAGTTGCCGGGCCGGGCCTGCAGCTTCGACTGGTTGTACATCCAGTGAATCTCGCGGTCGAGCAGCACGGCGTGATCGAGATCCGTGACAGGGCGATCGAACCAGAGATGGACGCTGCAGATGGGCCAGTGCTCGTGGCGCTCGATCTGCGCTGTGAGAGCGGCCTTGCCTTCGGCTTCCGGCAGCGCTGGCAGGAGCTTTTGCAGACCTTCAAACGGAAGCGCGAGAACGAGGAAGCCGGCGGTGAGATCGACGGTCTCCTTTGCCGGGCCGCGGACTGAAAGATGCCACTGCGCCGTTGCCGGATCGAAGCTGGCTGACTCGACCGTGGTGTTGAGCAGCAGTTCATCGTTGCGCGCGGCGAGAAAGTCAGGGACTGCCGCGTAGAGATCGCTGAGGGGAACGGTGCTCATGCCCATGGCACCGGCTTCGGCCGAGTCCATGAAGAGGCCGCGAATGACCATGGAGGCGTAGTTGACGCCGATCTGGTCGAGGTCGGAGTTGAGCGCGCTGGCAATGACCAGACGCCAGAAACGATCCATTGCGCCCGGCGACTGGCGCTGGCGGCGCAGCCAGCCGGCCAGCGATTCATGCGCATCCCTGCCACTGCCGAGCAGAATCGCAGTGAAGGCGCGCATGAGGGCGAGCTTGTCGGACAGCGTGAACGCGGAGCACGTAAGCAGTTTGGGCAGGCCGTGCAGCGGAGCAGGAAGCGCGGATGCGCCAAGCACGGCGCGGCGGCCGCCGGGCTCGATCATGGTGTACTCGGTGGTCCAGTGGATGCGATCCGCGACACCGATGCGGCGATAGAAGCCGATGAGGTTGGTGTATGCGCCGATGAGCGCGTGCTGGCAGTTGTCGATGACTTCGTTGACGCCGGGATGGAGATAAGACGACGCGCGACCGCCGAGGTAGCTGCGGCGCTCGACGAGCTGCACGCGCAGACCAGCCTCAGCAAGGGCGCAGGCAGCGCTCATGCCGGCGACGCCGCCGCCTACGACGAGGACGGATTTCCGCGGATCGGTGCTCATGCGCAGCCCCCCCCTAACCGAACAGCCGGATAAGACCCGTGCGGGCGAGACCCGCGGAGAGAATCGCGAGCTTGCGCGCGGTGGGCACGCTGGCGCGGCGCGTGAAGACATCGTAGTCCGCGGCGACGATGCGCCGGAGCAGGTCGCGGTAAATGGAAACGAGCACGCGCAGCGCGGGGCGGCTCTCGCGGTCGATGAGCGGCAGCAGCGCATCCGCCGATTGATAGTAGTGCGCGGCGCGTGCGGCAAGCGCGGCGAGAACGGCGCGCTCCTGCGGCGTGGGGGGCACGGCCGGCACGCGATGAAGCAGCGACTCGACCGAGATGCCGTGTGCGGCGAGAGTTTCCATGGGCAGGTAGACGCGGTTGCGCCCGGCGTCTTCGGCAACGTCGCGGAGGATATTCGTGAGCTGGAAGGCGATGCCGGTTTCCTCGGCAAGCTTTTCTGCGGCGGGGTCGGAGTAGCCGAAGATGCGGATGCAGACGAGACCCACGACCGAGGCGACAAGATAACAGTAGCGGTAGAGCTCGTCGAAGGTGGTGTAGGTGTCGGGACCACTCGCGAGGGCGCGGTCGAGATCCATCGTGGTTCCGGCGACAAGCTCGTCCAGCAAGCTGAGAGGAATGGCGAAGCGCGCGATGGCGTCGCGCACGGCGAGAAAGACAGGATCGGCGGTATCATTTCCCGCGGCGGCGCTGTGCCAGCCGGCGAGCCATACATCGAGATTGCGGCGGCGCTCGGCGGGAGAGAGTGATTCGTCGTCGGAAAGATCGTCGGCCTTGCGCATGAAGGCGTAGATAGCGCAGATGGCGTTGCGGCGCGCAGGCGGCAGGGCGACGAAAGAGTAGTAGAAGTTCCGGGCTTCACGCCGGGCGATGACGCGGCAGACAGCGTATGCGCTCTCGAGCGTCAGAGGCTGAGTCGAACTCTGGTTCAAGCCGCCTTCCCTGAGCGCGCGCCGAGCTGGAGGAACGGCAGAACCTTGCCGCTGACGGCGCGCAGTGCGAGCGCGAGCTTGGTTGGCCGGGAAATTGCGGGGCGGGCGCTGAGCACATCGTAGTTACGCTTCTCGATGGCGTTCAGGATTTCGAGGCCGCCGCGGCTGAAGAGATCGAGATCGACGGCGAGATCGCGGCCCACCATTCCGATGAGCGGCAGACCCTGCGCGAAGAGGCTGCGCGCATAGGCGACTTCATGCGCGAGAAGCGCGCGGAATTCCGGTGTAGCGGCGCCCTGCGCGATCGTTTCGTCCGTAACGCCGAAGCGTTGCATGTCGTCCTGCGGGATGTAGACGCGGTCCTTGGCGTAATCGACGCGCACATCCTGCCAGAAGTTGGCGAGCTGGAGAGCGGAGCAGGTCGCGTCAGAAAGGCGGAAGCGCTCTTCGTCGGCGTAGCCACAGGCATAGAGGACGAGGCGGCCGACGGGATTTGCCGAGTAGCGGCAGTACTGCAGCACTTCTTCCATCGTGGCGTAGCGTGTGACGGTCTGGTCCTGACGAAAGGCGGTGAGCAGATCGGCAAAGGGCTGTTTGGGAATACCGCAGACACGGATTGTCTCAGCGAGGGCAACAAAAACCGGGTGCGTGGCGCGGCCTTCATAGCATGCGTCGAGCTCGCGGCCCCAGAGCTCGAGCAACGCCAGCGACTGCGCGGTATCGCCTACCTCGTCGCCGAGATCGTCGGAGACGCGGCAGTAGGCATAGATGGCGTGGAAGTGGGGGCGCAGCGCCTTGGGCAGGAACCACGTGGCAACATGAAAATTCTCGTAGTGCGACTCGGCGAGAGCCTTGCACCAGGCCAGCGCCTCGGCGAGCGCGGGCGGGCGCTCAGGCATGCGGTAAGAGGCAGGCAGCGCGGCCCAGCCGCGCGCCAGCAGCTCACCGCCGCTCAAGTGTGTCTCCGAATGCAGGGTCGCAGTGGTCATGGAATCGCCTAGGGAACGATCGCGGTTTTGATGTCGCGGGTGCGGCTCATGAGCTTTTTGAAAACGCGGTTGAGCTCATAAAGATGCGCGCGGCCAGTGATGAACGCGCCGGCCTGGAAATGCCCGCCGGCGATGAGGTCCAGCGCCTTGCGGCAGATGGCCGGTGTGTGGTGGAAGGTGGCGCGGAGCGTGATGTCGCTGTAGTGGATGCGATTGGTATCGAGCGCGACATGCGTGCCGACGGCACAGCCGCCGAAGAAGTTGACGGTGCCGCCCTTGCGGACCATCTCGACGGCTTCCTCCCAGGCCTCGGGCACGCCAACGGCCTCGATGGCGATGTCGACGCCGCGATCGTTGGGGGTAAGGGCGCGGGTATCCTTGATGGCTTTGCGAATGCTGGTGGCTTGCACCACATGCGCAGCACCAAGCTGCTTTGCCGCCTCGACCTGGCCATCATGCTTGACGACGGCGATGACTTCGCAGCCGGCGAGCGCGGCGACATGCAGCATCATCAGGCCGAGCGGGCCGCCGCCGATGACGGCGACAACATCGCCGGGATGGGCCTGCGAATCCTCGAAGCCGTGCACGGCACAGGCCAGCGGCTCCGTCAGCGCGGCATGCTCCAGCGGCACATGGGCGGGAACGTGGAGCGTGTTCTTTTCGACGATGCGTGCGGGAATGCGAATGTACTCGGCGTAAGCGCCGTTGTTGAAGAGCAGATCGTCGCAGAGATTCTCCTGGCCGCGGGCACAGAAGTAACAGCGGCCGCAGGGCGCGGAGTTGAGAGCGACGACGCGGTCTCCGGGGGCAAAGTCCGCGACACCCGCTCCGGCTTCAACGACGGTGCCGGCCAGCTCGTGGCCGAAGAGCGCGGGAGGCACAATCATGCGGGCATGATAGCCGCGGCGGAAGACCTTGAGATCGGTTCCGCAGGTGAGTGCGGCGCCGACCTGGACGATGAGCTCGCCGCGCTCGGCATGGGGCACCGGCACGCTTTCAATGCGGATATCTTCGCGCCCGTGCAGGATGGCGGCCTGCATGGTGGCGCGGCCGTGCTCGATGGCTGTTTCAACGGTGGCGAGGCCGTGATGGAGCGCGCTCTCAACCGTGGCGCGGCCATGATGGAGTGCGTCTCCAACAGTGGCGCGGCCATGCACGATAGCCGTTTCGACCGTGGCGCGGCCATGCTCGATCACAGTTTCCACCGTGGAGCGGCTGCGCTTGAGTGCCTTTTTTACCGTGCCCTGCATCAGGTCTCCCTACTCCGCGCCTCTGCCCAGCACCGGCTCGATCATGATCTTCATCGAGTCCGCCTTGGGGTGCGAGGCAATGTCGATGGCCTCAACCGCGTCTTCCATGGCGTAGCGATGCGAGATGAGCCGGGTCAAATCGAAGTCTGCCTTGTAGCCGTTGAAGACGAGGCTGGTTACTTCCTGCAAAATGCCGAAAGAAGAAGAATAGGAACCGAGAAGAGTCTTTTCGTCCACGCAGACGGCAGCCGGATCGATGGTGACTTCGCCGCGCTGGGTCTGCGCAAAGAGCATGACCCGGCCGCCGGGACGGGCCGCGTCGATTGCGGTGCGCACCAGGGCCGTGCCGCCCACGGCGAGCACAACGGCATCCACGCCGCGGCCATCGGTCTCTTCAAGGACGCGCTCCACCACGTTCTCCCTGCCTGCATCAATTGGATGCTTGAGGCCGAATTTGGCTGCAATGGCGTGGCGCTCGGAGTAAAGGTCTGAGGTGAGCACCTTGCCGGCGATGCGATTGGCGAGCACGGCGTGCATGAGGCCAATGGGGCCCTGGCCGATGACGAGGACCGTGTCATCCGGCTCGAGGTTGAGGAGCTTGACGCCCTTGAGAACGGTATTGACGGGCTCGATGAAGGCGGCCTGCTCGAAGGGAATGCCGTCGGGAATGCGCACGACGCCGCCCTGGGTGACGACGAAGTCCATGACGCGGATGTACTCGGCAAAGCCGCCGCCGGAGGGCTCAAAGCCCGCGGTGACACCGACCTTCTTATACAGCGGGCACTGCGCGGGCGTGCCTTTGCGGCAGTAGTAGCACTCGTTGCAAGGGACGTGGTGGAAGACCATGACGCGGTCGCCGACGGAGTAGCCCTGGACGCCCTCGCCCGCGGCCACGATGGTTCCGGCCATCTCATGCCCGAAGATGCGCGGGGCCGAGTGCGAGCCTGTGTGGATCTTCTTGAGGTCGGTGCCACAGATGCCACAGGTGGCAATTTTGACCAGCAGCTCGCCGGCGCCGATGCGGGGCACGGGGACGGCCTCCACGCGCATGTCGTTGACGCCGCGATAGACGACGGCGCGCATGGTGGAGGGGAGGCGGGTTTCCACGGCGGATTCGGAATGGGAGATCTGGGTAGCCATGCCGGGTTCGTGTGACCTCATTCAGCGGAGAAATTCGACGAGCAGGTCTGCGATGCTCTGGGACGCCTTCTTACTATTTTCGCCCATTTGGAGGAGCGCAGGCCAGTGCCAGGGACGGAAG
>DASZRQ010000151.1:0-4090 GCA_035549115.1 Occallatibacter sp. | reverse complement strand
GGCGGCTCCAGCTCCAGCCTCTACGCCGGCTTCACCGCCGCCAACGCCATCCAGTTCCCCGGCCTTGCCGCCTCCAGCGGCCACAACTGCGTGGAGATCGACAGCTCCGGCTACCTCAGCAACACCGGCTCGCCCTGCGGCGCCGGCGGCTCCGGCAGCGGCACCGTCAACGCAGGCGCAACCGGCCAGATCGCGTACTACAACGCCAACGGTGCTGCCGTCAGCGGCCTCAGCGCCGTGCCGGTCTCCGCCGGCGGCACCGGCGCCACCACCGCATCCGGCGCGCTCGCCGCTCTTGGCGCGGCTTCGCTCAGCTCCGGCTCCGCGCAAACCTTCACCGGCGCGGTCTCCGCACCCTCCATCACCGCCAGCGTCAACTCGCAGATCAACGTCATGGCCCCGCCCTACAACGCCAAAGGCGACTGCTCCACGGACGACTCCGCCGCGATCCAGGCCGCGCTCAACGACGCGTATAACAATTACTCCAGCACCGCCGTTGTTTACTTTCCTGCGCCGCCCGGCGGATGCTACATCGCGAGCCTCACCTACAACGGCATCTCTCTTGAAGGCCAGCCCTCCGGCCTCGCCAACGCCGTGAACGGCGGCAATGTCGTCATCAGGAGCAAACCAGGGCAGGATGTCCTTCACGTCCCCGATCCGACAACCAGCAATTTCGCGTGGAAAACCGGCTGGTCCATCCGTAACATCACCTTCATGGTGGACGACAGCGTTGCCGGCTCCTTCCCGCATCGCTGGCCCGGCCGCTGGTTCGACGATGCCTCGATGACCGCGGGGAGCGCCGTGCTGACCACCAGCAATGGCCAGGTCACCTGCGCGGATGCCGGACAGGCGATTCAGGTCAATGGCGCGGGCTCTGCCGGATCCAATCTCGTCACGACGATCGCCTCGGTCTCTCCATGCTGGATGGGCGGCCCAGGCTGGCAGACCATTACGCTGGCCGCCACTGCTTCCACGTCCGTGAGCAATGCGCACACGTATATCTCCGTGCAGGGCCTGCCCGTCACCGCCACCATCGGCGCATGCGGGCTCGCATTCGATGACATGGACGGCAACACCGCCGGCTGGGCTTTCACCGGGCAGAAGGGCAACCTCACCGACACGCTTCAGAACGTCACCTTCAAAAGCAGTTCCGGCACAACTTATGGACAAAATAACTCATGCGGTATCTACACACAGGGAGTTTGGGGCTTCTACGGCCTTGATGCTCGTAACTGGAACTTTCTTCGTTTGGCCTATGGCGTCGTGCAGGGTTCGGCGGAACTTAGCTCTTACAGCCAAAGCTCGGGAAACGACTTTCAAAAATGGGACCACGGCGACTTCAATCTCGTCGCCTATCCATGGATCAGCTACAACGGAACCTATGGGCGGCTGGAAGACGTTGAGTTGGCGACCCAATCCGGGCCTGCCTTCCTGTCTCTCGGCAATCAGTTCTTCGACAGCCCTTCGCGCTGGATCATCAACGTGCCGGAGTTCGAGGACAATACAACCTATGGATTCATCTTCGGCGGTGGAACAGGCGATACGCTGATCAATACACAGCTTGCCGGCAGCAGCACCGGAACCGCATACATCGATGCCTCCAACCTGACCTGCACAGGCTGCGAGAGCGGAAACTCGGGCAGCGCGCTCCAGATAGGCGGCAACGGAAATCGCCTTTTCTTCAACACCGACATCTCCGGGGTCGCCATCCAGGATCAGGGACAGGGGAATCTCGTCACCACGACGCAGAGCAATGCTCCTCCCGGCGGCATCCCTCTGAATAATGCAATCACCTACACGCCGACAAAAGGCCAACACGAGCTGATCGGAAGGATAAGTGCCGACTTTATCCGGGACGGCAACTTCGCGACTCCGTATAACTACGACGACCTGTTCCTGTGGCCAAAGGACTTTATCCTGAGCAATGCAGGCGGCACAGTTCCGTACTCCAGCCTGATCAGCGCCGACACAGGTTCACCGACCGGACAGTATCTGACGATGAACCCCGGCACAACCTATACAGGCTGGTTCCAGTTCATCCGCCCTCTCACAAACGTCTCGGGTTCTCTGGTCGTTGGCAGCTCTCTGCCCGCAAATAGGGTTACGGCTTACTTTACAGCCGCATGCCCTGCAGGCACTTCGTCCTTCCAGCTCGCCATCATCATGGAGAACCCCGGCTTTCACAACATCGACAGCCAAACCTTTTCCTGCACCACGGCCTATGCGAACTACTCAATGACCTTCGACGCCTCGTCCTGGTCGGGTTACGACGTTGGCCTGGAGGCAGCGGGCGCATCTTTCAATCTCGCTTGGCTCGCGCTGCGTCCCTATCAGGCCGACTACAACGGCTACCAGCCCGCGCACAGCGGCGCCAATGCCGACATCACGTCGCTCACCGGGCTCACCACGCCGCTCAGCACGGCCCAGGGCGGCACCGGCTCCGGCGCGCTCACCGGCTACCGCTACGCCAACGGCAGCGGCGCGGATACGGCGAGCGCCACGATTCCCGTCTCGGCGCTGAGCAGCGGCGTCACCGGCTCTGGCGCGGTCGTGCTCGCCGGCGGACCCACCTTCACCGGCAACACCACCACCTTCGCCAACAGCGCTGCCGCCGAGCAGGACGTGGTCATCAGGCCCGGCTCGACCGCTGACCAGGTGGGCGCTTACGCCTTCGCGAATTACTCCGGCACAACCCAGTGGAAGCTGCGCAAGGATGCGAGCAACTACCTGCGCCTCACCGACACCGTGAACTCCCTCGACCGCGAGGTTCTCTATCCGAACGGCCAGTCAATCCTGAACGCGGGCAGCGGCGCGAATGCGGTGGTGCTCAACGGCACCACGAACAGCGGCACCGGCGGCCTGCTGGTGCAGAACGGCGGCTCCAGCCCGTCCACGGTCTTCACCGTCACCGGCAGCGGCAACACCACGGCCACGGGCTTCGTCTCCGGCAGGTCGATGATGGGCACCGGCACAATGACTCTCGCCGCAGGCGCGGCCGCGGGCACAAGTCCCTCCATCGCCTGTGCCTCCGGTCACGTCTGCGATGGCGTCAGCGGCGCCGTCGCGCTCACCACCGGCACGAGCCCCGCCACCGGCACACTGGCCACGCTCACCTTCCCCAATACCCACTCGAACGCGGCCAACTGCGTCCTCAGCGTGGCGTCCGGCACGGCCCAGCTCACCTCGGTCACGTGGAGCGAGTCAACTACGGCAATCACCCTCACCGCCAACACCGCCCTCACCGCCGGCACGGCCTATCAGGTCCGCTACTGGTGCGGCGGCAACTGAGCGCGTTTTTCATCCGACAAAGTTGGGTGCCCCATCCTTTCCGTGCGTTGTGCGGAAAGGATGGGAGACCGCGAACCTCAACCGTACATCTCATCCCGCCGTGCCCCATTCATCGCGCGTCCGTTGCGCGATGAGTGGGAAAGCACGAACCTCAACCGTACCCATCCCGTGCGCAGAGCGTCTGCCGCACCGCAGGTGCCGTGTGCGCCGACTCCACGCCCAATCCGCGCCCGAAGAACTGCTCTACGCCCACGACTGCGCGGAGCTCGTCCATCTCGGACACATCCTCGACCACCGCCCGCTGAGCCTCGCCGGCCGCACCGTGGCCGTTGGCCTGGCCGAGCGCTGGCTCCGCGTGCGCACCCGCGACGGCGCAGCCGCGCCGCTCGCCGCCAACGCCGTGCAGCAGGCCTTCGAGCTGCGCCGCGGCCCGCGCAACATCGTGCTCAAGGCCCGGCAGATGGGCCTCACCACCTGGATCGCCGCCCGCTTCTTCCTCCGCACCATCACCCGCCCCGGCACCCTGACGCTGCAGGTCGCGCACACCCAGGAGGCAGCCGAGGAGATCTTCCGCATCGTCCATCGCTTTCTCGCCTGCATGCCGGCCCCGCTGCGCCGGGGGCCGCTGCGCACCTCGCGCGCCAACGTGCGCCAGCTCGTTTTTCCCGCCCTCGACGCCCAGTATCTGGTCGTCTCCGCCGCCGACCGCAACGCCGGCCGCGGCCTCACCGCGCAGAACCTGCACTGCAGCGAGCTGGCCCGCTGGCCCGGCGACCCCGCCGAGACCCTCGCCGGCCTGCGC
>DASZRQ010000150.1:0-6841 GCA_035549115.1 Occallatibacter sp. | reverse complement strand
GGCGTGCTCTACGGCGATGCGGAGTTCATGCTGTTTCCGCTGCCCATCAGCATCAAAGCGCGTTACCTTGCCGTCATTTACGGGCTGGTGGCCATCGCCATGCTGTTTGGCGAGATGCGGCTTTACGCGTTTGCGGAACTCGGCGGCGCGCTGTTTGGCTGGCTCTATCTGCGCTCCATGCCGCGCCGCGGCGTGAGCTACCTCTTCAGCGAGCAGTGGTACGGCATGCGCAACCGCTACTACCGCTGGAAACGCCGCCGCGCCGCGCGCAAGTTCGAGGTCTACATGAAGTCGCAGGGCCGCACCGTGCGCTTTGACGGCCAGGGGCGGCCGATCGACGAAGACCACGACGACCGCTCTCGCTGGAACTGATTCTCCACAGCCCCCCTCGCATAGCCTGTTACCAAAGTCCCCGAGCGACATTCCTATCTCCAGATTTTTCGTCCCTGGTAACAAGAAAGGGCTATTCCATTACCCAAAAGACGCATTGAAGCCCGGACTGCCTCTAAGCAGACTCGTAGTGACCCTGAAGTGTACGAGATCGGGTCAATTGTTGTTCTGCTGCTGTGTTTGGGCCCGCGCCGCGTGGCGCGCAGTTCGTCATCCTTGGTTTGCGAGGCAGTCCGTGACATCATCAACCCGTCTGTTCGCAGCGCTTCTCCTCTCCCTGTTCGCTCTGCTAGGGTTGAGCTTCGCTACATCTGTCAATCTTGCGCATGCGGCCGCGCCGCTTGCGTTCCAAGCATCCGCACTCGTGCATCAAGCCGGAACCGGCTCCACGCAGCAATGGCTGGCGGCCGCCTGCGGCATGGCCTTTGTCGCCTGCGGAGCGCTGTGCATCCTGGCCGTTTCCCTCAACCGGCGCGCGATTCGCGAGGCCAGCAGCCAGCAATCGCTTGAGCTGGCGCTGGAACGCCGCGTGGAGGAACACACCCGCGCGCTGCGCCAGGAGATTGACGACCGCCGCCAGGCCGATCATCTGAATCGCGGACAGAAGCGCATTCTCGAGATGCTGGCCGAGCCGGGTAGCCTGACGACTGAAGAGATTCTGCAGGCGCTGGCAGCCACAGTAGCCTCGCGCGACCAGGGCTGGGAGTGCTCGATTTTCCTGGTAGAGCGCCGCGGCCTGCGCATGTCGCTGGCCGCAACTTCCGAGATTCACGAAGGACTCAAGAACTATCTCAAGCTGGTCGGCACCGATTTTCCCGATGCGCCCGAGTGCCAGGCCACCCTCTCTGGCGAGCTGCACATCGTGGAGCATCTGCGCGATGTGGGCGTTGCCTGGAGCCAGATGCTGGCAGCCAACGGCATCTTCACCGTGTGGTCAGTTCCCTTTTGCGCCAACAGCTCCGGCATTTTGACCGGCGTGCTCACGATCTACTCCCGCTCCCGTACCACACCCACCGCACGCGAACTGGAGATGGTGGAAAGCGCCGCGCGTCTGGCCGCGCTGGTTGTGGATCATCGCCGCATTCACAGCAAGCTGGTGCAGAATGCCTACGAAGATGCGGTAACCGGACTGCCCAACCGCATTGCCGGCGAGCAGGCACTCGAAGCCGCGATCCGCAATGCCCGCAGCAAAGAAGAAGAGCTTGCGGTGCTGTGGATCGACCTGAACCGCTTCAAGCGCGTCAACGATCAGTATGGCCGCGAGACCGGCGACATGGTTCTGCGCGCGGTTGCCGAGCGGCTGCGCCGCAACCCGCTGTGCACGGGCACCGTGGCGCGCATGGCGGAAGACGAATTCATGGTGCTGATTCCCGGCACCTCGGACTCCATCGATCCGATCGAGATTGCGCGCCGCCTGAACGTGGCGATCGCCAAGTCCATTTACGCGGGACAGGTGCGCATCAGCGCACAGGCCAGCATCGGCGCCTGCGTGTTTCCCAAGGATGGCACCACCGCGCAGACGCTGGTGCGCAATGCCGATTGCGCCATGTATCGCGCCAAGACTTCGGGGCTGGGCTACTGC
This sequence comes from Occallatibacter sp., assembly GCA_035549115.1. Lineage (GTDB taxonomy): Bacteria > Acidobacteriota > Terriglobia > Terriglobales > Acidobacteriaceae > Telmatobacter. Next base: position 4,869 of record DASZRQ010000150.1, on the reverse strand, counting down.
GTGTTTTCGCCCGCGATGAGCGATGAGGCCCGCGAGACGATGGAGATCGAGCAAGGGCTGGCCGTGGCCATCGACAAGAACCATCTGCGCCTCGTGTATCAGCCGCTCTATGGCAGCAAAGGCGAGCTCACCGGCTTTGAGGCGCTGCTGCGCTTCTACCATCCGACGCTGGGCAACATTCCGCCGGTGCGCTTTATTCCCGTTGCCGAAGAGGCGCGGCTGATTGTGCCCATCGGCAACTGGGCGCTGCGCGAGGCCTGCCGCCAACTGCGCGCGTGGGACGATGCGGGGCTGCCGCCGGTGAAGATGTCGATCAACATCACCGCGCTGCACTTTGCGCGCGAAGAGTTCTCCGACACGGTGGCCTCGGTGATCACCGAGTTCAATGTGCCCGCGGACCGGCTGGTGCTGGAGCTGACCGAATCCGTCGTCATGGGCGATTACGAGTCCGTGGTGCGGCAGATGAACATGTTGCGCCAGTGCGGCGTGCACATTGCCATGGACGACTTCGGCACAGGCTACTCGTCGCTGAGCTACCTGCACCGCATCCCGGTCAACATTCTCAAGATCGACCGCTCGTTTGTGGACAAGCTGACCGATCCCGATGGCACGCGCCCGATTGTGGAGGCCGTGATCTCGATGGGTCTGCGCCTGGGGCTGAAGGTTGTGGCCGAGGGCGTGGAAACCGAGGAGCAGCACCGCATTCTGGAGAAGGCCGGCTGCGACGGCTATCAGGGCTTCCTGTTCGCGCGGCCCATGCCGCCCGAGGATGCGGAGAAGTGCATCCGCGCCAGCCTGGACCAGCCGTTTGCCAATCCGCTGCAGAAGCAGCCCAAGGAGACCGGCCGTGCCGTTGCGTAGATTCGACCGCCCCATCGCCAACTGGAGGCCGAACAGCGTGGCCCGCACCGCACCGGAGCAGCGGCGGCCCGCCAGCGGACCGTGCCTGCGCACCGCGCCGCAGCAGCCCGTGGCGCAGGAGCAAGCCGAAGAATCCACTCCGGTTCCTGTCTCCGCCGCCGAGCCGCGATAAAATCCTCTCTGGAATGACCACCAAGATCGCCTTCCTCTTTCCGGGGCAGGGCTCGCAGGCTGTTGGCATGGGCCGCGAGCTTGCCGAGCGCTTCCCTGTTGCCGCCCAGACCTTTGCCGAGGCCGATGAGGCCTGCGGCTTCGCCCTCTCGAAACTGTGCTTTGAAGGGCCGGACGAAGCACTGAAGCTGACCGAGAACACGCAGCCTGCAATCCTGACGGTGAGCGTGGCTGTGCTGCGGGTGCTGGCTGAGCAGGGCATTAGTCCCGCACTGGCCGCCGGGCACTCGCTGGGCGAGTGGTCCGCGCATGTGGCCGCGGGCACGCTGGACTTTGCCGATGCGGTGCGTGCGGTGAAAGCGCGTGGACGCGCGATGCAGCAGGCCGTGCCCGCCGGGCAGGGCGGCATGGCCGCAATCCTCTCACTGGATGCGGCGCAGGTGGCCGAAGCGTGCACGGAGGCCGCGGCGGAAACGGGCCTGGTTGTGGCTGCCGCGAACCTGAACTCGCCGAACCAGACCGTGATCTCCGGCGCGCTGGCCGGAGTGGAAAAAGCTGTTGTGCTTGCGAAGGGCAAAGGCGCACGCCGCGCCGTGATGCTGCCGGTAAGCGCACCGTTCCATTGCGCACTGATGCAACCTGCGCAGGAGGAAGTGGCACGGGTGCTGGACGGGCTCACTCTGCATGAACCCGCAATTCCCGTAGCGGCCAACGTGACCGGAGAGCTGGTGAGCACGGCCGCGGCCGCGCGGGATGCGCTGATTCGCCAGGTGACCGGAGCGGTGCGCTGGGTGGATTGCACGCAGGCACTGATTGCCGCGGGCGCGACGATCTTTATTGAAGCCGGGCCGGGCAAGGTGCTCTGCGGGCTGCTGAAACAGATTGACGCGGACCGGAAGAGCCTGAACGTGGAAGACAGCGCAAGCCTGGAGAAGACTCTGGCCGAGCTGAACTCACCAGCAGCCTAAGCACTAAGGCCCGAGATACAACTCCACCGGCGAGAAGCCGAGCTGATGAGTTTTCGGCTCGTAGTTCAGGAAGAGCGCGTTCGACTTGCGGCCGTTGATGCGGATGCCCATGATGAGGACGTTGCCGGACATGCGCGCGGCCACGATGTGATGCGACTTGATGGCGCCGTAGTCGTTCTCGGGGCTGGTGGAGCTCCAGTCCTGCTGAAAACGGGCAAAGGTGTAGGACTTATCCTGCGGGTGCTTCTGCCAGTCCGGATCGTGGGTCCAGATGCCATAGGCCCTGGCCAGATCGTTGTGCTCCACGGCGGTGAGGAAGCTGTTGGCGGCGGCGCGGCCGCGAATGTGCGCCCACCAGTTCCATGGAAAATCGACCGGCATGCCCGCCACGAACCAGCCAGCGATTACGATCGCGGCGAAGAGCCCGGCGCCGCCGAAGAGAATGATGCGATTGCGGCGGTCGCGTTCCGCATCAAACCTGGGCGCATCGAGCAGAGTCATCCGATTCGGTCCTCGATTCCAGCATACGGCAGAAGACAGGGCTTGCGGCCGCTTCCACAGTCTATCCGGTTAGACACCGCTGGACGGCATTCTGTTCCTAATCCCGCGTGTACTTTGTTCTCTGCTTTTCCTGCTGACGCTCGAGCGCCAGCTCAATCAGTTTCGTGATCAGAGCGCGATACGGAATGCCCGTGGCCTCCCAGAGCTTGGGATACATGCTGATCCGGGTGAAGCCGGGCAGCGTGTTGACCTCGTTCAGGTAGATGCGGCGCTTGCCATCCGGCTCCATCAGGAAGTCGACCCGCGCGAGGCCGGCAAGATCGCAGGCGCGGAAGGCCTCGACCGCCATGGCGCGAATCTGCTTCTCTTCCGCTTTCGTGAGCCTGGCAGGAATCACCGGCACGGAGCCCTCGGAGAGGTACTTGGCCTCGTAGTCGTAGAACTCCTTGCCGGGAATGATTTCGCCCACGACGCTGGCTTTGGGGTCGTCGTTGCCGAGCACCGCGACTTCGAGTTCGCGCGCGGGGGCTTTGCTGCCGCCCACGCCCTGCTCGATCACCAGCTTGCGGTCGTACTGCGCGGCCTCATCGAGAGCCGGGCCAAGCTCCTTGCGGTTGTGGGCCTTGCTGATGCCGACGGAAGAACCGAGATTGGCGGGCTTGACGAAGAGCGGATAGCGCAGCGCCGCCTCGATGCGCGCGATGGCCTTGCGCGGACTCTTCTCCCATTCGGAGCGCAGCAGCGTGACGTGCTTGACGATGGGCAGCCTGGCCTGCGCGAAGAGCCGCTTCATCGCGTCCTTATCCATGCCCGCGGCCGAGCCGAGCACGCCGGAGCCGACATAGGCGATGCCCGCAAGCTCGAAGAGGCCCTGAATGGTGCCGTCCTCACCGAAGGTGCCATGCAGCACGGGAAAGACAACATCGAGCGCCTTGCCCTCCGGTCCCTGCGGTCCGGGCATGGGGGCAAGCAGAGTGGGCATGCCCTCCTGCAGCAGCTTTGCGCCTGGCGTTACGGAGGGATCGCCCGCGCGCAGCGGCCGCGCCACGGCGGCGTCTCCGTTTTCCAGCAGGCGGTTCGCGTCGCCCGCGCCGAGCCAGCGGCCTTCTTTGGTGATGCCGATGGGCACCACGTCAAACCTGTCGCGATCAATCGCCTTCAAGATCGAAGCGGCCGACAGCAGCGAAACCTCGTGCTCGCCGCTGCGCCCGCCAAACAGAATGCCTACGCGAAGTTTCTTTGCCATGCATGTCCATTTTAGTTGGATAACACCTACCAGATATTGTAGATAACGATAACCTCTCCCAAATTTAAGCTCCCAATTGGTTGACCGAAAAGAAAACAAATGGCAAGTATTTTAATATGAGCTCCGATTTGAGGATCGACGAGGTAGGCTACTGGTCTGAAATCAAGCTGGAGATCCTTGAAAAATACGCTAAGCCGTACACGCAAATTCTCCGTGCCCGCAAACTGCGCCCAGTTTATGTAGATGGATTTGCGGGGGCTGGCTGGCACACTGCTAAAGGTGCTGACCGGGTAATTGAAGGAAGCCCGATGAGGGCTCTCAATGTTGACCCTCCTTTTGAGTCGTTTCATTTCGTTGATATCAACGGCGCACGAACGGAGGAGCTGAAGCGTCTTTCTGCAGGTAAATCAAATGTCTTCGTCTATCAGGGCGATTGCAATGATGTGCTCAGAAATAAAGTGTTTCCGCACATAGATTATGCAAAGTACATGAGGGCGCTTTGTATCCTAGACCCATATGGACTACACCTAAATTGGGAGACAATCCAGGCTGCGGGGAAGTCCGGCGTCATCGAAATTTTCTTGAATTTTCCGGTGATGGACATGAATATGAATGTCCTTCTACACGATTCGGATCGCGTCACGGAAACACATAAGGAACGTATGTCACGCTTCTGGGGTGACAGTTCGTGGGAACAAGTGGCTTACCAGACAGCACAAGGTCTGTTCGGTCCCATGCAAGAAAAAGCATCAAATGCCGAAATGGCTGAAGCATTCAGGGATCGCCTGAAGAAGGTAGCGGGATTCAAATATGTGCCCAAGCCAATTGCGATGAGGAATACTAAGGGAGCGACAGTTTATTACCTGTTCTTCGCAGCCCACCAGAAAACAGCAGGGAAAATTGTGGAAGAAATTCTCGCCAGGTATGAGCATCGTGGAGAATCTATCGATGGCTGAGCATTCAACAATCGAATGGACTGAGGCAACCTGGAATCCTGTACGTGGTTGCACGAAGATCAGCCCCGGCTGCAAGCATTGCTATGCAGAGACCTTCGCTGAGCGTTTCCGTGGTGTTCCCGGACATCCTTACGAACAGGGATTCGATCTTAAGTTAGTTCCCGAA
>DASZRQ010000149.1:0-33380 GCA_035549115.1 Occallatibacter sp. | reverse complement strand
GTGGCAGGGCTGTGGGTTCCGCTTTTGTGTTGCGGCGGGAGGGGGGGGTGGGGGGGGCCACACTTTTAAGCTCTTTGGAATGAGGCTTAGCCTCGGTCAGGAGGCGAAAAAGACGAATATCTGGCGAAGACGTCAGGCGGTGGTGGATTTTGGTGTGCGGAGGGCTGATACGGCGGCTTTGGCGGGTTTTTCCATGAAGGCGCCGGCGATTTGGGCGGCGTAGAGGAGGCGGGTGCCGTCGCGGCCGTTGATGATTTCGAGGGCCATGCCGTGGCTGACGCAGGCGATGAATTCGCGGATGTTTTCTGCTCCATTGAGGGGCGGGAGGGCGGCAAGGTAGGCGGCTACGGCGGCTGTCTTGGCTTCGTACCCGCCTTCGTTCGGATGGTCGTTTCCCGCGGCGGTGAGGACGGCGCGGAAGGTGGCAACGAAGGCGGCGCAGCAGCGGGCGATGCAGGGGTCGGTGGCGGTGGCGGGGTTGTCGAGGGACTTGCAGGCGATGAGGACGTGGGTTGGGTCGAGCATGGACGCTCCTTGAGCTGGAATGGCGCGCGGGATGGCCGCGCGGGCGCAGTTTTTGAGCCTGACTCCAGTGTGGGCTTTTGGGGGAATTAATACGCAAAACGGGGTGGGGAGATTTGGGTTTGGAATGAGGGGGTTGGGGCAGTTGTTTGAGTTTGGGGTGTTGACACCATTTTCGTTGGAGTGAATCCGTGTCTTAGAGCTTGGGCTGAGCGGTATCGGATAGGCTGTGCTCTTGGCCCTCTAGCTTTGGATACGAAACCAATCCTTTACTAGCAGTTTAAATCGTAAGATCTCGTCTTCATTTAGGGCGCAACTGTGCGCTACTACGTTCCTAATCTTATTGAACTGGGAGAGGATCGTTTGCATTGCTTTCTGGCTTCTCAGGGTATCTGAAAATTCGCCCCAGTTCTGATCAAAAATTGCTATTAGTTCTCCGAAGTTGGTGTAGGCAAGAGGGTCCTCTGAGCGAATGGACATCGTTGTGTCCTTTTCATCTTTTTGTTTCTTATCCACCTCCTGTCTAATTCCTGCTGGAACAGAGGTCTGCCACCATGTGGCTCCCAATTTTTCGGAAAGCCGTTCTGAAATAAGGCGGCGAATGGAGTTTTCGAGGGAATAATAGAGAGCGTAAAAGTCTGCCATCTTACGAGCTTCCTGCAAAATATCGCTTTCAAAAAGTTCTACGTCAACAACCTCTGCGCGTTGAATCGTCTTCGCGTGCTCAATTTGCACGCCAGAGTCTTCAAGCCTCTTCAACTCGGTTTCGAGTAAGAGATTGTGCATTCCAAAGAGTTTTATTTCATCCATCGGGTTCATATTTCTTTCAGCAGGTTTTCGCGGAGGCTCTTGAAGATCGCGTTAAAGACTTCGATCTCGGTGGTGGCAGGTAGGTTCAGATTTATCGTGTACGAGAGTCGCAGTGGGGCGGTTTGACGCTCCTCTTCACGATTAGCGTCGACCTTTGCTCTCTCGCCCGATTCTTCGACGCCATCTTTTATCTTCGGCTCGGACTTCTTCGGCGCTTCGGCTCCCCACTTTGCTAAGGCCGAGAGGGCCATAAATGTCCCCACGAGAGCCGCAAGGATTTGATCATCTTCAGCTAATCCTGTGACGCTCTTCAGCTTTGCCGTAAGCGCAGGCTTGTCGAGCTTCCACGCATACTCGTTAGCTTGGAAGAGTGCCTTGTAGGCGTCTTTAATTCGTTCTGCCATGACAACGCCTGACAGAGAGTCTTCGCGAAAATCTTTGTACGCCTGGGTGGGCACGTTCGATGGATCGATAAACCCGAGCCTCTTGAGCAATGGGATCATCGCACGATAGCTCGAGGACTTAAGATCAAGAACGGTGCTTAGGAAGTCAGATGTAAATTTCGGCGGCACGGCGGCAGCCTTGATCGCATTAAAAAGCTTCGGAATGCTCCCATAAGCATTGACATACGGAGGGTATTCAGCCATAAGTGCAATCTCCTGTTGATGGCTATGAGTTAAACAATCTTAGCACCGTCTTTACACGCTGACCCCTGCCCTACTCGTTGTGGATTCTTCAGTTGACCTTCTTGGAGATATTGGGAGGATGCCGATGCTGGTGGGGATCGAATCGTCCCTCAGCGGCTGAAGCCGGTTCTTGTTGGGGTTCGTTGCGGCAGTCGGGGCTGAAGCCCTGACCTGCCAGTCGTGCCCTGATACAAGGCCTATTTTGTGGGGTTCGTGCTTTCCCACCCTTGCTGCGCAAGAATGGGGCACCCCGTTTTCGTGCGAATGGTTGCTGCGCAAAAAGCAAATGCAGGTCCTTCGACTCACCACCCCCGAGCTGAAGGACGCTCGGGGCCCCGTTCGCTCAGGATGGCACTTCAAAGAGACGAATGAGCAGGGAGGGTCCTATTGGCGGCTGGTTGCTGAAGGATGGTCAGTCGACCTTTTTGGAGATGTTGAGGAGGATGCCGATGCTGGCGAGGGTGACGAAGATGCTGGTGCCGCCGGAGGAGATGAGGGGCAGGGGGATTCCCTTGGTGGGGAGCAGGGAGAGGACGACGGAGATGTTGAAGAAGGCCTGCAGGAGGATGGCGGTGGTGATGCCGAAGGCGGTGAGGCGGGCGAAAGGGTCCGTGGAGCGGTAGGCAGTGCGCAGGCCGCGGTAGGCGAAGACGCAGAAGAGGACGACGATGACCATGGCTCCGATGAAGCCCAGCTCCTCGGCGATGTTGGCGAAGATGAAGTCAGTGGAGGCCTCGGGCAGGTAGAAGAGCTTCTGGATGCCCTCCATGAAGCCGCGGCCGGTGAAACCGCCGGAGCCGACGGCGATGAGGGACTGGTTGATGTGGAAGCCCGCGCCCTGGGGGTCGGAGTCGGGGTGGAGGAAGACGAGCATGCGCTGGCGGCGCCAGGAGACCCAGAAGAGCAGGGCGGCCAGCGGAGGCAGCGCCGCGCCGATGCCGATGAAGAGATACTTCCACTCCATGCCGGCGAGGACGAGCATCATGGCGGTGACGCCGGCGAGGACGAGAGCGGTGCCGAGATCGGGCTGCTTGACGATGAGCAGGATGAAGACGACGGGCATGATGGCGGCGCGGAGGAGGGTGCGGCGCCAGTCGCGCATCTGGTCCAGTCTCGTACACAGAAACCACGACAAAAAGAGGATGAGGACGGGCTTGGCAAGCTCAGAGGGCTGGAAGGAGAAGCGGCCGATGAGAATCCAGCGGTGGGCATGCTGGGCGTTGCGAAAGAAGAAGACGCCGACGAGCAGCACGGTGGTGACGGCGAGCAGAGGATAGATGAAGCGCGGATTGTTGTAGCGGGTGTAGTCCACGCTCATGAGGAAGACCATGGCGAGCACGCCAGCGAGGGCCCAGCCGGCCTGGCGCGAGAGGAGCGCGTAGGGGGTGTGGAAGTGCTCCTGCGCGATGACGGCCGAGGCGGAAAAGACCATGGCGAGGCCGATGACCACGAGCAGGAGCGTGGTGAAGAAGATCCACTTGTCGACGCCTACGCGCTTGGCCATGGAGTGTCTCTGCCGCTCTGCGCGGGCTTAGGTAGCGTGGGTGCGCGCGACGACGGCTGGAATGCCGAGGCTGCGCAGGTCGTTGACGAGCTGCTTGAAGACGCGGCCGCGGTGCTCGTAGCTTTCGAACTGGTCGAACGAGGAGCAGGCGGGCGCGAGGAGGACGATGTCGCCGGGGCGCGCGGCGGAAGCGGCGGCGGAGACAGCGCGGTCGAGGGTCTCACAGGAGTGCAGCGAAACGATGCCGCGGAGGTGGCCCTCGATTTTGGCGGCGGCGGAGCCGATGGTGTAGACGGCGCGGACGCGCTGGCGGAGAAGGTCGGAGAGCTGCCGGTAGTCGGAGTTCTTGTCCTTGCCGCCGAGGATGAGATGGATGCCGCCGGAGAATGCGGCGACGGCCTTGGCGGTGGCATCCACGTTGGTGGCCTTGGAGTCGTTGTAGTAATCGACGCCGTTGATGGTGGCGACGAACTCAAGGCGATGCTCGACGGCCTTGAAGCCCTCAATGGCGGAGCGGATAGCCTCGACGGGCGCGCCGGCGAGACGCGCGGCGCAGACCGCGGCAAGGACGTTCTCGACGTTGTGCTCGCCTTTGAGCGGAATGGAATGGAGGGGGAGAACCTTCTCGGCCGGACCGCCTTTTTCCATGCGGAAGACGACCCAGCCCTCTTCAACCCATGCGCCCCGGGGCACTGTGCGGTCGAGCGAGAACCAGAAGACGCGCGAAGGCGCGTGCGGCGCGGCGGCGGCGGCGCGCACATTATCCGCATTGAGGACCACAGCGTCTTCCGGGGTTTGCGCGGCGAAGATGCGCTCCTTGGCAAGGGCGTAGTTCTCGAAGGTGCCGTGGCGGTCGAGGTGATCTGGCGTGATGTTGAGAATGACGGCGATTTGCGGGTGGAACTGCTCCGTCGACTCAAGCTGGAAGCTCGAAACCTCGAGGACGGACCAGGTGTCCGGCGTGCTTTCTGCCACGAGGTCGATGACGGGAACACCGATGTTGCCACCGACGAGAGCGAGCAGGCCGGCCTTTTCCAGAATTTCTCCCACGAGCGTGGTGGTGGTGGTTTTGCCGTTGGAGCCGGTGATGGCAAGAATCCTGCCTTGGAGAAAATGCGCGGCCAGTTCCAGCTCGCCGATGATGGGTCGGCCAAAGTTGCGGGTCTGCACCAGTTCCGGCGTATCGAGAGGCACACCGGGGCTGACGACGATGAGGTCCTGGCGGCGGAAGGTGAGCAGACCATGACCGCCGGCTTCGACGTTGATGCCCTCTTCCAGCAGCGCGGGAATATCCTTGGCGAGGGCTTCGGCGCTGCGCACGTCAGAAACCGTGACCTGCGCGCCCTGGCGGCGTAGAAACAACGCCGCGGCCAGGCCGGACTTGCCGAGTCCGACGACCAGAACCTTTTTGCCTTTGAGCTCCATCATGTACGTCATCCTTGCTCGTTTACCGGGCTGCTCGCGTGCGGGCGGCGACTCCATTATTGTGCATCGCGCGCACCGGAGAAAAGCGGGCCCTCAGCGGAGTTTGAGGGTGGTGAGTGCAAACAATGCAAATACCAGGGCGAGAATCCAGAAGCGGGCAATGACCTTGGACTCGCTCCAGCCGACCTGCTCGAAGTGGTGGTGCAGCGGGGCCATTTTGAAGATGCGTTTCTTGTTGCGGAGCTTGTAACTGCCGACCTGGAGGACAACGGAGAGCGCCTCAATGATGAAGACGCCGCCGATGAAAGGCAACAGCAGCTCCTGGCGGATGATGACGGCCACGGTGCCGATGGCGCCGCCCAGGGCGAGCGAACCGACATCGCCCATGAAGACCTCGGCGGGGTGGGCGTTGTACCAGAGGAAGCCGATGGAGGCGCCGACCATGGCGCCGCAGAAGACGGTCAGCTCGGAGACCAGCGGCATGCGCTGGAGTTCGAGGTAGTCGGCAAAGACCACATGGCCGCTGACGTAGGTGAGCACGGTGAGCGCGCCGGCGGCGACGATGGTGCAGCCGATGGCGAGGCCGTCCAGACCGTCCGTGAGATTGACGGCATTGGTGGAGCCGATGAGCACAAAGATGACGAAGGCGACGAAGGGGATGAAGGCCAGGAAGCCCGCATGGGGAATTGAGGCGAACCAATGCCACTGCAGGTCAGGACGCCAGCTCTTGATGAAGGGCACGCTGAGCTGGGTCGAGAACATCTTGAGCTGCGTAAGCGCGGCAAGCGCAGCGGCGATGGCCGTGGACACGATGACCTGCCAGAAGATTTTGGCGCGCGGCGTGAGGCCCAGGCTGCGGCGCATGACCACTTTGGTGAAGTCGTCGGCAAAGCCGATGGCCCCGAAGCCCAGCGTGGAGAAGACGGTGATCCAGACGAGAGGGTTGGATGGATCAGCCCACAGAACGGTAGGCAGCAGGATGGCGATGACGATGAGAACGCCGCCCATGGTGGGCGTACCGGATTTTTTGAGGTGCGACTGCGGTCCGTCGGTGCGGACATGCTGGCCGATCTGAAACTCGCGCAGCTTCTGGATCACGTAAGGGCCGATGAAGAGCGTAATGAGCAGCGCGGTGAGCGAGGCAAAGGCCGTGCGGAACGTGAGATAGCGGAAGATGCGGAACGGGTGAAAGAACGGGAACAGCTTTTCGTAGAGCAGCCAGTAAAGCAAGTGGCCTCCGATGCCGATATGAGGCGGGTTTCAGTTGATTTTACAAGCCGGGATTCGGCTTCCCTTGTGGATGCGACTGGCGCGCAAGCTCCGCCTCGAAGGCGGCGCGGCGATCGGCGACATAAGCCTTGTAACCGGCGGGATCGATGAAGGCATCCTTGTCGCCGTGCTGAAAGTGCGCGTATTTTGTGTCCAGATCGAAGTAGCCGCCATGCGCGCCGAGGAAGATGTCGCAGGGCAGGTGCTCCAGGACATCGAACTCGTGGGCGTAGTCGCGCGCGATCTGCGGATAGACGCGGTTGCCGACGAGTTTGTAGCCGGGGTTGACGTTGGGGCTACCCACGATGACGACGTGGAGCGTGCGACCGCCTTCCTGCTCATCGAAGGTCCAGGTGGTGGTGCCGCGCGTGTGGCCCGCGGTGAGATGTGCGGTGAGCGTGACTCCGCCGAGCGTGACCTTGTCTCCGTCGTACAGGGCGCGATCGACATGCGCGGGGGGAAAGCGCATGGTTTTATCCGCGCCATAGTTGAAATCAGTGCGGCCGCCGGATTGGACGACGGAGACATCCTGCGCCATGACCTCGTACTTCGCGTGGGTCTCGCGGAGGATTTGCGCGCTGCCGGCGCAGTGGTCGTAGTGCGCGTGGCTGATGAGGAGGATTTTGATGTCGCTCCAGTGGAAGCCGAGTTTCCGGACGCTGGCGCGAATCTGCGCGGGCGAGGAAGCGAGGTTGCTGTTGATGAGGATGAGGCCCTGCGGCGTGGCAATGAGGTAGGAGGCGAGGTCCTGGCTGCCCACGTAATAGAGGTTACCGGCGATGCGGAAAGGCGGCTCGGGCGTGGTCCACGCGGGGTCTAGCGCGGCCAGCGGCGCGGCGCAGGCGATGAGGAGGGCGATGAGGGAGAGAAAACGGCGGATCACTTCCGCTCCGATGCGAGGATGGATTTTGCGTTTTCAATGGCGCGCTCGAGATGCACGCCGCGCGAGCCCTTGATGAGGATGACATCGCCGACGCGCAGGTTCTGCGCCAGCCAGCGGCCAGCAGCTTCTGCATCGGCGAGGAAAAGCGCTGCCACTCCGCCCGCGGCAGCGGCAGTCACCAGATGCACGGCGTTGCCGCGCACGCCGACCACCTGATCGAGATGTGCCTCAGCAGCGGCCTGGCCGCAGGCGGCGTGCAGCGCGGGTGCATGCTCGCCAAGCTCGAGCATCTCTCCGGCAATGAGGATGCGGCGCTGCGCAGGACGCGCGGCGAGAGTGCGGATCATGGACTGCAGAGCTTCGGGATTGGAGTTGTAGCTGTCATTGAGCAGCGTTGCGCCGTTGAGTTCAATGAGCTCGCCGCGCTTGTCTCCCGCAACGAGCGACTCAAGCGCCCGCACTGCGGCATCGAGACCGACGCCCGCTTCAAGCGCAACGGCGAGACCGGCCATGGCATTAGATGCATTGTGCGCACCAAGCAGATGCAGCAGAAATGCACCTTCACGTGTGCCAGCGCGGTAGTCGACATGCAGGCCCGTGGCGTCTTCGTGCGTGGCGACGATCTGCGGATCGCCGCAGGGGCCGGAACCGTAGTAGACGACGCGGCCGGGAAAATCGCGGCCGAACTGCGAGACGAATGGATCAGCACAGTTGAGAAAAGCGACGCCGTTGGGCGGCAGGGCGGCCACCAGCTCGAACTTGGCGCGTGCGATGCCAGCCTGGCCTTCGGCGAAGTTCTCGATATGCGCGGTGCCAACGTTGGTTATGACGCCCCAGTCCGGCATGGCAATGCGCGCGAGGGCAGCAATCTCGCCCAGATGGTTCATGCCCATCTCGATGACCGCGTACTCATGGTCCGGCTCGAGGCGTAGCAGTTGCAGCGGGAGACCGAAGGCGTTGTTGAGATTGCCGTGGGACTTGAGCACGTGAAACTTTGCGCCGAGCGCGGCGGCGATGGCTTCCTTGGTGGTCGTTTTGCCGGCGGAGCCGGTGACACCGACGACACGCTTTCCCCACTGGCGGCGCACATGCGCGGCAAGTGCCTGCAGCGCGGCGAGCGGATCTTCACAGATGAGCAGCGGAGCGGAGAGCGCCACATCGGGCAACGACGCGGCGCGGGCGCGCGCCACAACGGCGGCAAGGGCTCCGCGCTTCAGCGCTGCGGCAACATAGTCGTGGCCATCGAGCCGCTCGCCGCGCACGGCAAAGAACAGCTCGCCGGGAGCAATGGTGCGCGAGTCAATGGAGTAGCCCTGCGCGGTGAGCGTGCCCGCGCCGGGAATGCTGGATGGAGACTCCAGCACCGCGCCCGCGCCGAGGGCAATCTCAGCAAGATTCAGTTTCATTGCTGTTCACCGTATCCCAGTTGGGCCAGCATGGAAAGGGCTACCTGCGCATCATCGAAGGGAATGGAGCCCGTGGCAAGAATCTGCTCCTTCTCGTGGCCCTTGCCGGCGATGAGGACGATATCGCGCGGCTCCGCGGCATGCAGGGCGAGGCCGATGGCGGCAGTGCGGTCCGGTTCCACAGTGTACTTGACGCCGCTGGCCTCAAGGCCGGGGACAATCTCTGCGAGAATGGCGCGCGGGTCTTCGCTGCGCGGGTTGTCGCTGGTGGCGAAGACGAGATCGCTTCCCTCACCCGCAGCGAGGCCCATCTTCGGGCGCTTGGTGCGGTCGCGGTCACCGCCGCAGCCGAAGACGGTGAGCACGCGGCCGCCGGTGCGCGCAGTCATCTGGCGGGCAAGCACGGTGAGATTGCGCAGCGCGTCGTCGGTGTGCGCGTAGTCCACGATGACGGTGAAGGGCTGGCCTGCATCAACGGGCTGAAAGCGGCCGGGCACGGGGCTGAGCTGCGGGATAAAACCGACGAGGTCGTGAAACGCGATGCCGCGCGCGTGAGTCGCGGCGAATGCGGCGAGCAGGTTCAGGATGTTGACTTCTCCGGCGAGGCGCGAGACAACCTGCGCGCTCCCGGCGGGTGTTTCGAGATCGAGCGTTGCTCCGGCGGGCGTGAGCGTGTAGCTGGCGACGCACCACTCACCCTCGCCGATGCCGCAGGTGCGGACCTCGGCTCCGGCGCGGCGGGCGGAGGCGGCGATCTGTTTGGCGCGCGGGTCATGCACATTGATCACGGCGACGCGCGGCGCAGGATAGACCGTGCCGTCGAAGAGCAGCTTCTTGGCCGCGAAGTACTTCTCCATGGTGCCGTGGTAGTCGAGGTGGTCGCGGGTGAGGTTGGTGAAGACGGCGACATCGAAGGGGATGCCCCAGGCACGGCGCTGATCGAGGGCGTGGCTCGATACCTCGGTGACAAGCTCGGTTGCGCCGCGCGAGGCTCCCTCGGCCATCAGCTCGAAGAGGTCGCGGGACTCCGGAGTGGTGTGCAGCGAGGGCCGTGTTTCTCCGGCAATGTGGTACTCGATGGTGCCGATGAGCACTGTGGTGCGGGCGGCAGCCGCCAGAAGCTGCTCGATGAGAAAAGCGGTTGTCGTTTTGCCGTTGGTGCCGGTGATGCCGGTGGCCGCGAGTTTCTTTTCCGGATGATCGAAGAAGGCCGCAGAGGCTTCAGCCAGAGCGCGGCGGCCATGCTCCACTTCGAGAACAGGCGTCCCGGCGCTGTAGACGAGCAGATGATCGAAGGTTTCGGCGGAGTCTGTGACGATTCCGAGCGCGCCTGCGGCAAGCGCCCTCTCGACATAGCGATTGCCGTCGGTGGTGCCGCCCTTCATGGCGACGAAGACGGAGCCGGGGCGCACGCGGCGCGAGTCATACTCGATGCCCGCGATGGGCACAGAGGAGTCGCCTGTGGCGCCGATGGCGGTGATTTCTGCGATGAGGTCTTTCCAAAGCATGTCGTGGTCGATTGTAGAAGGAATGGACGCGCGGCGCAGCGCGATTCAATGCCCGCAGCGGACGACGATCTTTGTGCCCGTGGGCACCTGCGTGCCTGGAGCGGGCGCCTGTTCGCGGGCGATACCGTCGCCGATGATCTGCACGTCGAGGCCTGCGTTGGCGGCGGACTCAATCACGCGGCGCACGGGCAAGCCGACGAGCGAAGGCACCACAAGCTTTTTGCCGTCGCTGATGGTGAGCATCTGCGGCGCAGCCACCTGCTTTGGAGCGGGCGCTGCGTTCTCTGGTTTTGTGCCCGGCGCGGATGCAGGAGCCTGCGTGATCGCGGGCTGCGGCGCTGCCGGCGATGCGGCGGGCTGCGATTGCGCGGGCGCGCGGAGGGGATCGTCAGCGGGCAGGTCGTTTACCGCGGCGAAGAGCTGGTTGACGTTGTCCTGATCCTCGCCGGCGTCGTCCTCGGGAACCGGCGCTTCCTTCTTCTTCGCCTCCTGCATGCGCTCGGGCTGCACGTCGATGTCATGGGGCACACCGAGGTATTCGAGCACCTGCTGCGCCACTTCGCCAAAGACGGGAGCTGAAACCTGGGTGCCGTAGTAGAGAGCGCCCTTGGGGTTGTCGATGATGACGGCGACGGCGATGGCGGGGTTATTGACCGGCGCGAAGCCCGCGAAGGATGCGATGTGCATCGTCTTCGAGTAGGCATGCGTGACGGGATCAATCTTTTGCGCGGTGCCGGTTTTGCCGCCGGAGGAGTATCCATTGAGCTGCGCGGGTTTGCCGGAGCCGTACAGCACGACACCCTCCATCATCTTGCGCATCTCGGCTGCAGCCATCTCGGAGATGACGCGGTGCGCACCCTCAGGCAACGGACTGGGCAGCTCCTCGCCGACCTTGAAGGGCTCGGCAGCGAGAGCATCGGGCTTCTGGCCGCTGGGATCAAGCTGGCCGGGCACGAGCATGTGCGGCGGCATGTAGGTGCCGCCATTGGCGATGGCGGAGACCATGGAGACGAGTTGAATGGGCGTGACGCCCACTTCCTGACCGATGGCGAGCGAGCCGATGGACGAGCCACTCCAGTGCGACGGAGAACGCAGCAGGCCGCGGGTTTCGCCGGGCAACTCCACACCGGTGCGGGAGCCGAAGCCGAAGGCGCGAATGTAGTGGTAGAAGCGGTCCTGCCCGACTTTAAGCGCCAGCTTGACGGCGGCCACGTCGCTCGAGCGGGCCAGCGCCGTGGACACAGTAACGACGCCCATACCACGATCGCTCTTGTCGTCATGGATGACGCGGCCGGCAAGGGTAATCTGGCCGCCCTGGCAGTCGATCATGTCGTCCGGCCTGGCCACGTTCGTATCCATCGCGGCCGAGTAGGTGACCAGCTTGAAGACCGAGCCCGGCTCATACACGTCGCTCACGGCGTGATCCTTGAGCAGCGCGGGGGTGGTGTGGCGAAAGTCGTTCGGGTCGAAGGAGGGCCGGATGGCGAGGGCGAGAATCTGGCCGTTATGCACGTCCTGCACCACGATGGTACCGTTGTCGGCGTGCGTCTTCTCCATGACGTGATCCAGAGCCGTCTCGGCCATGAACTGGATGTTCTCATCGATGGTGAGCTGCAGGTTCTGGCCAGGATCGGGCTCCTGCGCCACCGAACCGAGAATGTGCCGGCGCGCGTCCATGGCGGTAAAGACGCGGCCGGGGGTGCCGTGGAGGCGGGAGTCGAACTTCTGTTCGAGACCGCCGAGGCCATTGTCGTCGATGCCGACGTAGCCGAGGACCTGCGCGGCGATCTGCGCGTTGGGATAGAAGCGCTGGTACTCCTTCTGAAAGTAGATGCCGTCGAGGTTCAGCGCCTTCACGCGCCTGGAGACCTCAGGCGTAACGCGGCGGGCTACCCAGGCAAAGCCGCGACCCTCGTCGAGGCGATGCTCGATCTCCTGCACCGTGGTGCGCGCATCCTCGGGGTTGGTGTGGATGATGGCGGAGAGCTCGCGCGCGTAGGCGGCCTTGTCCTTGTCGTCGATTTCGCTGGGCACGGCGTAGATGGAGTCGACCTGCACGGTCATGGCCAGCTCGCGTAGATTGCGGTCATAGAGAATGCCGCGATGCGGAGCGACCTCAAAGGTGCGCTGCTGCTGCTTCTGCGCCCGCTCCACATACTCGGAGTGACGCACAATCTGCAGCCAGAAGAGACGCGCGGTAATGGCAACGGCCCAGAACGCAAAGAACAGACACACCAGCCAGAAACGCAACTGGCGCATCGGCGTGGTGCGCGATGCGTTGGGCCGGGTGCGGCCAGCCCTGGGCACCACATGCATGGCGGGAAGAGTGCTCGCCATCGGGTCCTATCGGGCTGGCGCTGGGGGAGGGTTGAGTTGCGCGAAGACCGGGGCGCTGGGATCGGGATGCGCGTCGTCGTGCACCACCTGGCTGGGCTGCGGCGCAGCCAGACCCATCTGGCGGGCCAGCGTATCAATGCGATCGGGCTGCTCCAACTGCGCCTCGGAGAGGCGAAGCTGGCGGTTCTGTTCGCGGAGCTGCTCGACCTGCTGCTTCTCCGACTCCACGCGATAGGAGCCTTCGATGGCGCTGAAGTGCTGCAGGCCATAAACCATGACCAGCGAGAACAGCACCACGAGCGTGGCCGTGAAGACGCGCATCTGGCGCACACGCACCGGATCGGGTGCCTTGACGAGGCGGGTGTTGTCGAAGTGCCGGGTGAACATGATCTCCGGCGTGCGGATGCCGCGGCGGCGCAGCGGCTGCTCCGCCATCAGGCGGGAGTTGTGCTCGGCGACGCGAGGGTTCCAGCCGGGGCTGGGCTCGAGATAGGTTGTGCATGCCGCCATTGGTTTCTCTCCTCGGAGATCAGGGGCCAGCGATCAGTAATTGCGATTGCCTCGTCTGCCCGCTGCCTGATTGTTGATGCCTGCCACGTACTTCTGTTCGGTTCTTTCCGCCGCCCGAAGCCTGGCGCTGCGGGAGCGGGGGTTGCGTTCAATCTCTTCTTCGCCGGCCATGGCCGGTTTCTTCGTCAACACTGTCCAGATACCCTGGTGCGCGCCGTCGCGCAGCGAATCCTTTACGATGCGATCTTCCAATGAGTGAAAGCTGATGACGGCCAGCCGTCCGGAGGGCTTAAGCAATTTCGGTGCGGCCTCCATGAGAGCCTTGATCTCGTCCAGCTCGCGATTCACATAAATCCGGAGCGCCTGGAAGGTGCGCGTGGCCGGATGAATCCGATCCTGTTTCATTGCCGGGGCAGCCTGGGCAACAATCCGGGCCAACTGACCCGTCGTTGTCACTGGCCGCCCCCTGACAATGGCTCTGGCGATTCTCCGCGACCTCCTTTCCTCTCCGTATTCGTAAATAAGGTCCGCCAGCTCGCGCTCGCTCGCCTCATTCACCACTTGTGCGGCGGTGGGCCCGGTGCGCGTATCCATGCGCATTTCGAGCGGCCCATCCGCCATGAAACTGAATCCTCTGCGCGCTTCGTCCAGTTGCAGGCTGCTCACACCGAAGTCCGCCAATATGCCGTCCAGCGTGCCCGGCTGCACATGGCGCTCGATGGAGCTGAACGCCTCGCCGATGACCGTGAACCGCGGCGTCTGCTCGCCCAGCTCGTTGGCCAGCCGCGCCAGCCTGGCCTTGGCCAGCGCCAGCGCCTCCGGATCGCGATCGAAAGCGATCAGGCGGCCCTCAGGGCCGATGCGCCGCGCAATCTCGCTCGCATGGCCGGCAAGCCCCAGCGTGCAGTCGGCTACCGTCGCGCCTGCGCGCAGATTCAAAAAACCAATCGCATCCTGTAAAAGAACCGGCACATGGCGTTCGTTCGACATCGACATGTGCTCCCCCTGGGGGGTTGGAAAAACCTATGAACCCTGCTGGCGCAGCAGCGCCGCCATCGTCCTGCGATCCTCTGCGGTGAGCTTCTGCTCCTGCAGTTCCTTCTCCACCACTTCGCGGTTCTGCACGTCGAGGTACATCCGCATGCCGAATATGGTCACTTCGGCGTCCAGCTTCGCGTCGTTGCGCAGGATCATGGGCAGAACGATGCGAGCCTGGCTGTCCATCTCCACCTGCTGGCCGTAGTAGCTGGTCCACTTCATGTACTTCTTCACCGAGTCATCCATCTCACTGGCCTCGGCCAGCTTCTCTTCGCGTTTTTCCCACTCCGGCAGCGGCCAAATCTCGGCGCTGGCGCCGTCGCTCGAGGTCACATAAAACTGGCTCACGCCCTCGGCGTCCATCAGGGCCTTGAAGGCGGCAGGGAGCTTGAGACGCCCCTTGTCGTCGATCTTGGCCGGATGATTGCCCCGAAACGCTGCCACTTTCTGTACTCCTGCTTCCTAAATCCCTGCGGTTCAGTCCGTTGGCGTTGCCGGAGGTGATTCCTCGCCTGCCGGACGGCTCAAACGGGTGTACATTGGAGGAGCCTGAGGGGGCTGAAAATCGGTCGCAATCCGTTCGATTTGGCCCATGAAGCTCTAAATTGCTCCACTGCACTCCACCGCAAACCGATCATAGCCCACATTGGGCCGTGGTCAACGGTGAAAAACCGCATTTTCAGCACGAAAGTGTGAGTTTTCCGGGTGGAGCAGCCTCTGAGAATCCCGGAATCGCCCTAATAGATAAGCAGTGGCCACCAGGCACAATATCTTGTGTTTACTGATTGGGTGCGGTGACCGAGGAGGGTCTTTTCAGATTGCACCGGAAGGTATATAGGAGAACAAAAAGCGAATCTAGGTGCTTTTCGTGTGAAGCTTCTGCTTCCGCCGCTCCATGACGTGCTTGAGCAGGTAGAGAAACACCAGCGTATTGATGACCAGAAGCCCCACACGCAGACCCGTGACCTGCCGGATGACCTCGAAGATCTCCCAGGGCAGGAACGAGGCGGTGATGAGCAGGGTAAGAATCTCGCCCCAGGTCTTTTCAAGATAAAGACCGATACCCTCGGCCAGGCTGACCGCCGCATAGCTGAAGGCCACCAGCCCGATGCGCCGCAGCATGGGATCGTCCACCAGCGAGGCCTTGTCGAGGATGAAGTTGATCAGCCGCGACTCGGGGCTGAAGTGCAGGGCCTCGCGCACGCTGTCGATCACGTCGCCGATGTCCTGATGCAGCAGCCGCAGAGCGCCAATGCCCACGGCAGCAAACAGCAGGGCCAGCACGGCCTTATAGAGCGCGATCAACAGTAACAGCTTGTTGTGCCGCTTCTTCTGGATGGTTTGGGCCGCGGTTTCGATCATCCCCTGAGAGGCGCGGAACGTACACACGCCATTCTTTTCATCTTACGTGAGCCTGGGAATAGGGTCCGTCCGCTGCCTGCCGGAGGTAATGCGCCTTCCCTGCCTACTTCTTCAACTGCAGCAGCGCATCGCGGTCAATCACGTTGCCATCGAGGATGATGGTCGTGATGCGGCGGGCGTTCCAGATGTTCGCGGTGGGGTCGGAGTTGAGAACCAGAATATCGGCGCGGCGTCCGGGAGCAATCTGGCCCAGCTCCGTCCAGCCGAACTGCAACGCATAGTTATTGGTGGCCGCGGCCAGAGCCTCGCGCGGAGAGAGGCCGAGCCGCACCAGCATTTCCAGCTCGACATGCTCGCTGATACCGGGCATGGAGCCGAAGGCCGGCGCACCCGACGCAGCCAGATAATGCTGGCCGGCGTTGAAGAGGGTCTGGTTGATCTGCCACAGGCGCATGGCATGCTGGTCGGCCTTCTTGCGCTGCCCTTCTTCCATCCAGCGCTGGGTGCTGGCGGGAAGGTGACGGGCCCAATACGAGAGCGGATAGGTGAGCTCGCCTGTGGCGCGGTCCGGCGGATCGTACATGTTCGCCGGATCGAGCAGCGAGGCCGCAGGCTCCTTCCACAGATTGCGATGGCCCGGCAGATTGAGAAAGAACATGGCGAAGGCTGGCATGAGCGCGGCATGGTGCTGCGCAAGAAAACGTGCGTAGCTGCGCAGGTGCACATCGGTAGTGGGCACATGCTCGGCGTAGTCGTAGGCGGTGGAGGCCGCGGAGCCGTAGGGGTCCTGCGCCAAAGGGCGCTGCAACTCATCGGGCACCGCGCCGAGTTCGTAGCGGCCCATGTGCAGCAGCGCATCCACGCCGGCCTCCACGCCTACGCGGTAGGGCGTGGCCACAAACTCGCCATAGGTCACAAGGCCCATCTGGTGGGCATGGGCGATGATCCATTGCGAGTTGGCCGCGGTCAGGTCGCCGCCCAGCCAAAGCACGCGCGTGCCGAGACGGGCTGTGTCGGTCAGCTCGCGGGCCGTGTCTTCCGGGCTCAGCTCCACCGGATGCGCTCCCTCGCGCAGCTTCGCGGACCAGGCCTTCTGGCCGATGAGCAGGCTCCAGTCATCCGTCGTGCCGATGGAGTCGAGCATGTAGAGATGGGGACGGGGATTAGCGGTAAAGTCCACATGGCCGCGCCGCTCGTCGGAGCTGGCGACCACCGTGGTCACGCCCATGTAGAGGAATGCATTGGCCTGGCCCTGCGAGTTCATGCCCGCGAAGCCGTCAATGAGGCCGGGGATCAGGTACTTGCCGGTGCAGTCGATGATGCGCGCGCCTTTGGGGATGGGAACTTCGAGGCGGGTGCCAACGGCGGTGATCTTGTCGTCGGTGATCACCACGATGGCGTCAGAAATATCGCGGGCCGAGCGGCCCCACGCCGAGACATCGATGACCGTGCCGCCGGCAAGGACGAGCTGATTGGCGGGCGGCACAGGCGGCGGCAAAGGTTGCTGCGCCCATACCGGCGCGCAACAAAACGCCAGCGCCCCGAGACCGGCCTGGAAGATACGAAGCAATCGCATAGGAAAACGGTCTGCCTGCGATTGTCGCACATGGATGCGCAGCAGCAAGTTAATCGGCTTCGCTCAGCTCGCCACGAGCGTGGGCCGCTGGCGGCGCGTGAGCAGCGGCAGCACCTGCCTGTAGGCATCGTCGACGGTGAGGCCATACCTGGCGCGCAGCCCGTCCACCTTGCCGTGCTCGATGAACTGGTCGGGCCAGCCGATGCGCACCACGGGAACGGTGAGTCCCATCTCGTCGAGAGCTTCAACGACAGCGGAACCGAAGCCGCCCATCTTCACATGGTCCTCAAAGGTGACGAAGGCGGCGACGCGGCGGGCGTAGCCGGCGATCATCTCGCGGTCAAGCGGTTTGATGAAGCGAGGATTGATGACCGCGGCCGAGTAGCCCTCGCGATCAAGGCGTGCGCCAAGCTCCTGCGCCAGCGCGATCATCGGGCCAAGGCCGAGGATGGCGACATCGGAGCCGTCGGCGAGCACCTCGGCTTTGCCGACAGGCAGTACGGCGGGTGCGGCCTTGTGCGCGACACCAGACACGGCGCCGCGCGGATAACGGATGGCACTGGGGCCGGGCAGCGTGAGCGCGGTCTTCATCATGTCGGCCAGTTCGTCCTCATCCCTGGGCGCCATCAGCGTGATGTCGGGAATGCCGCGCAGATAGGCGATGTCGAAGAGGCCGTGATGGGTGGGGCCGTCGTCGCCGGAGAGCCCGGCGCGGTCCATGCAGAAGAGCACGGGCAGCTTCTGCAGAGCCACATCGTGCACGATGGGATCGAAGGCCCGCTGCAGGAACGTGGAGTAGATGGCGCAGACGGGCCGAAAGCCGCGCGTGGCCATGCCCGCGGCAAAGATGACCGCGTGCTCCTCGGCGATGCCTACGTCGAAGTAGCGGCGAGGGTGCGCGGGGCGAAAGAGATCGAGCGCGGTACCGTTGGGCATGGCGGCGGTGATGGCGACGACGCGTGCATCCTCGTCGGCGAGCTGCACCAGCGTCCGGGCAAAGACCTCCGACCAGGTCGTCTGGCCAGCGGCAGTCTTGCCGGTCTCCGGATCGTAGGGGCCCAGGCCGTGAAACTTCTTCTGGCCGTCGAGAGCGGGCTGGAAGCCGCGGCCCTTCTCGGTGAGGATATGCAGCAGCACGGGCCGCTCTTCCTTCTTGAGGAACTGGAAGGTCTCGATGAGCAGGGGAATGTTGTGGCCGTCGATGGGCCCGAAGTACTGGAGGCCGAACTCCTCGAAGAGGATCGAGGGCCACAGCATGCTCTTGGCGGCTTCCTCGGCACGGCGGACAACGGTGATGGCGGTCTTGCCGCCGAAGCGCTCGACGAGCTTTGCGGCCGACTCGTGGAAGTTGCGCACGCGCTCGTTGGTGACGATGCGGTGGAAGTAGCGGGCGATGGCGCCGACGTTGCGGTCGATGGACCACTCATTGTCATTGAGCACGACGATGAGGCGCTTGGTCTGCTCGGCGATGTTGTTGAGGGCCTCGAAGGAGATGCCGTTAGTAAAGGCCGCATCTCCGGCGACGGCAACCACATGCTCGTGCCCGCCAGCGAGGTCGCGCGCCACGGCCATGCCCAGCGCGGCAGAGAGCGCCGTGCCCGCGTGACCCGCGCCGTAGCAGTCGTGCTCGGACTCGGTGCGGAGCATGAAACCGTTGAGGCCACCCGGCTGGCGGATGGTCTCGAATTGCTCACGCCGGCCGGTGAGAATTTTATGCACGTAGGCCTGGTGACTCACGTCGAAGACAAACTTGTCCGCGGGCGTATCGAAGACCGCATGCAGAGCAAGGGTCAGCTCCACCACGCCGAGATTGGGCCCCAGGTGGCCGCCGGTCTTCGAGAGTGTCTGAATGAGGAAGGCGCGAATCTCTTCGGCAAGCCCGGCCAGTTGTTCGTGGTTCAGCCGCTTTATATCTGCCGAGGAATGAATCGACTCCAGCAACGCTCCCATGTACTTCCTTCTCCCGGGAATGCCGGGTATCCTGCCCCGTTCGCACCCGGCAAGGTGCGAACATATCGTTCAAGTATATCAACGAGTCGAACTGAAACAGGCCTGTACGATTGGACGCCAGCCTGGAGATGAAGTTGCACAACCGCGCACGGACGAACCGTTTGCGGAGATGTAGGATGACGGTGAAGATGCAGGGCGGGAGGAACTCGTAGTGCTGAAACGATGGAAAGCAATTGGACTGGGCGCTCTGGCCGCCGGCATAGCATTGACTGCGCATGGACAGGTGCTGCAACCGGGCATGTCTCAGTCGGCCGCGCCCAACCCGCTGGTGGACTCGACCGTCAAGCCGGGCAAGATGCTGCTCTTCGATCTCGAAGCAAAGTTTGCGAAGGATGTGGCGGCCCGCGGCGGCGCGGGATTTGCCTCCTGGTTTGCCGCCGACGGCGTGGCCCTGGGCAACGGCGCTCCGGCCAGGGTCGGCCGCCTGGCCATTGAGAAGTCAGCCACATGGTCGCCGAAGGACTACCAGCTTACCTGGACGCCGACCGACGCCCTGATGAGTCCGGCAGGCGACATGGGCTACACCTGGGGACACTATGAGGGCCGCGGCAAGGACGCGAACGGCAATCCCGTGGTCACCAGCGGCCGCTACATGACCATCTGGCGCAAGGAGCCAGATGGAAGCTGGAAGGTGGTGCTGGACGCAGGCCAGAATGAGCCTGCCGAGGCCGGCGAGTGCTGCAAGCTGCCCACACCCGGAAGCGGAGAGTAAGAGGAGCGCGTGCCGCGGAATCGCCGATGTCCTTTTCGTCTCCGGACCATCCAATGAGCATCATGCACCCCGCAGCTCCGCCCGGCGCAAGCAGGCCATTGGCATTCGCTCGTTTTTCATGCGCGGCCGCGCTGCTGTGCCTGCTGGCTCCGGTTCTGCCTGCGCAGGACTCATCCACTCCGCAGTTCGCTCCTGTACATGGCATCGTCACAAACGCTGTCACAGGGGAACCGCTGCCGCGGGCGCTAGTCACGGTGAATGGACGAGCGCTGGGCGCGCTGACCGATGACGAAGGACGGTTCGAAATTTCCAGTGTGCCGGTGGGCATGCAGACCTTGGATGTGGAGAAGCCGGGATTCAACTCACGCGCGACACTCGTCAGCTACACCATGCCGGTCACGCACACTGTGCAGGTAACCGCCGAAACGCCTGATCTGCATTTTTCGCTCACGCCAGCGAGCGCAATCATCGGGAGGGTCACTCTGGGCACCGGCGACCCCGGCGTCAGCATCGGGCTGACGCTGCTGCGGCAGACCATCTCCGACGGTCACGCTGCATGGAACCAGGTTGCGACACGGCTCAGCGCACCCGATGGCTCTTTCCGTTTCGCGGGGCTCGATGAAGGAACCTATCTGCTGCGCACCCAGCCCACTTTCCAGAATGAAGGCGTGCCGCCCTCCTGCGACGCCGCCCAGACCGACGCGCAGGGTTTCCCCATTGTCTTTTACGGAGGCTCTCCGGATGCCGCTGGCGCGGCGCGCATTGGACTGGCTGCCGGGCAAACTGCGGAAGCCAACCTGACGCTGCTTCCCGCGGTGTTTCACACAATGCGGGCCGCACCGGCCCGGCTGCCCGGCAGCGGATGGACCTTTGATACCGAGTTGCTGGACGCAGGCGGCGCGCCGCTCGACTATCCGCTGGCCGAAGATCCGCAGACGCACGCCGCATGCGGCTTTCTGCCCGATGGCTCCTATCTGCTGACGGTGACCGCGAGCCGGAACGATGCTGTTGGCCCCGGACATCCTTTCCCGCAGCAGCCTGGTAGCCTGCGGCAGGCCTCGGGCATGGCGGCTTTCACCCTGGAGGGCCATGCGGAAATGCATCTGCGCATACCGCTCAGCAGTGAGAGCGCGACACCCATCCGGATTCGCTATGAACCCGGCCCGCCCAAACCTCCGCCCGCAAACCCGAACGACAACGATCCGGGAGACGAGATGCCGGGCACGCAGATTCTCATGCTTGCGGCTGCGCCACTCGCCATGCCTGGCATGCACGGCGACTATACAGCCGACTCTGTGGATACCGACACGCAGCGGCTGCCCATGGTGCCTCCCGGCTCCTACTGGATCGAGGGCATAACGGCGCGGCCGGATGTCTGCATCGGCGCGGTGACAGCGGGCGGCCAGAACATGGGGGCCATGCCGTGGGTGGCCGGCACAGGCGGCACAGGCGTGCCCATGGATGTGGTGCTGCGCACCGACTGCGCCAAGCTGACCGTAACGATGCGGTATGCCGGGCTCAATCCACAGCCGGGCGAGCCGCTCACGGCGTATCTCTACCTCGTTCCGGAGTTTCCGACCATCGCCTCGGCGCAGGAAGGCATGGTGGTGCAGGCCAACGATCCGCAAGGAACGGAACTGAGCGGCCTGACGCCGGGCAAATACAGGATTGTCGTGTCGGCCAGTCCTCATCCCATTGAGTACCGCAATCCGGCCGTCGTCGAAAACCTTACCGGCCAGGAAGTGACGCTCGATCCCAACGGCTCGGCCACGGTGGTTGTGGAGGCACCGCAGCCATGAAGAGATGGCTTCTCCAGATCGCCGCTGTCCTGCTGCTCGGGCAGGCCTGCATCGCGCAGACCGCAGCGCCGCACGCGCAGCGCGCCGCGGCTCCAGTTCCTCCGGAGCGGCTCTATCTCATCGCGGGCACGCTTCTTGATTCAGCCACGGGAGCGCCCATTCCCCGTGCCACCGTGTCCCTGGTCAACGACCAGGACTTCACGCTGTTCCGCAGCGTGCAGACCGGCGATGACGGCAAGTTTCAGTTTGACCCCATGCCCGCCGGGCGCTACGGACTGCGCGCCGCGCGCCGCGGCTACATGACAGCCTTTCTTGACGAGCACGAGGAGTTCAGCTCGGCCGTGGTGACGGGCGATGGGCTCGACACCGGGAGCATCGTCTTCCGGCTCAATCCCGATGCCGTGGTGCGGGGCACGGTGACCGACGATGCCGGAGAACCGGTGCCGCAGGCGCAGGTGCTGCTGGCGCGCAAAACGCATAACAGCGGGCGCGGCGAGCGTTTGGAAGAAACCGTCTCCGGCGCAACGGACGACCAGGGCGTGTTCGAGTACTGGAACCTGCGCCCAGGCACCTATCTGCTGGCTGTGAAGGCCATGCCGTGGTTCGCGCTGCGCCCTTCCCTGCAGGACGAGAACCGCAATCCGCAGACCGCAGCGCTCGATGTGGCCTATCCGGTGACCTACTACGACGGCACTACGGATGCCGCGGCGGCTGCGCCCATTACGCTGGCCGCGGGCGACCAGCAGGAGCTGAATGTGTCGCTGCACGCGGTGCCCGCGCTACGCCTGATGGTGCGGACCGGAGCGCCGGACAGCTCCGGCCGCAGCGTGCCTAACTTCCCTATCCTTTCGCAGACGATCCTTGGCTCCCAGATGCCGTCTTTTGCCGCGCCCACTCAACCCACAACGCCGGGCCTGGTGGAGCTGACCGGGATCGCACCCGGCCACTACTCACTCACCGCGGGCACTCCACCGCGCATCTCCGATGTGGACGCCGGCGGATCAGGCAGCGTGGAGGTGGATGCAGCCACAGGCGTACCGGCAGCGCGCGTCACGGTGATTCCCCGCATGGCCGACGGCAGCTCTCCACCCTCGAGCCTGCAACTGATGCTGGTAAGCGACGGTCCCGAGCAGCGCACGATTACCGGGCCTCTGCTCCCCACGGGCGAGATTCGTTTCGATGCCGTGCCGCCGGGGAGCTGGACCCTGGTGGCTCAACCGATGGCCGGAAATCAGGTGCTGGATGTGGAGGCGCTGCAAACCGCTGCCGGATTGCGCGCGGGCAGCCGGATTGACGTGGGCAGCCACCCGGTGCGGCTGGCCGCGGTGCTGGCGCGAGGGATTACCCGCGTGCAGGGTATCGCGCAGAAAGACAGCAAAGGTCTGCCCGGAGTCATGATCGTGCTGGTGCCAGATCACCCCGAGGTGAACTGGCCGCTCTTCCGCCGCGACCAGACCGACTCCGATGGCAGCTTCAACCTGCACGACGCGGCGCCGGGCCGCTATACCGTGGTCGCCATCGAGAATGGCTGGGGGATGGACTGGGCCCGGCCCGAGGTGATCGGCCGCTATCTTCCGCGCGGCCAGGCCGTCACACTCAACAGCCAGTCCGGCAAAGCCGTCCAACTGCCCGCGCCGGTGGCCGTGCAGCCCAGGGAGTAGCGCGGAGGCCCTTCATGGAACCGGGGGTAAAACGGTAGTCTATGAGGGTACCGCAATTGCACCACGGGACCGGCGCGCGGATGCGTTGCGCGTGCGGCCAGACGGTTCCCTGCCGGGAGCTCAGGAGAATTTTCCATTGACGAGAAAGATGTTGCTTTCGCTATGCGCCGCTGCCGCGGCCCTGTTGACTCCGCTGGCGGCGCAGAGCCAGTTGGCCAAGGAAAAGCCGCCCGCATCGACGACCGAGCCGGTGTTTAAGTACCAGGCTTATGTGGGCTGGGGCTACACCAGCACCAACCAGATCAACCAGTCCAACAACGGCCTGCAGGGGGTCACGCTTTCGGTCACCCGCAACTGGGGCCGCTTCTTTGGACTCACGGTGCAGGGCGGCCACTACGCCTGGACCATCACGCGCGCCAACCCCACCAACCCCACCATGGACTACTACCTCGCCGGACCGGAGATTCACGCTCCCCTCTACGGACCGACCAGCCTGTTTGTGCACGGATTGCTGGGCGCGGCGCACACCGGCGGCGTCAGCATTCAGCCGGATGAGTCCTTCGCGGGCGGCGCAGGCATCGGCATGGACTACAAGCTGAACCCGCGCTTCAGCGTGCGCCTGCAGGGCGACGATATTGGCTCCTCGTTCACGGTGCAGCCTTATGAAGCGGGCGACTCGCCGCACCGGCGGTTCAACGCGCACGCCACCATCGGCGTGGTCTACAACTTCTAGCCATTCCAGGGCAGCCAAGCCGCACCGTGCCCACGCACGGCAGCGGAGAGGCTGCCCAGGTCATTTCAGGGAGCAGCAGCCATGCCGGGCGCAAGCATTGTCTCCACGGTGCTGAACGAGGCCGAGGACATTCCCCGGCTCATCGAGAGCCTGCTGGCTCTTGACCCGCCCGCCGCTGAGATCATCATCGTGGATGGCGGCTCGAAGGACGGCACGTGGGAGTGGCTGCGTGAGGCAGCCTCGAAAAACCCTACGCTCCGGCCCATCCGCGACGAGACCTGCAGCCTGAAGTACACGCCCGGCCCGGTCTCGAAGGGCCGCAATGTTGCCATTGCCGCCGCGACCACGGAGACGATTGCCTGCGTGGACGCGGGCTGCACCTACGACTCCGGCTGGCTGGCTCGGCTCACTGCGCCCATCGTCCGCGGCGAGACGGAGTACACCCTCGGCGGCTCCTGCCTTGCGCTGGAAGACGCAACGGTGTGGGACATCGCCTCCGCGCCTTTCCTCGGCGTGCGCACCGATCTCGACGCGCCCAACAAGTCATGCACGGCGCGCTCGATGGCGTTTACGCGGGCGCTGTGGCGGCGGATCGGAGGCTTTCCGGAGACGGTGCTGCTCAGCGAGGACACGCTCTTCGACATTGAGGCCCGCAAGGCAACCACGGTCGCCTTTCCGCATGCGCGCGCGATGTATCATCCGCGCAATACCTTTCGCTCCGCCTGCCGCCAGCTCGGCCGCTACGCATTGGGCGACGGCATTCTCGGCGTGCGGCGCAGCCGCCTCGCGCGCAATGCCGCCCGCTGCCTGCTGGAAGTTGCCGCACTCATCGCGCTGTTCCAGACGTGGATTCCAGTTGCCGCGGTTGCCCTGCTCGAACTTTATTTTGCGTTCGAACACGACGGGCTCATCCTGCGCACGCTGAACCCGAAGAAGCTGGCCGCGCGCATTGTCTATGCGCTGTGCGTGCCGTGGATTGTCGCAAGCTGGTATCTGAAAGGCCTACTGACCAAGGCCAACCCGACGACCAATGCGCAGAATGCGGCGGGGTAAACACTTCAGCCTCACGCATTCAAGATGTGAAGAAACTTACGCCGGCGGGCCGGGCATCACGCCAAGCTGCTGCATCAGGCTCATCGTGTCCATCAGGATGCGGCTGTCGGCCATTTTGCCCTGCTCCAGCCGGTCGATGACCACGCCCTTGACCGTGACCGCTTTGCCCGTTGCCGAGATGCCGAGGAACACGCCGCGATGCGTGCCTGTCCAGGTGAATCGCGTCACCACCTTGTCGCCTTCGCCGATCATCTCGTCGGCGACCCAGTGCATGTCCGGAAAAGCCGCGTGCAGCATGGCGATCACGGCCTTCAGCCCTTCGCGCCCCTGCGCCTGGCCGGGCAGCGGATCGAGTTCGATGAAGTCTTCCTTCACCAGATCGTTGGCCCGCTCCAGCAGCTTGCGGTTGATCACATCCTCAAGAAACGCGTGAATCACCTGCTTGTTTGCTTCGGACATCCGTTACCTCCGGGCGATTGCTGGTTACAGCGCCGCTCAGCCTTCCTCGGCTTCGCGCAGCTTGGCAATGACGGTGAAGTCCTCAAGGGTGGTAGTGTCGCCCTTGATTTCGCCGTGCGTGGCAAGGTCGCGGAGGAGGCGGCGCATGATTTTGCCCGAGCGGGTTTTGGGCAGCGCTTCCGTGAAACGGATGTCGTCGGGACGGGCGAGTGAGCCGATCTCCTTGGCCACCCACTTCTTCAACTCGTCCTTGAGAGCGTCGCTGGGCTGGTTGCCGCTTTCGAGAGTCACGAAGGCGGCGATGGCCTGGCCTTTGAGGTCGTCGGGACGGCCAACAACCGCGGCCTCGGCCACCTTGGGGTGGGCAACAAGCGCCGACTCGACTTCCATGGTGCCCAGGCGGTGGCCGCTCACGTTGATCACGTCGTCCACGCGGCCCATGAGCCAGAAGTAGCCGTCGGCATCCTGGCGCGCGCCGTCGCCGGTGAAATAGCAGCCCGGCACGTCGCTCCAGTAGGTCTTCTTGTAGCGCTCGGGATCGCCGTAAACGGTGCGGGCCATGGAGGGCCAGGGCTTGCGCACGATGAGCAGACCGCCCGAGCCCGCCGGCACCTGATGGAAATTGCCTTCGGCATCGGGCCGGGTGACCACCTCCGGCTGAATGCCGAAGAAGGGCCGCGTGGCAGAGCCGGGCTTGGTGGCCACCGCGCCGGGGATGGGCGCGATCATGATGGCTCCGGTCTCGGTCTGCCACCAGGTATCGACGATGGGGCAGCGATTGTGACCGATCTTCTCGCGGTACCACATCCACGCCTCGGGGTTGATGGGCTCGCCGACGGTGCCGAGAAGGCGCAGCGAGCTGAGGTCGTGCTTTTCGACGTGCTCGTCGCCCCACTTGATGAAGGCGCGAATGGCCGTAGGCGCGGTGTAGAAGATAGAGACCTTGTGGTCGTCGACGATCTTCCAGAAGCGGGAAAAGTCCGGCCAGTTGGGCGCGCCCTCATACATCAGCACCGTCGCGCCGTTCTGCAGCGGCCCGTAGACGACATACGAGTGGCCGGTGACCCAGCCAATATCCGCCGTGCACCAGTAGATGTCGTCGTCGTGGATGTCGAAGACATACTTCGTCGTGAGATAGGTGCCAACCGCGTAGCCGCCGGTGGTGTGCACCAGGCCCTTGGGCTTTCCGGTAGTGCCGGAGGTGTAGAGGATGTAGAGCGGGTCTTCGGAGTCCAGCGGCTCGGCCGGGCATTCGGTGGGCGCGTTGGCGACCACGTCGTGCCACCACCAGTCGCGGCCCGCCACCATGGTCACCGGCGTGCCGGTGCGCCTGTAGACCACCACATGCTCCACGGTGGGGCACGCGGCCAGCGCCTCGTCCACAGTCTTCTTCAGCGCAATCTCGCCGCCGCGGCGGTAGCTTCCATCCTGGGTGAGAATCGCGACGCAGCCAGCATCGTTCACGCGATCGGCAATGGCGTTGGCCGCAAAGCCGCCGAAGATGACCGAGTGCACCGCGCCGATGCGCGCGCAGGCCAGCAGGGCAACAGCCAGCTCGGGCGTCATGCCCATGTACACGGCCACGCGGTCGCCCTTCTTGATGCCCAGGGCTTTGAGCGCGTTGGCGAACTTCTGCACCTCGGTGTGCAGTTCAGCGTAGGTCAGGCGGCGAATCTCGCCCGGCTCGCCCTCCCAGATGATCGCGGTCTTGTCGCGGCGCGGCCCGTCGAGGTGGCGATCGAGGCAGTTGTAACTCAGGTTAGTTTTGCCGCTCACGAACCACTTTGCCGAGGGCAGATTCCACTCCAGCACCTTGTCCCACGGCTTGAACCAGTGCAGTTCCCTGGCCACACCGGCCCAGAAGGTCTCAGGATCTTCGATCGATTTCTTGTAGAGCGCCTCGTACTCCTCGATGTTCTTGATGTGCGCCTTGGCGGCGAACTCCGCGGGAGGCGGGAAGACCCGGTTTTCCCGAAGGGTGGAGTCAAGATCCTGACTGGCAAGCGAAGAGGCGGGGTTTGAAGACATGGGACTTCCTTTACGGGTTGCAGGGAAAAATGGCCGCGCAGGCGCAGGATGCCGCGCCCGGCGATGAAAGCCGCGTGGGTGCCACTTTACCGAGCCGGACCCATGCGGAGCAAGTCACCCCCTGCGCGCCAACGCGGGGTTTGAGTTGTAGCATCCAAACAACAGGGTTGCGGCCGCGCGTTCCGGCCCTGCCCCCGCACTGCAGGAGATCGAAGCGAATGTTTGCATACCGTGCGGCATCCCTCGCCGCTGCATTTGGACTCTGCTCTCTCAGCCTGGCCGCGCAAGCACCCGCACCCGCCGCTGCCCCCGCACCGCTCACAGGACCCTCCACCGTGCTGCAGCCCGCGCTCGACAGCGTGCGCGCCACGCTGGGCACCATCAAGGTGGACAAATGGAAGCGCGGCTCGGTGCGCGACGAGGCCGGTCAGGATATCGGTTCCATCGTCTCCGACATGCAGATCAACCTGCCGCCGCTGCTGCGCGATGCCGACACCGCACCGGCGCTGGTGAGCAAGCAGATTGCCGTGGCGCGCAATGTGGATGCGCTCTACGACGTGCTGCTGCGCGTGGTGGAGGCTTCGCGCATCTCCGCGCCCGACGATCAGGCTGGCACGCTGATCGAGGCGCTCAACACGCTCAGCAAGGCGCGGCTGGCGCTCTATGACAAGATGAACGACGCAGCGGCCCTGCAGGAGAAGCAGGCCGTCGAACTGCGCGCCACGGTGCAAAAGCAGGCGGAGTTCAAGTGCCCCGCGCCGCCTCCGCCGCCTCCCTGCCCTGCGGCCAAGCATCACACCACGCGGAAGAGGTCTTCAGCGGCAAAGGCTCCGGCTAAACCCGCAGCATCAACGCCCGCGGCCAAGACACCGCCCAAGCCCCAATAGCAGGATTACCGGTAGCGCTTCTGGTGCCACAGCCAGGCTGTGCGCATCATGCTGTCGAGGTCGGTGTAGCGGGGCTTCCAGCCCAGCTCGCGCATGGCCTTCTCGGAGCTTGCGATCAGGAAGGCCGGGTCGCCGGGGCGGCGGGGCTGCACTTCAAGCGGAATCGGATGGCCTGTGACCCTGCGCGCGGACTCGATAACCTGCCTGACGCTGAAGCCGCTGCTGTTGCCCAGGTTGTAGATGAGCCGGTCGCGGGTCTCCAGCGCCTCGAGCGCCAGCAGATGCGCCTCCGCAAGGTCGGAGACATGAATGTAGTCGCGGATGCAGGTGCCATCGGGCGTCGGGTAATCGTCGCCGAAGATGCGAATGGATTGCCGGCGGCCCAGCGCAACATCCAGAATCAGCGGGATGAGGTGCGACTCGGGCTCGTGCATCTCGCCGCGGGTTACGCCGTCCGGTCCTTCAGCGGCCCCGGCCACGTTGAAGTAGCGGAGCGAGGCATAGCGCAGGCCGTGGATATGATTGAACCAGCGCAACATATGCTCCACCAGCAACTTGCTCTCGCCATAGACGTTGGTGGGCCGCAGCGGAGCGTCCTCGGGGATGGGCACGGACTCGGGTTCGCCGTAGACAGCCGCCGTGGAGGAAAAGACGATCTTTTTGGGGCCGCAGGCCAACATGGCTTCGAGCAGGGCGAGGGTGGAGGCGGTGTTGTTGCGGAAAAAAATCTCCGGGGTCCGCATGGATTCGCCAGCCTCGATGAGGGCGGCAAAGTGGAAAACGGCGTCAAAAGGAGCGCCCGCGGCGGCGGCGTTTTTGAAAAGGTTTTCAAGAGCGGCCCGATCTGCAAGATCCCCTTCCACAAAGGCCGCTCCGGCTGGAAGCTGATCCCGCCGGCTGTGGCTAAGATTATCGAAAACAATGGCTTCATGCCCGCGTGCCGCCAGCAGGCCGGCCACGGTGCCACCGATGTATCCCGTTCCCCCGGTAACCAGTGCCTTCACAAAAAATTTGCCCTTCCCTGAACACTTTGGTTTACCTTGAGTCTAAACCATCAGGCAGGGCCGCGACGGTGCACCTATCCCGGCCCAGACCGCGCCAAGCGGCCGCCGCAGTTCAAGTTGTAGCTTGTAGCCCGTTCCCCCCCGGGTGCGGCGAGTCAAGAGTTTACAGACGCTACACTAGGGTAAAGCGAGTCAGTTTCCCGTCATCAAAGGGTATAGCTGCATCTCATTGTATTGTCGCCTTGGATGATTGGAGATTTCGATGTCCAGGGCAGCGAAGGTATTTGATTCCACAGCGCGGAGGGCTCATCTGCATGGCCATGCCGCTATACATTCAGTTGCAGTTCTGCGGTCTGCACCCGGAATTTCGCCCCGTGTGCCAGTCTGCTTCCCCCCATCGGCGCCAGTAGAGAAAACACCCCGCCGAGCCGCCGGTCTTCCGACGAGTCCGAGGCTCCCGGGCAGGACTGAGGAATCCGTTACCGCATTGTTTCGTGTTTGATTGCACCCCGTAAGCTTTTGCCGGCCGGGGAAGTGCGCGCAGCGTGACCTGGCCATGAAGAACTGAGGATCCAAGGCAATGTCGACGAATCCCTATCCAGCACGCGTCAGTTTCGGCCTGCTGCCTGAACCGGAAGGCCGGTCAGGATCGTTCATCACCGCCACGGTCATCAACCTGATGATCCTGGCTTTGGTCCTGTATATCGGAATGATGGCGAAGCACGTGATCGAACAGCACCGTTTTGAGCAGACGGAGCTGATCTTCCCCACGACGCCGCCTCCGCAGCCCAAGGTCAAAGTCACGCCTCCTCCCAAGCTGCCTGAGCCGCCCAAGCCGGCCGAGGTCAAGATGGAGGCCCCCAAGATCAATCTGCCCAAGCCCGAGCCCAAGCCCGCGCTGAAGCCGATTGAGATGGAATCCAAGCTCAAGATGCCGGAGATGAAAGTGGTCAAGCCGGCCATCATCCTGGCTCCTCAACCCAAGGCCGCCCTTCGGGCCGCCGCCCCCGCGCAGGTGGAGCAGCAGCATCCCTCCACCGCGCCCGTACACCTGGGCCAGACCTTCGGCGTTGCGCCCAATCCGAACGCCACCAGGCCCGCCACGGTTGCCGCCATCGGCAATCCTTATGGCGGCATGCAGGGCCGCGCCGAGGCCCCGCGGGGCGTTGTGGGTTCCACCGGCATCGGGAACGGCACCCGCTCGGGATCGAATGCGGGCATGATCGGCCATGTGGCCTCGGCAGGCATTCCCGGCGCAAGCGGGACGGGCAACTCCGGCAGCATGACCGGCCATGTGGGCTCGGTCGGCATGCCGCGGATGGCGCAGGCCGCACCTGCAGAAACGATGAAGGCAACTCCCGCATCCACGAATCTTGAGGTTCTCTCGAAGCCGCCCGTGCAATACACCGCGGAGGCCCGGCAGCTCAAGGTGCAGGGCGACGTGATTCTCCGCGTCACCTTCATGGCCTCGGGCCGCGTGGTGGTGGATGGCGTGGTGCACGGACTGGGCCACGGACTCGATGAAGAAGCGCGCCGCGTTGCCCAGCAGATTCGCTTTCGCCCGGCCACGCGCAACGGACAGGCTGTAGATCTGACAACGAACATCACGATTACGTTCCAGTTGGCATAAATCCGCAGCGCATGCGCTGCAAGAAACCTGGCCTGTGTGCGCACGCACAATGCCAGCCAGAAAGAACAGGACGATAGAAAACCAGGAGCTTGCAATGACCTTTCGGAAGATCTCTTTGACCCTGATCATTCTTATGCTGGGGGTGTCTTTCGCGTATGCAAGAAAGAAAGAGCCCAGGTACCAGCAGGCCCACCAGCTCACCGCCGATCAGGAAGCGCTGGTGCAGAAGGCGATCGGGCAGGAGAAGGTGCTGATCAAGGCCATCCAGGAACACACACCGCTGGTGGAAACCTACATCCAGGACACCCGGCCCGACGTGAAGCTCTACGAGGTGCCGGTCGACGACCAGTACATGCTCAGCCGCGTCGACTTCAGCAAGGCCTTCTATGACAAGGCCTACGAGCCGCGCTCCCGCGACAAAAAGGGTTTCTTCAAGAATTCGCTGGCCTCGATCACCGGCCTCACCAAGGCCCTGGGCCTCGACAAGCATTTCACCTATAATCCCACGGGCTTCATGCAGATGATGTTCCTGGACCCCTCGGGCTTTGATCAGCAGCACTACGTTTTCAGCTACGTGCGGCGCGAGTTCCTGGGCCAGGTGCGCACCTGGGTCTTCGACGTGCATCCCAAGGTGAGCGGCATGGGCCGCTTCTACGGCCGCATCTGGATTGAGGATCAGGACGGCAACGTGGTGCGCTTCAACGGCACCTACACCGGCCCCACCAATGAGGACGACTCCCGCCACTACTTCCACTTCGATAGCTGGCGCATGAACGTGCAACCCGGCGTGTGGCTCCCCGTGGCCATCTACGTGGAAGAGACCCATCGCGGCGACGACAACAAGTCTCTTGGCCTGAAGGCGCAGACCCACTTCTGGGGCTACAGCCTGAAGCTGCCCACCCGCGACAGCGAAAACGTGAGCATGAAGATCGAGGACGCCGAGGACAAGAGCGACGACTCGCAGGACGTGAGCCCGCTGCAGGCCAGCCGCGAGTGGGTGACGCAGGCGGAGAACAACGTGATCGACCGCCTGGAGGAAGCAGGCCTTGTGGCGCCGCTCACGCAGAACGGCTATGAGCAGCAGGTGCTTGATCAGATCCTGGTCAATCTGGCCGTGCCCAACAACCTTGCCTTCTCGAGCCCGGTGCGCTGCCGCGTGATGCTGACCGACACGGTGGAAGCGACGACTGTGGGCAACACGATCCTGATCTCGAAGGGCCTGATCGACACGCTGCCCAATGAAGAGGCCATCGCTTCGGTCGTGGCGCTCGAGCTGGCGCACATCGTGCTCGGCCACCACATCGACACCCGCTACGCCTTCAACGACCGCCTGCTCTTTCCGGACGAGTCGACTTTCAAGCGCATCGACATGAACCACTCCGACACGGACAACGCCGCTGCCGCCAAGAAGGCCATGGAATTCCTCTCGGCCTCGATGTACAAGGACAAGTTCGCGACCGCCGGCCTCTACTGGGAGCAGCTCGCCGACCGCGGCAAGGAGCTGAAGGCGCTCAACACGCCGTTGCTTGGCGACTCGATGCTGAAGCCCGACGGCACGCCGTGGATGGCCGAGCTGGCCCACGATGCGCCCAAGATCAACTGGGACGACCTCACGCAGATTCCCGCGCTGCCCCTGGGAAGCTGGCTGAAGACCGATCCGTGGGACGACAAGGTGAAGATGCTGAACGCCAAGCGCTACGCCCCCATGAACGCACGCGACAAGATGCCGCTCGAAGTGACCCCGGTCTACTTCAAGCTGCAGCGCTATGAGGACGCCAACGCCGCGCCGGCAACACCGGCTCCGGGTGCAGCCGCTCCGGCCGCGCAGCCTGCCGGCGACCAGCCCGCCGCAGCGCCCCCGGCAAACGGTGCGGATCAGCAGCAACCCGCACAGCAGCCCGCGCCCAGCACTCCGAATCCACAGTAGAAAACCCGATTCCAAATCAGGCCGGAAGCAAACCATCGTTTCCGGCCTGGCTTGCAACCGCTGCGCTGAACAACTAGATTCTAGGCACTGAACGACTTCAAGAAAGACGGGACGTATCCCACCAACGCGATGAAGAAGATCTCCTCCCTGCTCGCCTGCCTTTTGCTGCTCGCCGGGGCCTTTGCGGCCCGCGCGCAGGTAGTGCCCGCCGCCACCCGCCAGCAGATGCGGCTGAACGTGGGACTCAACGGCAACATGTTCCAGCCCGACTACGCAGGCAACGGGATTCCGCAAGAAGCGCCCAACCGCCTTTACGGCTGGGGCGCCTATGCCGATCTCGAATTGCGCCACTGGGTGCAGTTTGAAGCCGAGGCCCGCTGGCTGCGCTTCAACACACGCGAGAATGTGCGCGAGGACAACTACCTCTTTGGACCGCGCGTGCCCCTGCCCCGCTACTGGAAGCTCCACCCCTACGCGAAGGCGCTCTTTGGCTGGGGCCGCATGAACTTCCAGTACAACTTCGCCTATGGCCGCTTCGCCAACATCGCTCTGGGCGGCGGCGTCGATATTCCGGTTACCAAGCGCCTTTCCGTGCGCGCCATCGACTTTGAATACCAGATGTGGCCCAACTGGATCGACGG